>JBBRDE010000058.1:0-22145 GCA_038204185.1 Cytophagales bacterium
GAATGAACTTGTTGCCTGTTTTCAGGAATCCGTGAGCCGGGAATCCGTCGGAACCAGCATGCTTTTCGATGCGCATTTTCTGATCATCCTGCATCCCACTACCTACGAAGACCGTCAGAATGCTTTCCCGGTTATTGTCAACGAGGCCGTGGATGCTTTCAGGGCTATCATAGAAACACACCGGGCAGACTATGAGCGAATAGCACCCGTGGCCTCTCATTGGTTTTTTAAGTTCGGGGGGGGGCGGGAATTCAATGGAGAACCCATTGAACCCCCGGATGTGCAGGTGGTAGGCGCTCTGACGGGAATCCTGCCCGGCAACGGGTGGGTCGAGTCGCCGGAAAAAGTGAACGTGACGCGGCGCGTAAAACAAACCAACCGTTTTGAAAAAGTGGATGTCGACCCGAATACCTTCCAGAATATTGCCTTTCGCGAGCCGGGCGCTTTTGTGGTCAAATTCACTTTTAATCCACCGCCCGCCCCCAGCGTTACTGCTTCCAGGGTAGGCTCCGCTACACAAGGTACCCCCCGGCTACCCCCAAGCCTGGGCGAAGGGTTGGCCCGGATCGAGTATCATATTGCGGAACTGAACCGGGAAGATACCTACCTGATGCGCGACCGGGAGATTGTTGTGGCCCGGAAAGAGCCCGACAACCAGCATTTCCCCAACTACCTGCTACTCGAATCAGCGTATGTATCGAATCCCCACCTGCGGATTCGATACAATGACAATAGCCATGCCTTTCAGGTCGCTTCGTTCAGCTGGAATGAAACCCGGCTAAACGAACGGCTCATTCCCCGTAGCGAACCCACTGACCCCCAGTGGCATCCCCTACCCGATAAAGCGCAGATTTTGCTCAATAGTATGGTTACGTTACACTTTCAGGCCAATACCTAAGGTTATGATCGACGCACTGCTTGTCTGTCTTTTGTTCGGGCTTGTATTATTTCTGGTGATCCAGCATTTTCGGGATTTACCGCGTTAGGAAGCCAATAGTCCATCCGTCATTGAATTACGCATTTTTTGCTGAATGAACACACTAACCATGGTCGGCCTGACCGATGTAGGTCGGCACCGAACCGACAACCAGGATACATTTATCTGCTCGACCCTATGGTCGGAATCCAGCGCTTTGCTGGCGGTGATTGATGGGGTAGGTGGCTATGCCGGAGGCGAAAGGGCGGCTACCATCGCCAAAGAGTCGATCGGACAATATATGACTAAACCCAACGGGGATGCCCTGTCGATGATTCGGGAGGCCGTTGTGTTTGCCAACAACCAAATTGATGCCCAACGACGACAGGACCACCGACTGGCTCAGATGTGCTGTGTATTGACTGCCGCAGTAGCTGACAGCAAATCCGGCCAATTGTACTTCGTTCACGTAGGTGATACCCGGCTGTACCGCTACCGGCAGGGTATCCTCGAAAAACTCACCCACGACCATTCGGCGGTCGGGGCACGGGAAGATGCCAACGAACTGACAGAAACGGAGGCGATGCGACACCCGCGCCGCAACGAAATTCTGCGCGAAGTAGGCTTGACCGCCCATCGGGTAGATGACCCCGACTTTCTGGAGTCGGGACAAACGGATTTCCTGCCGGGAGACCAACTTCTTCTGTGCAGCGATGGTCTCACCGATATGATTACACAGCAGCAGATTCGGAACGTCCTGGTCCAGTCTCTCACGCTCGAGGTAGCATTGACCGAACTCATTCGGCTGGCTAATGAACAGGGAGGGCACGATAACATCACGGTGGTGCTGGCCCAAAATGGTAAGACCGACGCCGGACTTCCAGTCCCGCCAAACCATTCGATCCTGCCGCAATCGGAAATTTCACTCCTGACTCCTGGTGAAAATTCACCTACCCCCACCAAACGGCGGGTTGGGGCATTGTGGCTTACCCTACTCGGCTTTTTGGCAGGGGGTTTGTCGGTATTCGCCTGGTACCAGTACCGCCCTTCGGATCAATCGGCCCGGGCGTATACGGATAGTCTTAATATGGGTGAGCAGTCCGGGGCTGTAGGGGCGTTCGGGCATGGAGAAACGCGCCTTGACTCGTTGGTACGTTCCGCGTATCGAAGTCAGGACCATCGGCTGGTGCTGCCGGCCGATACGTTTTGGCTGGCTACACCGTTACTCCTGTCTGACTCTCTGAACAGCATTATTGGTGACCCTCGTCTGACGGTGCTGATGCCAGCAGATACGATCCGCAAGCAGGCCGCCCTGCGGGTAACGGCTTCGGAAACAGCACTTATTGAAAATGTGGTGATCAAAGGATTTGCGAAAAATTTTGAGATGGCACCGGGGGCGACACTAAAATTAATCAACGTATACCTTAATTAATCAACGTGTACCTTACCTCTGGGGATTTTCCCGTAGGTACCCTTATGCGGCAAAATACTTTTCGCTATACAATAATTACAGGTACCCCCGGGAGCCGACGCAGTACTTCCGGCCGTAAACCGATCGAGTAGGAACTGTAATGGTCAAATTGTAATTGCGTTTCAAGTTGATTAACTTTAAGCTGTTTAGCACCGATTGGAATTATTTTTTTGCCTCGTTTTTCGATGGATACAATTTAGAGTGCCATCGCATACGTTTTTCTATACACACCCATAAGGATAAGTTACGCCATTGATGTCTACAGTCCGATTTGATGCACGGTTTCCCGGCTACGAGGTGCTGAGTGAGTTGGGCCGCAGTAACGCCCGAATCCTTAAGGCACGCCATGTGGCTACGGGGGATTTGGTGGCCATCAAGCATTTTGCCCTCAACACCGATGCCGAAACCCTCCAGCGATTTCAGCGGGAATCGGCTATCATGACCAGCATCGCCCACCCGAATATTGTCAGAGTGCAGGAAGTGCGGCTGGAAGCAGAACTCCCCTACATTGTGATGGAGCTCATCGAGGGGGGTACCTTGCAACAGCTCATAGCTGGCCAAAAACAGATTGATGTACCTACTACGGTTCGGCTAGGCTTGCAAATGGCCAGTGCCTTCAAGGCTATCCACACGCAAGGGATCATTCATCGCGATGTCAAGCCGGAAAACATTCTTTTTCGGCCACTGCCCAGTGGCGAGCTGCATTTCTTACTGACCGATTTTGGGGTAGCCCGTCTGCATGAGCAATCGAATACCCTGACCGGTCAATCACTGATGACCTACGAATATGCGTCACCCGAGCAGTTTAACGACCCGAAGGCGGTAGGAGTGGCGAGCGATTACTATTCGCTCGGAGTGGTGCTGTACCAGTGCCTGCACGGAAGTGTGCCATTTGCCCTGGGTGATCAAACGGGGATCGTGACCTTCATGAATAAAGTACTGACCGAGCCCCCGCCCGCTCTAACCGTGGATGCACACGACCAGCCTCGCGGCTCCTTCACCGATTTGCTGCGGGACTTGCTGCAAAAAAAGGCCGAAAATCGCCTCTGCGATCCCGACGAGCTCATTTGGCGACTCAAACAGGCCGAATTGAACTATCTTCAGGCCGACCGCAGTAAACCGGTCGATCATTCTCTCTCAACCACTGATTTCAAGTCCTCATCGGCGGAAGTACCCGAAGTTGAACCGTCGGCTGTTTCATCCGATCGGTCACAAAAAAAACGGCACTCTACCATGGGTGGCCCCACCCTGGTCGTGTTGCTGGTGCTCGGGGTTTTGCTTGGGGTCGTTGGCCTCTACTACGCTTTTGACAAACCCGGGTCGATTTCTGGACTAACGGATAGCCTGACCGCGGAGGACAATCAGGCGATAGAAAAAGGTACCGTAGACAGTACGGCCATCCAAAAAACGCAGGCAGAAGAGGCCCGACAGCGCCGGGAACAGCTTCGCCAACAGGCTGTGGCGGCAGCCAAAACGCTTAGCGTAAAGACTACCCATTTCCGGGTGGGGATAGTGGGAGGGATTCGGGATGTGGAACTCCAGCTGCGCAATCCGAGCCCGGTTGCGTTTGCTTCTGTTACAGTCCTGGTTAATTACTACAAGGGGAAGGGGGATTTGTATAACTCGGAGCGGGTGTACTTCGGCCCGGTGGGCCCTAATTCCACCCTCAACAAAAGTGCTCCCAACAGCAAAAGGGGTACCCGGCTTACCTCCTCGATTGTCGACTACTCATTCTCCCGGGAACTGGATTCGCTCGTAGCTAACCCGGAAATAAAGTTACTCAACTAATTGACCAGGCTAATCCTGTTTTACCGCTAAGCGCCTACATGAAAACCACTGTTGGTCAGAATGGACACCTTTACTTGTTGAGTGCATCACTAATACTTCTCCTGCTGTTCGGGCGGCTGTACCTCAACTTATTGCCGGATTTAGATAGAACCCGCCAAAATTTGTTACAGCACGAAGCCCTGACGCTACAGGCAGGACTGAAGCCCGCTTCAATAAGCCAGCTAATTAGGAGCGGCGACTACTACAGCGATCCAAAGGACATAACTTTGATTGCCGATTCGCTATCTTCCAAACTTCAGCGTCTGGGCTCACCCGATAATCTGGGTTCCATTAACAAACGGGCATTTGCAGTGGTAGCCCCCCTACCCTGGCGTAGTCCGGTAGGTGGGGTAGACTTCCAGAGCCGATTGGAAATCTCTCGTCAGCAAATGGGCTTTGATTCCGCCCTGTATGTCCGTGAACTATCCGACCCGATTGCCTATCCGCCCACCGCCGACCTGGGGCGCGGCATGCTGATGATTTCGGGGCAGGTCAGGCAGGACGAACAACCCATGCCGGGTATCCTGATACAACTCAAGCATCACCCCGCCTCTGCCCAACCCGACACGCTTCCCGAGCAGCTCACCTATGCCCGTACGGATGCTATGGGTCAATTTCGCTTTACCGGTCTTTCTCCGAATCGGGGATATAGCGTGGTGGCGCTTAAGCCCGGCTTTGAGTTTGGCTCCCGGCGGGGAACCAGTAGGCTCAGCAGCGACCAGACTTATGATTTTTTTGCCCGTCCGCACGACTTACGCCTTATTGGATCAACTGTGTACGGACAACTTAAAAGTGATCATGCGCTGGTGGTGCGGACGCCCACGACCTTTATCGGACAATTCTGGTTGATTGTTCTTTTTTTTCTTTCGTCATTCTGGCTTGTACAAGTTTTTTGGTCCCTCCGTGGCTTCAGCCCCGACCCTTTGCTTTTGCCTGTCTTGATGTTGCTAACAGGCATATCGGTACTTACACTACTGGCTATCCAGGATCCCCTCCGGGATACCCTGCACGCCTGGCAGACCTTGCAGGGGATTGCAGCGGGTCTGGCCGGGATGGTACTTTTATCGCAACTCAATGTAGGTCGTGTGTATGCCAATTGGAAGTTTGACTGGCTGTTCACTTTTTACACGCGCAATGCTATCCGGCTATCCGGCTGGACGTGGCTGGTACTGGCCATCGGGCTGGCCGCCCTGACGTTGGTACTGGGGTCGGGGCCCGAAGGGAGCGGCGTACGGGTGAACCTGTCGGTGCTCGGCATTACGTTCCAGCCCAGCGAAATCACCAAGTATTTGTTGCTGCTGTTTTTTGCGGGCTTTTTCGCAGCACACGAACAGCAAATCCGGCAACTTCCCGATTTACGGTGGCGTTTTAAAGTGAGCTTTGGTGCCCTGGCCGGATCGGGGATTCTTATGCTACTCTACCTGCTGCTGGGTGACATGGGACCGGCGTTGGTGGTTTGCTTTACCTTTCTGCTATTTTATAGTATTGCCCGGGGAAACCTGCTGCTAACGCTTGCCACCGGACTCGGGTATGGAGTGGCGCTGTGGCTCTTGCCCGGCGGTATTGCCACGCTCCTTAGCCTGGTTGTCCTGACGGGCTACATGTTCTGGAGGGGCGAGGCACGTTCAAAATCCGTGTTGGGCTGGGCGGCGTTGCTTACAGAGGCTCCGGTCCTGCTTTTGCTCGTGATGGCCCTGTTTGCCTTCGGTGATCAGCTGCCCTTTGTCGGCAACCGGCTGGCCGACCGCAAGGCGATGTGGCTCGCCCCCTGGAACAACGACGTGTACGGTGGCGATCACCTGGCCCACAGTTTCTGGTCATTGTCATCCGGCGGGTGGACAGGACAAGGCCTCGGGAAGGGTTTTGCCAACGCCATGCCCGCAGCCCACACCGACATGATTTTACCGAGCATAGGAGAAGAGCTGGGCGGATTGGGATTGATGGCCGTGTTCCTGCTGATGGGGATGCTTTTGCACCGGACTTTCCTGCATGCCCGCCGGGCCGGTCAGCCATTTAGTTTTTTCCTTGTATCGGGCATAGCCATTGCTACCGGAGTACAGTTTCTGATTATTGCCAGTGGCTCCATCGGTTTGTTACCCCTCACGGGCATCAGTGTACCTTTTCTTAGTTATGGCAAAATCTCGCTGATTTTGAACCTCATGGCTATGGGTGTCGTGTTCAGCGTGGCGCACCGGCCCGGCCAGGTCGAGCAGCGCCAGTACCTGCAGAAAAACTACGATACAGTACTTATGGCGGGTATTGCGGGGTTCTTGGTAGGTGTAGTGATTCTGATTGTCCAGCTGTTACCGATTGTGGGCTGGCGGGGCAACGAGTACATCGTGCGCCCTGCGCGGGTGGTAACCCGCAACGGCGACCCCATTTACAGCTACAACCCCCGGATCGAACGGCTCTCCCAGGTATTGTCTTCGGGCACGATCTACGACCGGAATGGCCTGGTACTGGCCACCAGTTCGGCTGGAATTGTCACGAAGCAGCTCAATCGTCTGCAACGCAGTGGTCTAAAAGCCGAGCAGATTAAAGCTGGTATGCAAAAAAAACGGCGAACGCGTTTCTATCCCTTCGGGGAACATATGTTTTTTTGGATCGGCGATTTGAACACGCAGTTGTTTTGGGGACAAGGTAATGGGTACTATGCCGAGGCCGCCCATTTCAGTGAACTACGCGGCTTCAGTAGCCGCCCCCACAAGGATACCCTGTTGGCCACCAAGTACCGGGCTGACCGGTTCAGCCCGGTTGTGCAGACTGCCCGCACGCTGTCCAGCTACGATTACCGGGATTTGGCCCCGGCGCTGCGCGCCGGGCTGGACAGCCGAGAGGTAGCCCGCCGCAAAGCTCAGAACCGCGATTTGCACCTGAGCGTAAACGCCCGTCTTCAGGTGGCGTTGCAGCAGGCCCTGGCGCAGTCCGAGTACCAGGACAAGCGGCTTTCAGTAGTGGTACTGGACGCTGGATCAGGGGACGTACTGGCATCGGCCATGCATCCTTTGCCCAATCTCAAAACCCCCGAAGTGATGGAACTGTCCGCTCGGGAGCGGATGGATCTACCTTACCTTATAACCGAGCGCGATCTGGGCATGACCTATGCCACGGCCCCCGGCTCAACGGCCAAAATACTGACCGCCACAGCCGCTTTCAATAAACTAGGGCCGGAAGCTTCTGCAGTTCGGTATTTGATTTCCTGTGGGGAGATATTCCGGCGGGGAGCCCGCGAATCGGAGCCCTGTGGCCAGTGGGTAGATATGAAGACGGCCATTGTACGATCGAGCAACGTCTATTTTATCCGGGCAGCCAACGAACTCGCATTGGATAACGAAATGGCCGACCTGTATCTGGCTACAGGCATGAATATCGACCTCATGGGTGGGTACTCTTTCACGGATACCCACACCGAGGCCGAACGCACTGAAATCCGTCAGCACTGGCGCGACTCGTCCTTCGTGGTACGACGCAACCTGTACCAAAGTCGGCGCTACCCAAGACGGTACCGCAGCGAGTTTTCTGGTTTGGCCTGGGGACAGGGACAGTTGACTTCCACCCCCGCTTCCCTGGGCCGTATGGCCGGCGCCATTGCCAATCAGGGGGTTCTGCAGCCGTCGCGCTATGTGGTGGGGCGGGCCGGCAAACAGCAACCCGTTGGAGCTGGCAAGCGGGTGGCACGTGAGGCCGATTCCGCCAACCAACTGGAACAATTCATGATTGCGCAGTCGAGCCCGGCGGGAGGCCGCAGCAAAATCAGCGGTGTACGGGTGGCTGGCAAAACAGGTACCCCACAACGGATCGTGCAGGGCGAACAGAAGAACGATGGCTGGTATGTTTTCTTCTCACCTACCCCGAATGGTCGCTCCCATACCGTGGTGGTGGTTCGAATCGAGTTGGGCAAATCGTCGTCTGAAGCCATCCGGCTGGCCAACACCACCATAGCCCCCATTCTAAAAGAACAAGGGTACCTGGGTAGCTTTTAAACAACCTATATTCGTATGAGCCTACTGAATAAACTCAAAACACTGTTTGGATTTACATCTTCGGAAGTACCGACACCACCCGCACCCCCGGCTGAGTCAGCGAAACGCGATGTACCTACCCACGTTCAAGCCACGCGGGAGCCAGCCGGCCCTCCCCCGGCGGGCCTCCAGAGGGAACGGGTTATCCGGTTCATTGTTCGTAAGCTCCGAGCCTATCAGAACGAGCCCGATACGGCTCCCATAGGGCTTCGGCTGGGGATTTTATGCAAAAATCCCGAGGAGGAAGAACTCTACCGAGTGGTGCTGTGGGCGAATCAGCCGGGCAAATTTCAGGAAGAACTTATCCGTCAGCTAGCCGATAATTACATTTCCCTCCCCAGGAACTGGCCCTTTGAATACAGCTTTTTTACGGACGAATTGCCCGTGGCCTCCTTTCAGGAAGGAAATCTGAGTCTAACGATTATTGATAAATCCAAACCCGATATAGTACCGGTTCAGGCCCGTATCACGACGCTATTGGGGCAAACGGAGCACGACGAGTACCTGCTAGATTCGACCCAGGCGACCACCTTTTTCATCGGACGTGGACATACCACGCAGGCCGCGTCGGGTCGGGTAAGAATTAACCATATCGTCCTGTTGAATGAAGACGATCCCGGTTTTGACCCTGCCAAGGGTGCTGGAAACAGAGCCGTCAGCCGGGCTCACGCGACCATTCGCTGCGATACAGCTCAGAGGCGGTATGTGCTCATGGTGGATCCCGGGGGCCTCCCCGCCAGTGGCAACAAAACCAAGATCATCCATCCGGACGATCGTGTGGAACGGGCCGATATTCCAGGGGTAGGGTACCCCCTCGCCTCCGGGGACCAGATCGAGTTGGGAGAGGGAGTTGTGTTGTTGTTTGAGTTTTTGGGGAATAGGGGACCCTCGTAAAAAGACAAACATGAAAACATTTACGGCAGGAAAATTGAAATCCCGATTTTCAGAAGTTTTGAAGGAGATTATAGCCTACCTCGTCTCCAAGTCTGAGCGTATACGCAAGCTGGGGATTTTGCAGGGAAAAGGAAAAGCGATCTTTACGGATGACCTCAAGATGACCGAAGAAGAATTTCTCGGACTATGAGTTATTTGCTTGATGCCTATTCTCTGATTTGGGCGATTGGCTACCCTGTCGCTGACCACCCATGCGCGGATCGCGTTACAAACGCGGCGCAGATATAAGCCCTGATTACAAATCGGGGCAAGCCGGTTTCGATTTATCTTTTCAAATACCTGTATTTCAACCCTTTTGAATATTTTTATACTTTAATTTTGTCGAAAATTTAGTAACTATTTGCAACAAAACAATGGATTGAGAATAATGTTACTATAAAAGTTGAAACGGTTATTTTTCTGAATAGTCATAAATGCTTTTTTCACCCGATTTTAAAAACTCAAAGAAATTTATACCTCTGTATTTACAAGTTTGTTGAATACTTAGAAGAATTAAGTAGTCATTAATTCCTAATTCTGTGACTTGTTTTTCATTATCTCTTCTATAATAAGCAAAGGGTTTAATAGCGTGTTCTGCATTATTGTTGTTCCAAGGAATACCATCGTAATTCAAGAAAGTGAATAGCGTATCTCTATTTTTTTGAAATCTTATTTGATAACTGAGTAAAAGTTCATTGTTAGATTTTTTATCAACATAATGGGAATAAAAACGGTTTACATCTTTGTTGTGTTTGTTTAGATTTCTCTTTTTTAGTCCATATTTATTCACTGTACCGATGATTTCTTGTAGCAAATCGCTAAAATTGGATACAAAGTTTTTATAATCAATGTTGAATTGGTTTTTCAATAAATCATTGTTTAAATCCCTGATTAAATGTATCAAACATTTTTGTTGTGGACAGGAAATAGCATCGTACCCAGTGTAAAAATCAGAAACTAATACACCTTTGAAGTCGCTTAACATATCTTTAAGGAAATCAGCCTCTCTATTTTGTTTAAAAATGTAAAAAACAGAATCCATATTTGTAAATACCCATACATAACCTGATGGTACATCTCTGATACTTGATTTTGTCTCATCTACATGTAATAAATCGCCTGAAATAATCTTTGAAGTAATTTCATCATAAGTTTCTTTGTACTTATTTGCCATATAAGGTTTAAATTCCCATATTTTAGTTACTGAAACTTGGATATTGAAAGAGTCCTTTATGATGTCAACAGTTTTTGCACAACTTATATTATACTGAATTTGCAAATTGGTTACCCAGGCAATTAAATTATCGCCATATGAAGGTTCTTTTTTTAGTTTTTGTGGGCTAAATACTTTTTTGCAATGATAGCACTTATATTGTCCGCCTTTATAAAGTGTTATCATTTTCCTTATGCCATTCTTTGTATGTTTTATATCTACTTTTACCATTTCTCCTCTTTTTACTAATTCAAAATTGTCGGAATTCTGATTACATACTGGGCATATATCTGGATATAGGAAGATTATTTTGTCTATTTTATTTCTATGTTTTTTGGCTAAAGATTTCTTTTTTACTGCATTTTCTACAACTCTGTTGGACTTTAATAGTATTTTTTGTTGTTGATAATCAAAGTGTGCATACTTATTTATTTCATCTAATGAAGATAATTCAAATTTTGTATTGCCCCATTTGTGATAACTATCACTTTTTATATTTGCTACTTTCTGAATTTTCTCATTAGGCACATCAAATGTTGTATTCAACCACTCCTGAACCTTTATCAAAGCCCTGCAATCTTCAATATTATAAGTCGTCAATCTTTCTTTCAGGCTGATTGTAGGCTTCAACTCCCAATTGTACCTCCAAATAATACTTTGCAATCCCGATACTTTTTCGTCTGTCCAATTAAATTCCAAGTAGTTGGCTATATCTTTTAGTCCGTTGGTATATGTTGGAATATATATATCGTTGGAAAATAGTGCAAGAATATTGAACGAATTCTCAATGATTTTCTTTATTCTGTTTTCATAGGGCAAAGGTAGTTTCTTGGTAACTCGTTTTAAAGCCTGAATTTCATAAGAACCGTAATGATAAAGAATAAAATCATTTTGGGCGTTTAGCAAATCAATGAATTGTATGAAAATACCTTGTTGTTCGGAAATGTCATTAGCCCAAAACGAGTATTCTGTTTCTGAATTTTTTGTTTTGATGATTACTCCAATCAGATAATAGAAATCTCGGTCAGGAATGCCCTCAATATCAAAGAATATCTCCGTTTCCTTTTTCTCTAACTCGGGTAATTTTTGGATAAAAACTTTTTGCTCCCGAATTGCCAATGCCTTTAATTCAGGCAAAAACTTCCGCCTTTGGTACGGATTTTTTTTCGGCCGAAAGGTATATGATAATTGCTTTACCGAAAAAAGACCTCTATTATTTTTCTGTTCAATTTCTTTGGATTTTAAATTTCCCAAAAGGCTCAAATCATCTCTTTCTTGTAGTTTTTTGCTACATATCGGGTTAAACTCACAAACTTGGCAATGGCTGATTTTATAAAATACTGGAGGTGTTTCAATTTTTTGAATTTGGTCAATCGTAGCAATGGTTTTCTTTACATCTTTTGAGAAGTTGCTCAATATTATTTTTGTGCTTTTCTGATGATTGCCAAACATTATAGTGGCTCTCTCAATTTTGAGGTTAAAGTTATGTTTTAGGAAATGAGATTGTAATGCAATGAATAGTTTGTCAGATTTTTTAACTTTCTCAAACGGAGAAATAAGAATAGGTGTAAAACTGTTTTTTTGGTCATAATAAATTCCGTCCAATCTCAAATCTACTTCCTTATTTTTAAATGAAACCTGAAGGTAGGTTTTGCCCTTTTCTAATTTTAAATCAGATGAATAATCAATATTCTGAAAATTTGAATTTAATGAAAGTCTTGTTTGAATTGCTGAATATTGTTTTTGTTTTAGTGTTTCAAAAACAGTTTGAAATTCTGTTTGGGGTAATTGATTTACTTGAACCTTTTTTAAAAAAGCTTTTTGATGGCAATGAATAACAGCGTATATAATTTCATTAGTTATTTTCATTAAGTCAAGTGTTTAAGTTTTGACTTACGTTGATATTTAATACGGTCGTTTGTCATAGAATGAGGCATAACTCCTGTATATGCGAAAGTTTTGTCGTACTTTTTGTATTGTTTTGAACTTATTAAAGAAGGGATAGTACTTTTCATGTCGTACTTTCCGTATTGTCGGAATTTTCGGCATAATACTGCAAGAGCTATACTCTACCCAATAACAACACCCCTACATCTCCTTCAACTCCCCCACCATCTTCGTCAAAGTCGATTTGGCATCGCCAAACAGCATGAGGCAATTGGGGTAGCCGAAGAGTTCGTTTTCGATGCCGGCGTACCCTACCCCCATTGAGCGCTTACTCACGATCACCGTGCGGGCTTTGTCGGCGTTCAGGATGGGCATTCCGTAGATTGGGCTGGCGGGATTGGTGCGGGCAGCGGGATTCACCACGTCGTTGGCGCCTACTACGAGTACTACGTCCGTATTGCCGAAGTCGTCGTTGATTTCCTCCATTTCGATCAACTTGTCGTAGGGCACATTCGACTCGGCCAGCAGTACGTTCATGTGGCCAGGCATCCGGCCCGCTACGGGGTGAATCGCGAAGCGCACGTTAATGCCTTTTTTCTCCAGCAAATCCATCATCTCACGAACTACGTGCTGCGCCTGCGCCACGGCCATGCCGTAACCGGGTACCACGATCACCGACGAAGCTGAATCAAAAATCATAGCGGCTTCTTCTACCCCTACTTCTTTGATCACCATATCGCTGGCGTTACCGGCACCGGCCGCACCACCGCCACCCGAGGTAGCTCCGAAGCCCCCCAGCAATACGCTGACCAACGAACGGTTCATGGCTTTACACATAATCTGGGTGAGGATAATTCCTGATGCACCTACCAGCGCACCCGTTACGATCAGCACGCTGTTGTTCAGGACAAAACCTGTGGTACAGGCCGCCATTCCGGAGTAAGAGTTGAGCAGCGAAATCACGACGGGCATATCGGCTCCGCCGATGGGAATCACCACCAGGATCCCGAGTACCAACGAGATGACGCCCATGACGATCATCGCCGTCACCGAACCCGTATTGATTGCCACCAGTACACCGCAGGCCACGGCGGATAGCAGAAATACCAGATTCAGCATGTGCTGTCCGGTGAATACAATGGCATTACCGCTTACTTTGCCGCTCAGTTTGCCGTAGGCGGTCAGCGAACCCGTGAAGGTGATACCGCCGATGAGTACCGAAAGCAGAATACTGATGATGGTAATAAGATCGGTGGATAAGGTAGGTTGCTCCACGGCGCGGGTCCAGTAGTCGGAGAACGCTACGAAGAGTGAAGCGGCCCCGCCAAATCCGTTAAAAATCGCCACCATCTCGGGCATTTGGGTCATTTCGACGCGACGCGCCCATATTAAACCGATCGCTCCGCCAAGTAGCATACAACTGAATGTTTCGATGGGCGTGAGGAGTTGGGAATCGACCAGCGTGGCCAGTACCGCCAGCAGCATCGCCACCGCCGACAGGATATTTCCCTGGCGTGCCTCCGAGGTTTTATTGAGTTTCTTGATACCCACGATGAACAGAATCGTGGCGATGAGGTAGGTGATTTGTATAAGGATGTTCATATTTTGAGTGGCAAAGTTCCTGAGTGGTAAAGGGACAAAGTGGGGGTTTATCTAAAGAAATGAAAATACTGGCTTCTCTTGTCAAATGTCTGGCATCCAACGTCAACTATCCAGCTTCCTATGTCATTTCTTTTTCTTGAACATTTGCAGCATCCGGTCGGTCACGGCGTAGCCGCCTACCACGTTGATGGTAGCCAGCACGAGGGCGGCCATGCCGAGGTACTTGCTGATTTCGCCCTCGCGGACGCAGAGAATCGCGCCCACAATGGTGATTCCCGAAATGGCGTTGGAACCCGACATCAGCGGCGTGTGCAAGGTTGGGGGTACCTTGGCGATTAGCTCGAAGCCGCAGTAACTGGCCAGTACCAGAATATAAAGAAGGAATATAAAATTTTCGATTGACATGGTTGGGGGGGTGTAGGGTGATGATTTTTAGTACAAAAGTTCAGGAGTACAGGAGTAGTTAAGTGAAAAGTTTCCAGGGTGTTCTTCGCAACCAATTAGGTACTTTTGTACTCAGGTACTTCTGTACTACCACTTATTTACTCTTCGCCAGTATTTCCTTCGTAAAGCCGTGTACCAGCTCGCCTTCGTGGGTGATGAGGCTCCCTTTGGTCACGTCCTCGTCCATTTCCCACTTGAAGCCGTCTTTGTTAGCTAAGTGCAGCAATAGGGTGGAAATATTTTTGGCGTAGAGTTCGCTGGCGTTGACGGGTAGCAAAGAAGGTATGTTGGCCTCACCGATGATGGTCACGCCATGCTTGACGACAGTGGTACCAAACTCGCTGAGTTCGCAGTTACCGCCCGATTCCACGGCCATATCCACGATCACCGAGCCGGTTTTCATGCTTTTCACCATCTCTTCGGTGATCAGCACCGGGGCTTTTTTGCCAATGACCAGCGCGGTCGTGATGGCTATGTCGGCATCTTTGATGCGATCTTTGATGAGGGCTTGTTGCTTTTGGAGGTATTCAGCGGAAACTTCCTTGGCGTAGCCTCCTTCCACTTTCACGCCTTCCGCGCCTTCCACTTGCAGGAAGCGTCCACCCAGGGATTCGACCTGTTCTTTGGTTTCGGCCCGCACGTCGGTGGCTTCCACCACCGCGCCCAGGCGCTTGGCCGTGGCGATGGCCTGTAGACCCGCTACGCCCACTCCGAACACCAATACCCGCGAAGGCGTGATGGTACCCGCGGCGGTCATCATCAGCGGGAATATTTTGCCCAGCGCGTTGGCACCCAACAGCACGGCTTTGTAGCCCGCCAGGTTGGCCTGCGAGCTCAGCGCGTCCATTTTCTGGGCGCGCGAAATGCGGGGTACCGCGTCCATCGAGAAAGCCGTGATTTTCTTCTTGTTCAAAGCGTCTACAACCGCCGGAATGGTGTAGGCGTAGAGGTAGGAAAGCAGTATGGTACCTTCCTTCATCAGCGCCACGTCGGCTTCGGTGGGGGCATTGACCCGCAATACCACGTCGGCAGCGGCATAGGTGGCGGCAGCGTCGGCCGTAATGCCGGCCCCGGCCTGTTGGTAGGCTTCGTCAGAAAAATAGGAATTGGTGCCAGCCCCGGTTTCGATCAGACACGTAAAACCGGCTTTTTGGAGTGATTTGACCACATCGGGCGTGAGGGCCACGCGCCGTTCGAAGGGTTTAGTTTCTTTGGGTACAGCAATTTTCAAGGATAGGAAGTAGTTAGGTGATGCAGGGAATGCTTTCCAGACACAAAGGTAGGGTACGGTACCTCATCTGAAATGGCATTTTTTTGGATAAAAAAGGCACAATCCAGTCTATCCTACTAAAAAATGTTTCCTCATCTACTTTTTATAAATACCAGATCGCACGCGCGGTTGGGGCAGGGAGAGAGCCGGAGCGAATCACCTTTCAGGGTCAGGCCCTGGTAAAAGGCAGGGTAGATGGTGCCCACGATGAAGCCCACCCGCTGCCCTACGAACCGGACGGAATCCACTTTGTAATATTGGCTGCTACGGTAGTAGCTTGTTTCTTCCCCCATAGAAGAGACAGTACCGTCACTAGCAAAAGTGAGGATATGCAGGGCGGGGTTTTCGATGGTTTTCCGGACATAGACCGAATCGTTGAACACGTTTTTCTGCACCAGCTTCCAGCTACCTACCAGCGGGGGGTACCCTATGCCCAGGGATTCTTCTTTCGTACAGCTACTCCACCCTATCGCCAGAATCAAGAAGATCATTGCTTTTTTCATACAAAACCCCGTCGGCTGAGTTGATTGTGTCGTAGTGGAAAACTTTTCAACAAAGTAGCGAATAATTGGGGACGATGGCAAGGTTTGGGGGCATTTGCGCTAAAAGGAAAACAGGTACCTGCGCGAGTAACCTACCACAGTGAGGCGGTTAGCGCACTGATTCGGAACTTGACGTAGGTTTGGGCCAAAAGGGCCAATTTGCGGCTGTCGGGTACGCGAATGCGCTCTTCCTGCACGCGGGCGGCGGGCAGACTTTTTATTTTATTGAACAAAGTGCAGTAATATACGTACGCCAGGTACACGCCCTGCCGCGCGCCTTTGGGCAATTGGAGGATCGCCTCGTAGGCCGCATCAAAATCGGCCTGAATGTCGGCTTCGATGCTTTTTTTAGCATTCGGGTCAAAGGATTTGAAATCTACCCCCGGAAAATATACGCGACCCCGATCCTGGAAGTCGCTTTTAAGATCACGCAGAAAGTTCACTTTCTGGAACGCCGCGCCCAGGCTGCGCGCGCCTTCGCGGAGATGATCGTACTGCGCCTGATTGCCTTCACAAAATACCCGCAGGCACATTAGCCCCACGACTTCGGCTGAGCCGTAAATGTACTCCTGATAACCATCCGGCGTATATTCCTGCTCGTACAAATCCATTTCCATACTATTCAGAAAGGCTTCGATTAGCTCATGTTCGATCTTATACTGATTTACGACCAGTTGAAAAGAGTGAAGTACGGGATTGAGGCTTATTTTTTCCTCGATAGCTTGAAAAGCATCCCGACGAAAACGATCCAGCAAGTCTTTTTTATCAAAATTGTGAAAGGTGTCCACAATCTCATCAGCAAAGCGCACGAACCCATAAATGGCGTAGACAGGCATATGGAATTTGCGGTCGAGCGTACGAATGCCCAGCGTAAAGGAGGTGCTGTAATGCTCCGTGATAATCTTGCTACACTGCAGCGACGTCCGATTGAATAATTCCAGCATCAAGTGGGCTTTTTTGGATCTTTCTTAAATTTAGTTTCAATATAACCCGAATTGCCGGGCTTTGTTAAAGTAGCCTGGGGAAATGGCCAAATAATCTTAGTTCAGGGGGAATTCCTTTTCTACCTCCTTCGCCACCACTAATCCCGAAATCAGGGAAGGAGGTACCCCTGGCCCCGGCACAGTGAGTTGTCCGGTGTAGTACAGGTTTTTGAGTTTTTTGTTCTTTAATGAAGGTTTCAAAATGGCAGTCTGCCGAAGGGTGTTGGCCAATCCGTAAGCATTTCCTTTAAAGGCGTTGTAGTCCTCCCGGAAATTGGAATGCGCGTAGCTTCGCTTGTACACTACGTGCGGACGAATGGGCTCGCCTACATAAGCTTCCAGACGTTCCATCAACAGATTATAATATTTTTCGCGTACTTCTTCGGTATCGTCGGTCAGGCCCGGAGCCACCGGAATCAACACGAATAGGTTTTCGCAGCCTTCGGGTGCCACGCTAGGGTCTGTTTTGGAAGGAGCCGATACATAAAACAAAGGGCGGGAGGGCCATTTTGGCTCTTCATAGATTTCGTGGGAGTGCAAGGCAAAATCCTCGTCAAAAAACAAATTATGGTGCGTCAGTTTAGGAACCCTTTTATTAATCCCCAGGTAGTACAGAAGTGACGAAGGTGCCATCACGCGCTTATCCCAATACCCCTCCGAATAATTACGGTACGGCTCGGCTAGTAGTTGGCTGTCTACGTGGTGGTAATCGGCGCCGGCTACCACAATATCCCCTTCGTAGGTAGCGTCAGCGGTAAGTACCCTGGTAGCCCGACCCTTTTCGACCGCAATGTGCCGGATATTCTGATTCAAAATAATCTTCACCCCTTTTTCCTCGGCCAGCGCTACCATGCCGCGTACGATTTCGTGCATGCCGCCCATGGGGTACCACGTACCCAGCGTCATTTCGGCATAGTTCATCAAGCTGTACATGGCGGGAGTCTTTTCGGCGGTGGCCCCCAGAAACAAGATTGGGAATTCGACGAGTTGCAGCAAGCGTGGGTCTTTGAAGAACTTACGTACGTGCGAGGCGAAAGATTGGAACACATCCAGGCGTGTTACATCATACAGCAATTTCAGACTCAGAAATTCCGAAACTTTACGACTGGGTTTCCATACGAATTTTTTTATCCCAACCTCATACTTATAAGCTGCCTGCCTAAGAAATTCGTCCAGTTGCTCGGCACTGCCCGGCTCAATGGATTCAAACAATGCCCGTAACGCCTTCATATCGGCCGGAAGGTCCACTTGCTGACCAGGGCCGAATATTACTTTGTAGGAAGGATCAAGCCGAACCAGGGTATAGTAGTCGGAGGTTTTTTTACCAAACCGGGCGAAATAGTCGTCAAATACATCGGGCATCCAGTACCAGCTTGGCCCCATGTCAAACACGAAACCCTGCTCGCCAAACACCCGCGCCCTCCCGCCGGGTACGCCGTTTTTTTCCAGTACCGTAACGTCATACCCTTGATGCGCCAGTTGCGTGGCGGCCGAAAGACCAGCGAAGCCGGCCCCTATTACAATGACCCTTCGGGATTTACTCATAGGGTTAAAAGGCAAACAGGTTTCTCAAAAGCGATATTACACAAAAAAGTCAGACGGTACACCATCTGACTTTCCTCATCTTTCCTCTCCATAAACCAAACAACAGTAAGCACTCGATACAGATCCTTTGATTCCAATTATTGACTCTTTCAATCCAGGTGCGAATAGACCCGTAGTAGATGCTTGAGGTCTTTCCGGGCAATATGGATGCGATTCTTTACCGTGCCAATGGGGATTTCGAGTTTCGCCGCAATCTCGTGGTACTTGAAGCCACGAAAGTGCATCATGAAAGGTACCTTATAAGCCGACTCAAGCGACTCGATAGCCGTTGTAATATCGTCCATGGCAAAGCTCGAATAAGCTTGGTTATGGGTGCTATTGTCCGACGAATTGATATAATGTAAGTTATCCGTTGTATCGATGAAGGTGTTCTTCCGCATCATCCGCTGGTAATTCGTGATGAACGTGTTCTTCATAATCGTATACAACCAGGCTTTTAGGTTGGTACCGTCGGTATACTTTTCACGATTGGTAAAAGCCTTGAGCATTGTATCCTGCAACAGGTCGTTTGCGTCCTCCGAGTCGCGGGTCAGGCGCATGGCAAAAGGTCTCAACGTCTTGGAAACCCTATCTATATTGTAGGTGAATTCGAGAGCAGTCATGGAAAATTGTGATTTTTAGTTTTTGTTGAAGCAAATTAAGCAAACATTAAACAAACTTCCAAATTTTATTTAATTTATTTTTTTGTTGATGTAAAAGAGCTAGGCCAATATTAAGGTAAATGACTAATTTTTCAACAGATTATTTTATTTTACTACCGATATCTACAAATAGCAGGTTATAATATGGTAATTAGGCACTATTTATTTTGTTTAATACAAAAAGCACAAATGTTTAACAAGTGTATCTGTATGCACAAAAACTGTACCTACATCAATTGTAAAGTACGTTTAGCCGGGTTGATAGTAGAAATCAAGGGGATTGGGATAGCGAAACCTGTAATCCAGGAGAGCACTGATCTTATCGGAGGAGACTACTTTGTAGGGTTTGGGAGCTTCGGGATCTTTAAAAGTTGGTGCCTCCCAGCCAAATTGATGGCAGGATGATTCATATACACTACGCCGCGTCGGGTGTTGTGGTGCCACCACATTGTACACGCCGCCTGACTCGCCCGAGGCTAGCATAGCACTGATTACCCCCACGACATCGTCGCGGTGAACATAGTTGACCGGGATATCGCCCGTAGTCATTTTTTTCTTTCCCCGCACATACTTGCCCGGGATGCGATCGTAGCCCATCAGCCCCCCACAACGCAGCACGGTCACTTCTCGGCCCGTACTCCCAAGTACCAGCATGCTTTTTTCGGCTTGCAACAGCTCCGCAGCAACCGATTGGCTGGGTTCCAGCACGTCGGTTTCGGTCACGATACGGTTCACCTCCGGGTACACCGAGGTCGTACTGACATATATTATTTTCAGTACGGAAGCTTTTTTTATCAAATCTGTGAGAAACCCAATCTGTTGAGGATGAAAATCCCCTCCTTGTTTTGATACGCGGGGCGGTATATCCACAATTAGGAAATGGACATCCAGAAGTTCAGGCCAATGCTCGCCATGGGGCTCGGGACTTAGGCTCGCCACATAGGCTTCTATGCCCAGGTGCTTCAAGGCCGGCAGTTTTTCCGGGGAGGTAGTACTTCCTTTCACGAGGTACCCTTCGGCCAGCAAACGCACCGCCAGTGGCTGGCCAAGCCATCCACAGCCTATTATGCTGACTTTATTTACGTTTGTCTGAGCCATAATTTCCTCCCTTGTATGTTTCTGCAGCTTCCGGCGTCGGCGTTTGCGATCTTGGAACAATCCGAAATGAAACCCGTCCGCTGCAACTTTTTGTTTACTTTTACGTGTTTGGTTAGCGTGCCTCCCGATTCGATGCGAATGTCTTCCTTATCACGATTTGTTTTATTTCTAGGC
The DNA here is from genome assembly GCA_038204185.1 of Cytophagales bacterium. GTDB lineage: Bacteria > Bacteroidota > Bacteroidia > Cytophagales > Spirosomataceae > Salmonirosea. The sequence goes on from JBBRDE010000058.1 coordinate 20,629, forward strand.
CTGGTTTTGCTCGCCATGAGCTGCCGCGATTCATCTGATGAGGCACCCGATGTAAGTTCTATTCAGGTTAATGTTACCATCGAATCGCTGGAAGATTCGCTGTTTGCCTGCCAGTCGGTCGAAGACGTAAGGCAATTTCTCGATCGCTATCCTTTTCTCAGCCAGGTATATTTTCCCGATGTTTCACCACAGAACTCCTCGCTAGCCCCTGTGCTGTACCAACATATACGAAATACTGTGCTGCGGGGATTCAAGAAAGAGTTGGATTCTTCGTTTAGTTATAAAACCCGGGAATTGGCACAACCGCTCGAGGAGGCGTTCAGGCATATCAAATATTACTACCCTCAATTCAAGGTACCCCGAGTGGCAACTATAGTCACGGGATTCATGGGCAGCGACCTTTACATCTCGGATAGCCTGATCATCATCGGCCTGGATTATTTCGGAGGTCCACAGGCTACATACCGCCCTCAAGTGTATGACTATCAGCTGAGCCGCTACCAGAAGGAATACCTGGTCCCGTCTATCCTCTTTTTTATGGCGGATCAATATAATCGGATGGACCCCAGCGATAAGACATTACTTTCGGACATGGTAGGCTATGGTAAATCTTTTGAATTTGTGAAGCGTTGCGCCCCAGAAACTCCCGACAGCCTTATTCTGGGTTTTTCGGATAAACAACTGACGCGCACCTATAACAGTCAAACCCAGATCTGGGCTTTTGTGGTAGAAAATCGGTTGCTGTACGAAAAGACCAGTCTTATAAAGCAGAAGTACGTGGGCGAGCGCCCCTTTACACCCGAAATTGGCCCCGACGTACCGGGTGGCATCGGGCGGTGGTTGGGCTGGCGCATCGTGAGCCGCTATATGGCAGAAAATCCCGAGGTGACCTTACCTGAACTGATGAAAAATCCAAGTGCCCAGCAGATTTTGCAACAATCGGGGTACAAAGGGCAGATTGACGAATGAGTTTTGAGTCCATGAGTGAAAAGTGTATGAGTTCATCAAGTTACCAGACCAGGACTCGTACATCCAAAACTCCTGACTTGTGATCTCATAAACTATAAACTCCATAAAAAATGGCAAAAAGCAGATTTGGCCGTAGTGACGGCGACGATGAGAAAAGCACGGAGTCGCCCTTTTCAGTTAAGAAACTGAGTTGGTCTGGGTTCAAGAAAACCCTGGAAATTTTCCGCTACACACTACCTTACAAAGGCTACTTCCTGGTAGGCTTTATATTTTTGATTCTCTCTACGGGTACGTCACTGGCATTTCCGAAGCTGGTGGGAAGTATTATTGAAGTAATCGAAGGAAAGTCGTCATACACTATTAACCAGATTACCGGTGTGCTGATCGTTATCCTGGTGTTTCAGGCGATTTTCTCCTACCTGCGCATTTATCTCTTTTCCCGCGTGAGCGAATGGGCCATGGCCGACGTGCGCCGCGACGTGTACAGCCGCATCATCACGCTCCCCATCGGTTTTCTGGAACAGCGCCGCGTGGGCGAACTCACGAGC
>JBBRDE010000059.1:0-22133 GCA_038204185.1 Cytophagales bacterium
ACCGACGTGGCCGCCTATGTAAGACAACTCCCCCAGGCCATGCAGGAACGCGGCGCCGAAATCCGCATTCTGGTTCCCCGGTTCGGTCTCATCAATGAGCGCAAAAACCGACTTCACGAAGTAGTTCGCCTCTCAGGCATCAACATTACCGTCGGCGAGGAGGAGAAACCCCTCGTTATCAAGGTCGCTTCCATTCCCAATGCCAAGCTGCAGGTTTATTTCATCGACAACGAAGACTATTTTCACCGCAAGTCCGTTTTCTTTGACAAGAAAAATAACTTTTACGACGACAACGACGAGCGGGCAATCTTCTTCTGCAAAGGCGTGCTCGAAACCGTCAAGAAACTGGGCTGGGCGCCCGATATCGTGCATTGCAACGACTGGATGACCGCCCTGATTCCGATGTACCTGAAGACCACGTACCGGAACGACCCTATGTTTAAAGACACAAAAAGCGTTTTTACAGTGTATAATAACGCTTTCAGTTATAAATTTGACGCCGATTTGCTGGAAAAGGCCAAAGCGATGGATGTCAGCGACGAAGCGTTGGCCCATCTACGTTCGGCCGATTTCGAAGGATTTATAAAGCTTGGATGCGCGTACGCTGACGCCGTCGTGAAAGTAGACGAAGATTACAGCGAGGAATTAAATCAATTATTGAATGAATCACCCAAGCGTGTCGACCTCGTCGAAGAAGACGATAATCTCTCAGAAGCGTATTACAACCTGTATAACGACCTGGTTAATTAAGAATAAAGCAATCGGGGTGGTCGCACTGACCACCCTGCTGTTTAGCTGCGATCCCCCCGGCAACATTGGCGTCACGCCGCTCACTCCCGTACAAACCCTTTTTACCGACACCCTCACCGTCCGTACCTCCACGGTACTGGCCGATTCGGTCCGGACGAGCAACCCCGATGTATTTCTGGCGGGCCGCTACGTGGACCCTCTCTTCGGTACCATCACGGCATCCAGTTTTATCAGAATGTCGCTGGGTTTTCAGTTCGAACTTGGTGCGACGGCCGTCTATGATTCCCTGGTGCTATACACGCCCTACAATTATGCCTACGGCGATACGCTTCCCTCACAAACGTTGTCAGTCCACCGTATCCGGGAGGTGATTGATCCGCTCAAGAACTACTATAATAACAGTACCCTAACCTACGACGCCGCTCCTCTGGCTACCAAGACTTTCCAGGCCCGGCCGCTGGCAGATGGTACCCTGCGTTTCAGACTACCCAATGACTTGGGTAAGGAAATTTTCGCCCTATCGGGTCAAACCGCCGGGCAAACCAACGCTGAGTTTTCCAAAACCCTGGGAGGCCTTGCCCTAATTCCTGGTGCTAAAAACACGGCGGTGCTGGGTTTTCCTGGCACCAATAATGCCCTTAGCCTACGGCTGTGGTACCATACAACCACCGATACGACCTCCAAAAGCTTTCCGTTTCAGGCGATTGTAGCCCTTCAGTCAGGTGCTACCACTCGGGCGGGCTTCAACCGCGTGACTGCCGACCGCACGGGTACCCCGTTGGCCGCGCTGAAACCTTTGCAACCCGTGCCAGCCAATAGTACCGGCGGGCGCACCTATGTGCAGGATGCTTTGGGTATTCGTACCAAGATTGAGATTCCCTACCTCAAATCATTGGCCAAAAACGGCCCCATCGCCATCAATCGGGCCGAACTTAGCATTAAGCCTGATCTAACGGCCGTACAACCCGGCCTGTCGATTCCCTCCTACATGCTGCTGTTGGAAACTAATTCGACCAACCAAGTCAAATATGATGCCAATGGATTTACGGCCATCGTCCTTAATGACGCCGGGTCCGGGGCCTCCGATCCCCCTTCGGTATCTATCGACTCGCGCAATAAAAACTACACCTGGCGCCTTACTACGCATCTGAATGCGGTACTGGAAGGCACCAAAAAGAACGACAGCTTTCTGCTTACTCCGGTGTACACCACGGCCCTGGGTCAGGGAGCAACGCGCTACGATTCGCAGCTCAACAATCGGGTGAGTCGCCTGGTGCTGAGCGCAAAGCCCGAGGACACCAAATTGATTCTGTTTTACACGCAGGCGAAAGAGTGAAGGAGGGGCTAAGTGGCAAAGTACCTAAGTTTTGAGGTACCCTCGTTTTGCCTTAGGTACTTCTGAACTTAGGTACTAACACTCACTCATTCAAAACTATCTGATATTATGTGCGGAATTGTAGCGTATGTAGGGCATCGGGAGGCATACCCTTTGATCATTAAAGGATTGAAACGACTGGAATATCGGGGATATGATAGTTCAGGCGTGGCTTTACTGAATGGTAACGGCCTGGTGGTTCACAAGAAAAAGGGCAAGGTGGCGGATTTGGAAGCAGAATTAGCCGAAAAAAGCACCCACGCTACTACCGGTATGGGCCATACACGCTGGGCCACGCACGGCGAGCCTAACGACACGAACGCCCACCCGCACTACTCCAACGACCGCAAGCTGGCGATTATCCACAACGGAATCATCGAGAACTATGCTACCCTGAAACAAAAGCTTCAGCAAAAAGGTCACGTTTTCACCAGCGATACCGACTCCGAAGTACTGATCCATTTTATCGAGGATGTACGGAAAGAAACCGGCAAGTCGCTGGAAGAAGCCGTGCGACTGGCTTTGCAGGAGGTCGTGGGAGCCTACGCCATCGTCATCATGTCCAACGAGCATCCGGGCCAACTGATCGCCGCCCGCAAAGGTAGCCCGCTGGTGATCGGCATTGGGGAGGACGAGTACTTCTTTGCCTCTGACGCTACCCCGATCATCGAATACACCAAAGACGTAGTGTACCTCGACGATTATGCCATTGCGGTAGTGAAGAATAATGAACTCAATATTCTGAACCTCAATAATGTACCCCAGGTACCCTATATCCAAAAACTGGAACTGGAACTCGATGCCATAGAAAAGGGGGGCTACGACCATTTCATGTTAAAAGAAATTTTCGAGCAGCCCCGTTCCATCGCCGACAGTATGCGGGGTCGCGTTCGCGCCGACGAAGCACACCTGCAATTGGGGGGCTTGCGTAACTACCTCGACAAACTTGCTGATTCCAAGCGAATCGTGATTATTGGTTGTGGTACCTCGTGGCACGCCGGGCTGGTGGCCGAGTATCTCTTTGAAGAGTTGGCCCGCATCAATGTAGAAGTCGAGTACGCCTCGGAATTCCGGTACCGGAATCCGATTATTAAGGAAAATGATATCGTGATTGCCATCTCGCAATCGGGCGAAACGGCCGATACGCTAGCCGCCATCGAACTGGCTAAGTCTAAGGGAGCAATTATCTTTGGTGTGTGTAACGTGGTGGGTTCGTCCATTGCCCGCGCTTCGCACGCGGGTGCCTATACGCACGCTGGGCCAGAGATTGGCGTGGCCAGTACCAAAGCTTTTACCGCACAGGTAACGGTGCTGACGATCATGGCTTTGGCCGCCGCTCAACGTAAGGGTACCATTTCGGAAGAACTGTATCGCCAACTGCTGATCGAACTGGAAAATATTCCCGATAAAGTGGCGCAGGTCCTGCAAAGCGCAGCCAAGATTAAGGAGATTGCTTTTATCTTCACCTACGCCCGCAATTTCATCTACCTGGGTCGGGGCTTGAATTTTCCAGTAGCCCTGGAAGGTGCTTTGAAGCTAAAGGAAATATCCTACATTCACGCCGAGGGGTACCCTGCCGCCGAAATGAAGCACGGTCCCATCGCCCTCATCGACGAAGAAATGCCCGTCGTGTTTTTGGCTACAAAGGATAGTTCGTACGACAAAATCGTGTCGAATATTCAAGAGGTAAAGGCGCGCAAAGGCAGGGTTATTGCCATCGTGACCGAAGGCGATACGCTGATCCCGACGATGGTGGATTTTGTGATCGAGATTCCCAAAACGCACGAAATGCTCATGCCGCTGCTATCGGTGATTCCATTGCAGCTCCTCTCCTACTACGTGGCCGTGATGCGGGGCCGCAATGTGGACCAGCCGCGCAATCTGGCGAAGTCGGTGACGGTGGAGTGATTTTTGGGTAAAATGGTAGAAAGGTGAGTAGTCAAAGGAATATGCGAATAAAAGGTAGCTTTCTTTTTTTGTTTGGTTTGATCCTGATCTCCTGTGGGTCAGACGATCAGAACGATAGCTACGTACCCAAACCCAAGGGCTACAACCGGATCGTGCTGCCGCCGCACGCCTACCAGAAACTCGACGCCGCGCATCCCTATACGTTTGATTATTCTACCGCCGCTGTAATCCTGCCCGACACATTTCCGCAGGCCGAAAAGCACTGGATTTTCATTTATTACCCCAAGTTCAACGCCAATATTCAGCTTACCTACAAGGAGATACGGAACGATCCCGCCCGCCTGAAAGACTTCATCGACGACGCCTATAAATTAGCCAGCAAGCATCAGATTCGGGCTTCGGCGCTACAAGAGCAAACCATCCAAACTAACTCAGGCCGCACGGCTACGCTGTTCCGGCTGGAAGGCGACGTACCTACCCCCTTCCAATTCTATACCACCGACAGCACCACCCACTACCTGCGCGGGGCGATCTACTTCCCCACCGCCACCAAAAATGATTCGCTCGCTCCCGTCATTGATTTTATTCAGAAAGACGCCCTGCGGCTGCTTAATACGCTGCGCTGGAAGTAAATAGCATTATCTTTCGGGATAGCCTCCAGATTCACCACTTTCCATAAAAAAATTGGCACAAAATTGGGAAGCGTGTATCTTTGAGGTTCAGACACTTATCTGACGGCAACGCTATGGCTAAAAGAATCGCAAAGAATCAACTTCCGCTCGACTATTCGATTCATGCTGACCGCATGGTGCTGGCCTTAGGACAAGTTGAGAGTCAGCAGGCCGCTGAAACGCTTTTCAACGATCTGGTGGCTGGCATCTGGCTCATTGAACCCGCCGGAGAAGTGGCCGACGTTTCGTCGGCGCAGGATATTATTAATAACATCGGTCTGAGGCTACCCTACCCCGAAACGGTCAAGGTGGCACAGTTGCACGGAATGGGCGCCCTCTTTACAGGGTTTTCAGCGGTATTCCGGCAGAAAGGCTGGGTGTTTGTCAACGCCCAGGCCGATGCTAACGAACGTTGCTACCATACCTACCTGCTCACGGTATCGCTGGGGTTGAGCCGCAGCTACCCCAATCGGGTTTCGCTGGCGCAACGGGCCGAACAACTGGTTTTTGAAACACAACTCCCCCCCCACGAAGTAGGTACCTTTTTCTACGAAGGCATCACCAAAATCCCGGGCTTTCTGGCGGCCGACATAGCCGATTTCTTTAAGGTACCTTTCCCGATGGTGCTGAAGCGGGCTTTGCAACTGCAAATCATCACCGACGAGCAATACCGCAATTTCATGACCGTGCAGCCCGCGCGCTCCGAAAAACCCCGCGAACTCTTCGTAGCCCAGGAGGGTAGCATGGACGATTTCGAAGCCCGGCTTTTTGGGGAAGAGTAAGAGAGTTGAGACGGGGCCGCCCGGCGGTTGAGAGTTGAATTTACTGGCTGTCAATTGAATAAACAAACAACTACACCATCTTCCCCACTACTCCTCTTTCTCCATTCCACTCAAATCCGGTAACGGACTTACCGACGTCCAACCCCCATCCACCACCAGGCTTTGCCCAGTAATGTGCCCCGATAGCGGCGAAAGCAGGAACAGCGCCGCGTGGGCAATGTCTTCCCGAATCGCTGGGCGACCCATGGGTGTAATGGCCGACCAGACCTTCGTGTAAGTTGGATCTTCCTGCAAAGTACGTTCAGTCAGCGTCGCGCCGGGTGCTACCGCATTGATTGTGATTTTGTGAGGAGATAATTCCAGCACCAGATTTTTAGCCAGCATTTCCAGCCCGGCCTTGGTCATGGCGTAAGCAGCAAGGTACTCATGTGCTTGATGCCCCACCACCGACGACATAAGCAGAATGCGTCCGCCGGATTTCTGATGCCGCATTTGCCGGGCTGCCGCCTGAGCCAGTAAAAATGATCCTACCAGGTTGGTTTCGAGAACCCGGCGTAAATCCACTGCCGGATACTCGAAAAAATCACCGAAGAGCGTAATGCCCGCATTGGCTACGGCAATAGTCAGCTTACCGAAATGCTCCACAGCCTGCCGTACCATATTGTTAATCACTTCCTCATCCGAGGCATCGCCCGCCACGGCCAGGCAACGGCCCCCTTCTTTTTGAATAGTCTCCGCTGCCTCCTCAGCCAGCGCAGCGTGCAGATCGTTGAGTACCACACCCGCGCCCTGTAAGGCCAGTTGCCGGGCTATTTCAAAGCCTATTCCTTGCGCCGCCCCCGTCACGATGGCCACCTGATCGGTGAATAGTTTATCGTTCATGTATTAAATTTTAATTTTACCAATTGACTGACCAACCCTTGGGCACTCAATTCATTTGGGTGATATAGGCAAAAAGGTCGCGGATCTGCCGTTCATTCAAGTCGTCCAACAACCGTTCCGGCATCAACGAGATGGATTGCGCCTGCATATCCACAATTTGGGCTTTGGAAAGCATAATTTCTTTGCTTCTAAATGGCTTCAGCGTTACCGTATTTCCGGTCTGGGCCTGCATCGTACCCACCAACGTCCGGCCGTCTTTGGCTTTGACGGTATAGTTGACATACCCTTCCCGGATACTGGCGTTGGGATCGACAATGTTGAGCAGGAGTTCGTCCACGTTGCGCCGGTCGTAACCCGTAAGGTCGGGTCCGATATCGCCGCCGTGGCCGAACAATTTGTGACAGCTGCCGCATTTGTTTTGATAAATGACTTGTCCGGCATCCGCACTCCCCGAACCCATCCGGAGGTTTCTTACAATCCCTTCAATCCGTGCTTTTTTGTCGGAGGGCACGACTACCTGCGACTCTGCCCACAAGCGGTCTACCGAGGTCGTTATGGAGGGGTCATCGAGCAGTTTCAGTTGGTTGACGACCTGGATGGGTACGTCCGTCCGGCTGATTTGCCTGGAATTCTCGATGGCCGCCAACAGTTGCCGCGTCCAGGCGACCCGGCTGGCAAAGAGCTGCAAAGCTGCCAGCCGCACATCCGGGTCGTCCCGCAGCTTGTCAGGATAGGCGTGAATCATTTGCTGACCTATTTCGGGAAGGTCGTACCGCTGCAACGCTTCAATGGCTGCCTGCTTAATGGCTCCCGAAGATTGGGGGCTTTGTGCCACTTTGAGCAACACGGGCACTACCTCCGGCCGGTTGATTTCCCCCAGGATACGGAGATAGGCCAGGCGTTCCCGGAGCACGGCGGCGGGATCAGCTATAATACTTACTGCCTGACGCAACGCTTCCGGTTTGGCTTGCCGTAACGCCAGGGCAAGTGGCGCTTCCCCAAACAGCTGCTGGTAGGGCTGCAGAGCTTCCAGCAGGTAGGCGGGCAAATCGTTGATATCCTGGCCCCGGAGCCCCTCCTGCAGGCCGGTCAGCAGGGGTTTCGCCAGAGCCTGGCTGGGGGCCATCGCAAGAAGCTGAGAAGCCGCCCGTAGGTTTTCGGGCTTGTTCACCATCACGTAGCGCTGCATGATTCTCGGCAAAAGCACTTCCTGCACGATGGGGTTTTGCCAAATGGTCGGATCGGCGAACAGAGCAATCACCCCCTCGCGGTCGGTTTCGGCTTTGGCCTCCAGCGCCCACCAAATCAGTAGCGGGTTGTCGGGGTCGTTCTGATCTTCCCCGTGCGCGACTAGATTTTTAATGATGGGGAGGGCGTCCTTCGCGGGTAGCCTCTTGGCACTAGCAGCCAACTGGCTTCTCACCTCGGAATGGCTTTCCCGCTCCGCCAAACCGGCGAGGGCATCGGCCATTCTTGGAGAAACACTTCTGCTGTCGCCCAGTAGGCGAACGCCCCACATCCTGACGAATGGATCGGCGTGGCGGAGTGCAAATTCGGCTATTGCGTCCGTGAAGCCCCCGCTCAAATGGACGGCCCAGAGTGCTTCCAATGCCAACTGCCCGTCGTTCTCAGATTGCAGTAAGGGAAGTAGTTTCGTGACTACCACCGGGTTTTTCCTGTCCCCGAATTGTCGCAATGCCTGTTGGCGAAACCACTTATTCTTGTGGGATAGCAAACCAATGAGCTGCTCATTAGTGTATGTACTCAGGTCGAAGGCATGCGTCCTGGCCGAAGCGCTTTTGTTGACAAGGCGGTAGATTCTGCCGCTGGTTTTGTGCCAGGTGTCGCGTGGGTCTATGTGCGACAATCGGCTGTCGTACCAGTCGGCAATGTACACCCCGCCATCCGGTCCGGTCTTTATATCCACGGGTCGAAACCAGTGGTCGGGCGTTTCCAGCATACGCGATTCATCAAAGTACCGGAACGTGGAGCCATTGGCTTCCAGGCGACTGAGTTGCAAGTAGCTTTGCAGCGGATTGATCGCCATGACCTTATGTCGGTACCGGGCGGGCAGGCTGCCGCCCTCATACTTGATCCAGGCGTGGGTAAAGCGCTGTTTGTCTCCCTCCAAAAGCATAGTGGGCAGGTAGCCGTAGGAGTTCGGGTTGGTGAGCGGCCCGTGCTTGCCCCAGCTCTTTCGGTAGTAGGCACCCTGTTTGTAATAAAAGCCCCGGTCCACGCCGTTATCGCCCGAGAAAATCCTTCCTTTCTCATCGACCTCCACGTCGAAGGTATTGCCCCCGCCTTCGGCGAAAAGTTCAAAGACTCGCGTCTCGGGATGGTACCGCCAGATGCCCTGCCCCATAAATGAGACGTTTTTGGTGACGCTCGAACTGACGTTGGCCGTCGTGGTGCTTCCCTGGGCTCCATAGAGCCAGCCATCGGGTCCCCAGCGCAGGTTGTTGGCCACCGCATGGGTGTCTTCCAACCCGAACCCCTCTAGATTTACTTCCGGCGGACCATCGGGCAGGCCGTCTCCGTTGGGGTCGGGATAAGCCAGCAGGTAAGGGGGGCTGAGCACCCAGATTTTCCCTCGGCCCAGCGCGACGCCCGTCGCGATGTTCAGGCCTCCGATGGCGTTTGTGGCTTTATCGAAAGTTCCATCCCCGTCCGTATCTTCAAAAAAGGTGATTTTGTCGGCCCCCTTCATGCCCAGGGGCGGCGGAGGGGGTATTTTGTCGAATGTTACTCGCAAATGGTGATCCACGCCCGTCACCTTCAACCCTTCCGGGTAGGGGTACTGGTTGTATTGCACGACCCACAAGCGCCCCCGGTGGTCGAAACTGATGTCCAGGGGTTGATGAATGGCGGGTTCTGCCAATACCAACTCCAATTTCAGATCATCCGGGTAGCGAAAACCAGCCAGGGCTATTTGGGGCGGCGTAAGCCGGGAACTATCCGCCAGATCCCCGCGCCCCTCGAAAGATTTCATAAAGGCAGCCACTTCCTCATTGGCAGCGATCTCCTCAATCTGCTTGACCCGGATCTTCTCCCTGGCCGGAGAACAGCCATTCACAAGAAGGAACAAAGGTGCATAGGTGCATAGGTGCAACAGCGTGAGGCAACAAAGCCGCCGAGTACCAGGGCCATAAAGCCATCGGGTGCCAGTCCACTTTGCGGTTTTGTGGATTTGTAGCCCTGCTACCTTATGCCAGGCTGTTTTATCCCGGATCGCCGTACCGCTTTGTGTCTTTACCACTCTGTATCTAAAAAAAAAACTTAGTGCGAATCCCGTGTCACTTTATCACCCGAACCACCACGCAGAAAATCCATGTCCGCGCCTTCGTGGGCCTGCATCACGTGATTGATGTGCAGTTTGACGTAACCCCGGTTATAGCCCAGTTCTAGCGGTTTCCAGTTCGCCCGGCGTTTTTCCAGTTCTTCGTCCGACACATCCAGGTGCAGGCGGCGGTTGGCCACGTCGAGTTCGATCATGTCGCCATCCTGAACCAGCGCCAGGGTACCCCCTACCGCGGCCTCGGGCGATACGTGCAGCACCACCGTGCCGAAACCCGTGCCGCTCATGCGCCCGTCGGAAATGCGGACCATATCCATCACGCCTTTTTCCAGCAGCCGCTTGGGAATTCCCATGTTGCCTACCTCGGGCATGCCGGGGTACCCCTTCGGGCCCACGTTTTTCAGTACCATCACGGTATTTTCGTCTATATCCAGGTTGGGATCATCGAGGCGGGCTTTGTAATGGTCGATGTCTTCAAATACCAAAGCGGGGCCGCGGTGTTGTAACAATTCGGGTTTCATGGAAGCGGAAGGTTTTAACACTGCACCATTCACCGCCAGATTCCCTTTCACTACTACCAGTCCGGTCAGGTCTTTGATGGGTTTTTCCAGGGTACCGATCACTTCCGGGTCGAAGCACTCAGCGTCCGAGCAATTTTGTTGAACCGTTTTTCCATTGGCCGTAATCACATCGCCGTGAAGCCGTGATAAAAGCTCTCTGATGACTACGGGCAAACCACCCGCGTAGTAGAAGTCCTCCATAAAGTACCCCCCCGATGGTTGCAGATTGGCCAGCAAAGGAATATCGGCCGACAAATGATCGAAGTCATCCAGTTTTAAATCTACCCCGATACGACCCGCAATGGCCAACAGGTGAATCACGAAATTGGTAGAGCCTCCGATGGCGGCGTTGATCTTGATGGCATTCTCAAAGGCCTCGCGGGTTAGAATCTGCGATAAGCGCAGATCTTCTTTGACCATGTCCACAATCCGGCGCCCCGACAGATGGGCAGCTACCTTGCGTCGCGAATCGGCCGCCGGAATGGCCGCGTTTTCGGGTAGGGTAAGGCCCAGCGATTCGACCATGCAGGCCATCGTGGAGGCGGTACCCATCACGGCACAGTGGCCCGCGCTTCGGCACATACATGCCTCGGCGGTACTGAGCTCGTCCTGCGACATTTGCCCCTGCCGGTAGGCTTCGCTAAACCGCCAGATGTCACTGGTGCCGATGCTCTTGCCCCGGTAGCGGCCCGTCAGCATGGGTCCGCCTGACACCACGATGGTAGGGATATCGACGCTACATGCCCCCATCACCAATGAAGGGGTAGTTTTGTCACAGCCGCACAACAGTACCACTCCATCGATAGGATTAGCCCGAATGGACTCCTCCACGTCCATGCTCGCCAGATTGCGGTAGAGCATGGCGGTAGGCTTGATGAGCGTTTCCCCGAGCGACATCACCGGAAATTCCAGCGGAAAGCCGCCCGCTTCCCACACGCCGCGCTTCACCGACTCGGCCAGTTCGCGGAAGTGGCCGTTGCAGGGCGTTAGTTCCGAGAAGGTATTACAGATGCCAATGACGGGTCGGCCTTCGAATTCATCGGCGGGATACCCCTGGTTTTTCATCCAGGCCCGGTAAATGAAGCCATCTTTTCCTTCTTTGCCAAACCAGCCTCGGCTGCGTAGTTCTTTTTTATCCATGAGTAGTATCAGGTTCTTTACTGGGTATACACTAAGTAAGCAAAGGTACCTTGGCCCTAATTATAATGACTGTTTCCCGTCAGAGTTTTATAAGAAAGACATTTTTCTACCAAAAAAAGGACAGGCAAGCCAAATATGGGACCCTGAAATACAGTTTAATAGAAGTACCTTGCAAATGATTTTTTTGACTTCCTTCCTAAAATCTACCAGTCGAAGTCAGAATACCGCGACCTTATTTCAACCCATGCTGCATTTGAATCTACCTTTCCGCAACATCTTCCGGTTATTCATCGCCACGCTGGCTTGTATGTTCACCCTTCAACTCTCCGCTCAGCCCGTTACCGATCCGTTTCTCGAAAAGCTCTTGCTGCAACATCCCGCCTGGTTTGGCGATCTACTTAAAAATCCGAGTGCGCACGGGGTGCAAATCCTGTATACCAAAATAGATCGTAACCGGAAGGGTGAGCCGCATTTCACCACCTACCGCTACAACGTAGACAGAAACAAGTACTTCTATCCGGCCAGTACAGTCAAATTGCCTGCCGTGCTACTGGCTTTGGAGAAGATCAATCGGTTGGATATTCCGGGATTGGATAAATACACGCCGATGCTCACCGAAGCAGGCCGATCGGAGCAAGCCGCCGTTACGGCCGACACTACCGCCGAAAATGGATTGCCGTCCGTAGCGCACTACGCCCGCAAAATCTTACTGGCAAGCGACAACGACGCCTTTAACCGGCTGTATGAATTCATCGGGCAAGAGGAGTTTAACCGAAAAATGCACGAAAAGGGCTATTCGAATATTCGTATCCGACACCGCCTGGAGCTGCCCATGAGTACGGAAGACAACCGCTATACCAATCCTGTGCGGTTTGAGAGGGATGGTAAGATACTTTACCAGCAACCAATGGCCTACGCGGAAAAGGTTGATAGGCCCGCGTCGCCTATTTTGATGGGAAAGGGTTACCTGAAGAATGGGGAATTGGTCAACGAGCCGTTCGATTTTACCGACAAGAATTTCTTTGCCCTGGAAGACCAGCATAAGCTGCTTAAAGCTATTATCTTTCCTGAAACCCTGGAACCCTCCCAACGCTTCGATCTGCGGCCCGACGACTATACGTTCCTGTACCGCTATATGTCTCAGCTACCGATGGAAACCAGCTATCCCGAACATTATTCGGACGATTACCACGATAGCTACGTGAAGTTTTTCCTGTTCGGGGATAACAAAAAGCGAATGCCCCGCAACATCCGTTTGTTCAATAAGGTAGGTGATGCCTACGGCTTCATGCTCGATAATGCCTATATCGTAGATTTTGAGCGGGGCGTGGAGTTTATGCTGACGGCAGTCATCTATTCCAACGAGAATCAGATTTTCAATGATAACACCTATGAGTACGACACTGTGGGCTTTCCCTTCATGGCGAATTTGGGAAAAGCCATTTTTGAGTACGAGATCCAACGCAAACGCCGCGGTCGCCCTGACCTAAGCCGCTATGAAGTAGAATACGACAAGTGAGTTGAGAGTTGAAAATGGAAAGTTGAAAATGAACTAAAAAGAGGTTGTAGGAAACACCTCATTCTATCATTCACCGCACGGGCGGCCCCGTCATTCTCCCACTAGCTATCCGCCACGGGCGGCAGTAGATCACGTTATAGACATGACCGGCAATGAGCAATCCCGAGCCCAGGTACCCCAGCGTTGTGAAGGCCGGATAGTAGTTTTCCAGGATTAGCGAAACGGCAAATAATAGGAAGGCCCCCCACAAAAATATCCGAAGGGCGGGGTTGCGGTGCTCGCGGGTAGCAAAGTAGACTGCTACGCCATTAATAACAATGAAGAAATAATCCAAATCAATAACTCCACCTATTGTATGGTTATGGGATGTAAGCGAAGTTCCCAGAGCCAAAGCGGGTGTGATCAGGCAATGGATCAGACAAAGTATCGACCCCACAATGCCCATAAAATCGGCTTTGCCATGTGTATGTTGGGTCGGTACAGTGCAATCGGTTTTCATAGTAGTTGCAATAGTGATGCAAAAATAGGGGGAAACTTTATAATTTGCAACGCTGTTGCATAATAAATCGTTCATAAATCGGGGCGAAAAAAGCCTATCAATCGTACCTTTATGGCCTGATCCAGCATCACTTACCGCACAAATTTCGATGGAACAGTTTGTTAGCACTACCCTCAAAGATCATAAACTACGTACTACGTCATGTCGTGAAGACGTATTGGAAACTTTCCTGAACCGTGACACGGCCCTTTCGCATGGGGATTTGGATAGCACGCTGGGTGAACGCTTCGACCGGGTGACGATCTACCGTACCCTGAAAACCTTTCTGGAAAAAGGGATCATCCATAAAGTACTCGACGACGAGGGTACCCGCTACGCGCTGTGCCGGGAGCGCTGCACGGAACATGACCATAATCACGACCACGTGCATTTCAAGTGCAACGCCTGTGGACAAACCAACTGCCTGGAAAACCTCCACGTGCCTGCCGTTAAGTTACCCGAAGGGTACCGCGTCCAGGAAGTGAACCTGCTCATTCAGGGGCTTTGCGCCGATTGTGCCAAGGCATAAGGAGTCGGCCGTTCGATGATAAAATGCTAGAATAAGGTGTCAAAAAAACTTTGCCACTCACTCATTCTCAATTAATTGCCTACTTCACTTTCAAATTAAAATTCAAATTCACATCGTCGCTGCCGGGACCAGGGGTACCGTCTTTCACAATTTTACCGCTGATTGGAGGCTGATGGCGCAGCTGTACTCGTAAGGTACCCGTACCAGGAGATCCGGTTTTGGCTGTCCCGCTCAGACCGATGGGCAGATTTCGGACATCCTTATCATTGTAGGTGTAGGTCAACAGACTAGCGGGGGCAGAAGTGAATACAAAAAGATGCTCATCGGCATTCTCCTGCACTTCCTTAGTAATGTCCACAGCGGGGTTTTTACTTTCATCCAGCACGATCACTTTCATCACATACTCAGTATTCGCTACCAATGAAATGGTATCAAACTTCGTGGGTGGATTACCGCCATCTCCATCCACGTCACGATAGGTGAAGGTTTGACTTCCCGTAAAAACATTAGTTGGGGAAAATTCCAGGCGCACGGTAGTGATCAGTTCATTCTCATCATCAGGCTCTACATCGGAGGCCGATTTGCATTGCACCAACAGGATAGCCACACCGACTAATAGCATGGGAATCCGTTTTTTACTCATCATCATTGGGATTTAATTTTAAGGAAAACTACTGTTTTATAAGAATACTTCATTTGCCAAATACATAGCGGGCGCGCAGGGACACATTTCGCCCCATCTCATCGGCGTAGTACCGGAAGCGGTTTAAGTAATCGCGGTAGGCAGTGTCGAAAAGGTTATCTACGGTAAAGGTCAATTCGAGGTGCCTTTTTTCTGCCAAAGGCCATGTACCATTCCACTGCACATTCCACAGGGAGTATCCCGCCGGCGGTGGCGTAAAATCGCTCACCGGAGGTACCCGACGCTGCTCCCCCACCCAGCGGTTGGTTAGTGATACGGACATTTGACGCCACGCCCCTACTTCCTGCCAGGTAGATTTCAGTTGATTCTCCCAACGATTGGCCGGAATATTGACCAGGTACGAATCGTTCCGTACATCATCTACCCGCAGGTACGTCAATTTGCTCCCCCACGAAATGTGACTGTTCAGTTTCCAATCTACGTTCATATCAATTCCTTTGAACGTAGCGTCGGCTTGGGTATACTTGAAGTAGGGAAAAGCCCCCCGCACGGTCAGGACGGGTTCGGCCTGAGGTTTGAGGTAGATATAATCCCGGATGTAATTGTAGTAGCCACCTACCTCGATAGTCAGTTTTTCAGTAGCATAGCGGACACTTCCGATGCCGTTGAGTGCTTTTTCGGGGATTAGGGTGGCATCGCCTTCCTCATAGGCCGCCGCCCCGTGATGAACACCATTGCTGAACAACTCACTGACATTGGGCGCCCGCCAGGCCGTGCCCATATTGAGCCGCACTGACCAGCGATCGTTCAGGTTACGTCCGGCGCCCAAGGTACCCGAAGCATTGTGAAAATTAAAAATATCCGTCTTTATCTCCCGACCAATTATCCGGTAGGTAGTCAGTCGGCGGTAATCGTAGCGTAGCCCCGCTTCCAGTTCCCAGCCGTTGTGCACCAGGCGTTCGATGCCGAATACACCCACATTCCATTGATCAAAGTTTGGGATAAGCGGTCGCCCGTTCATGACATTGTACTGGTACAAGGTGCTCACACCGACTTGCCCGGTGAATTTTTGGGCCAGCGGCTTGTGATCCCACAGAATTTCGTTGGTCAGCGTGGTTAGTCGAAACGAAAGCTCGGGCCGATTAAGGGCCGCGAGGGAGTCGTTTCGGGAGGCATGGAGATCGTATTCAAGGCGATTATCGTACTGAAGTGCCGACACCCATTTCAGACGGTTGCCATCCGGGAAATCATAATGGATTTCGCCTTTGAGTAAATTATGTTTGACCTGCTGGTAGGGGCGATTTATCGCGTAGCTAAAATCCGGCTTAATTAGCGGTTCGCCACTCTTGATGACATTGATCAAGTCCGTCACGCTGCCAATGTGCGAGCCCGAAAAAATTCCGATTTTAGTAGCGAAATGACTATAAAAAACCTCCGCCCCAAACCCGCCCCGGCGGTACCCAGTCGCCAGTGAGTAGTTACGCTCCGATATACCCGTGTTATCCAGATAATATTTCGGGGTGCGAATATTGCCGCCCCGTTTAAGGGTACCCTGCGCGCGCCAGCCAAAACCGTCCAGGCCTTTTATGCTACCCTGTAGCGTAGCTGAACCCGCCCCCTGCCGTCCATTGGAAAACCCCGCCGCATTCACCTCGCCACTTAGGGGTTTGTCGATGGGTAGCTCCTCCGGCTCGACCAAAATAACTCCGCCAATGGCATCGGAACCGTAACGTACACCTGCCGCACCCTTCACAACCGACAGCCTTGTGGCCACAAAAGGGTCAATCTCTGGCGCATGTTCCGAGCCCCACTGTTGCCCTTCCTGCCGTACGCCATTGTTCATGATCAGCACCCGGTTGCTGTGCATTCCGTGGATTACGGGCTTGGCGATGGAAGAACCCGTTTGCAGGGTTGTGATGCCGGTAATGCTTTGCAAGCTTTCGCCCAGCGATCGGCCACGGGTTTGGGCCAGGTCGCTGCCCGTGAGCATGGTGAGCGGCTGCGTAATGGGCGAATCCGTACGCTGAGCGATTATTTCTACATCTTTTAGGTGAATTTCATCTTCGGCGAGCGAGAAGTTTTCCACGTGCTCATCAGTCAGATCCACCGTTTGGCGGCGGGCCTGATAGCCTACAATCCGACATTCAATTTCGTATGTACCGGGGCAGAGCTTCGTAAAGGTATACCGCCCCTTAGCATCGGTAAAGATACCCTGATTCGACTTGACCAACACCAGCGTTGCGCCCACAATCGGCTGGCCGCTATGCTCATCGCGCACTATTCCCTGGATAAAGCAGCTACAATCAGGGCTTTGGGCAAGAACGTCCGCAACCGCTATCCATGCCGAGATGCCCAACAAACAAAATAGACTCAATGTCCGCTTCATAAAAAATTTACCTTTTTGGACATGACGTACAATCTCATGCCAAAGTGTTGCAAATATAGCTCAGATGCAACAGTGTTGCAAATAATTAGAAAAACTTATTCACTTGCTGCTACCCTTTCACAGTTTAGTACCTTTGTCGGCCATTCCATGAAGGCATTGCTAAAAGATGAACTATATATTTTTAATAAAAATCACGCTCATGCCCCTGTTGATTGCAGGGGTCACGCTAAGTGTAAGGCGATGGGGCGCGGGGCTGGGGGGGTGGATTGGCGGGTTTCCATGGGTAGCGGGGCCCATTTCCTTTTTTATGGCCTGGGAGCAGGGCGCTTCATTCGCAGCCGCTACAATTCCGGGTGCCCTCATGGGGGCGTTGGGAACGTTTCTGTTTGCTTATTTTTACGCGGTACTTTCCATGCGCTGGTGGTGGCTCCCCGCCGTGCTGGCGAGCTACGGCGTATTTTTTGTGGTAGCGGTATTTTCTTTCTTCTTCACCCCTACCCTACCCTGGGGTATTCTGATTGCCGTTTCGCTACTGGTGGCGGTGTTGTATTTTTTTCCAAAACCTGCTCAAGCCGCCGCTGTCACGCGCCAACCCCGCTATGACATTCCACTCCGGATGCTGGTAGCGACACTCTTCGTACTGTTACTGACCCAAGCCGCCGAACGGTTAGGGCCCGAATGGAGCGGCTTGCTAACGCCTTTTCCTATTATGACTTCCACGCTGGCCGTCTTTACCCACGCGCAGCAGGGCTCTACGGCTACGATCCGAATCATGTACGGACTACTATTGACAGGTTTCGGTTTCCTTACGTTTCTGGTCGGTGTGCACTGGATAGTACCCCTGTTTCCCATCGGCTGGGCCTATCTCCTGCTGCTAGTCGTCACGTTAGTGGTCAACGGCATCACCCTACGACTGGTGCGCTGAGGGCAGGCATCTCCACTATGGCTTTTATTACCCCTGATTCGGGCTTCAGGAGCGTAGGGAAAATGTCGGGAAGCGAATCAAATGCCACCCGATGGGTAATCCAGGGCATGGTATCCATGCGCCCGTTTTCGATGGCATTGATAATCGTGCGGAAGGTTTGCGGAGTAGCGTTGCGACTGGCCAGTAGCGTCAATTCCTTGCGATGAAACGAGGGATCATGGAAGCTGATATCACCTTGAAAGAGTCCTACGAATACCAGCTTGCCCCCGTGACCACAGTACTCAAAACTTTTCATCATCGAGGCGGGATTGCCGGTAGCGTCGAACACCACCGTCGGCAGATTACCCTGCATCGCTTCTCGTAGTTCATCTGTAAAATCGACGACGCCCAGCACCGTTTTCTCAACGCCCATTTTTTCCCGGCAAAACCGCAAGCGGTTCTCGTCCCGATCAGCCACCACCAGCGTAGCCCCACTTCTCTTTACAAACTCTATCACAGAAAGCCCGATTGGCCCCGCCCCTACCACCAGCACCAGATCCTCTGTATTTAATGCAGCGCGCTCCACAGCGTGACCTCCAATAGCCAGTGTTTCTACCAAAGCAAGTTGTTCTTTCCGCAAGCGGTTGGAGGGATGCAGTTTATCCGTTGGGATTTTCAAATATTCAACCATACCTCCGTCGGTATGTACTCCCAAAACCTGAAGCTTTTCGCAGCAATTGGTCAGGCCACGCCGACAAGCCTGACATTCACCACAATCCAGGTAGGGCTCTACGGCACAGTGATCACCCACTTTTAGTCCATAAGAATCGCCTTCCAATGCAAGTACCTCCACGGCCAGTTCGTGGCCTAGTATGCGGGGGTAGGTAAAGAATGGCTGGTTGCCCAGGTAGGCATGCAGGTCAGTGCCGCAGATTCCGATACAGTTTACCCGTACCAGGGCCTGGCCGTTAGAAAGGGTGGGGTCAAAGGATGCATCGGTGAACTCAAAGTGACCGGGCTGGAGCAGCGTAAGTGTTTTCAAAGCCTAATGAAATAGATTGAGTGGTCAAAGTAGTAAAAAAATGTTACTCAAACATCAGGATCGCAACAAAAGAAAGCCCCCACCCAAAGGGAAGGAGCTTATCCATACTATACACACACTAAAACTTTTATATATTGTCACACCCAGCGGGGATGACTCAGATCAGGATATGCCGGGTTACTAATTCACCAAAAATACCTGGTCCCAATGTCTTGATTGGATTTTTTACCTGCGGAGCTGAAAGATAAGTATTCATGTCGGCGGTAATCTCGAATGTTTCATAAGCAGCCCGGTCGAAGAGGAGAAAATTGCTTTCCAGCTCAAAAATCCGGTAGCGGCTTTGGTTGAAACGATAGGTCGTGCGCTTATTATTGAGATTGTAGTTGGCGTTTATACTGGAATGCTCAGGCTTGATTACCATGGCATTATGAATATACGTCCACCCTTCCCATTGCTCAGGATATTTTTTAATATACTGGCCAAAATATTTATAGATCGAGCTGAGCGAGCGGCGACAGAATACTTCGCGATCTTCGTCTTTCTTTACAGCAATCGGCTTGCCAATCCGTAATACGTTTTGCAAATTCTTCTTCCGGTACTGGACGATGGGCAAAATCGGAACACCCGACAGGTAGCTGGCATAGGGAATTCCCTTACGTACCCGAACCTGCTGATTGAGCAAATCGACCGTTATCTTGTGATCTTCCCCCGTGCCGGTGTCGCCGTCAAGGTACACCAGCATCGAGCGGCCTGCCTGCAGCTCCCGGGTCATCTGCAAAAGCACCCGGGGATCTTCGGCGTTCAGAATATTTACTTTGCTTGGAGTATTAAAGGTCTCATGCATGTCGGCACAGTACTCTTTAAACTCATCACGTTGCGACTCAAATACTCCCTGACGAACCAGGGTCGAAAACTGATACCCCTTGCGTAACAACAGGTTGGCAATCAGTCGGTACGATCCTATATGGAATGTACAGAAGATAAACGGTTTCTTGGGGTTGTTAATAAGCGACAAATCACCTTCCAGATCCGAAACATCGCTAAGATGCATTAGTTTGCGATCAAACTTCTCGAGCGACAGGTTACGAAGTAGGTTCGTGTACATACCCTCGTGGCTAACTTCCGGCACATTAGGAAGAAAGTTGGTGAGGTTGGCTGAGAATAACCCTGAACGTAAGCAGTAGCCCTCCTCGCGGCGCATATCGACCCGATTGAATGCATCGATGCACTCCTGCGCTACCTTCTGATAGGATGTAAGTGATTTTGCTTTCATGGGAGTAAACTTTTGTAGTAAAATTGCTTTTACAACGAAACAGATAGTCCTTTGGAGAACGCAGGAACTACAATTCCGAAGCAGGACATGTCTCCCATTCCAGGACCAGCGAGCAGAGTGTTGCTAATTTCGTTTGTGGCTTTGATGACGTTGTCCTTCATGTACTGAGACAACGTGCCTTTGGCGGTTAGTTCGAACTTTTTCATGAGAATAGATTTTATAGCGTTTAAGACTTATTTTGACCAACGTTGGATACCGACGAACAAGTTGAGGTTATGAGGCGTTGTACCTTCTCAAAACCTTATGATACAAAGGTATAGCACCAAAGTGCTCCAAATAATCCGCGCATTTACCTATATTTCCTATGAAAACTAGTAATTAGTGACTAGTTTTATTCTTGCTTAAATTGTGTATGAAAGCTTTCTGTAGCCGCTTCTATTAGCCACTGAATAATTAAGAACGCTTGTGAAAACTCTTGAACTAAATCGTTCTTTTTTGAAGAGATCATGGAATGGCCTTTCCATTCTGTTAATCATTGTGTTGTTCTATGAAATATTCAGTTGGACCTTCAACCCCGAATTCAAGGCAACTAGCGTAGAAACGTCCAATGGCTTTGTCGGCTACCTGTTCAACTGGGCTATTGGCTTCTACCTACCTGAGTTTGTCAGTTTGTATATTTTAATAACCCTTATCGATAGTTTTCATGACGTTTTACGGCTTAACGAACTAGCGCTTGCACCCAAGTCCATTCTGAGTTACGAATTAAAATTTCTGCCTGTCTTTCTGACCGCCTATTTCTTCTTTATTCCTATTACACTGCACCTGCGCTTCTTTATACGTGAGTTTCCAGATTTTGAAACTAGTCGTTACGAGAACTACTACCTGGTCCTGCTGTATACATACAAAGGGTACCTGATTTACACACCCTTCGTGCTCATTTTAGGCTATTTACTGCTGAATATCTCTCTGTTCATTGATTTCCTGCAAAATTTAAAGAAGACGGCCAGTCCTGAAGAAACGGTTTTCGATGCGTTTACTTCGTACGCCAAAGGAGCCCCTCGTGCTTTTCTGCAATTGATAGAAGCCAAAACCACAACCGGGGATACGCTTCTCAATGTAAATGACTGCTACTTGTTTGAGACCGAGGAAGGTAGCTATTACGTTCACCACAGCCAGGGAAAATTTACTATATCGAAATCCCTAGCTGAGTTGGAAAATGAACTGGATCCGGATCGCTTTTTCCGGGGGAATCGCAATTTTATCCTCAACCTCAACTATTTCGATAGCTACACATACTGGGAGAAAGGGAAATACATCCTTCATACTAAGAAGCTGCCTAACAAAGAGCTCGTGATGCCTCGGGCCCGTATGCAAAGCCTTAAAGAATCTCTGGAAAAGAACGTTTCCAAATCAGGCTCGAACGATACAATCACATCCCGCCCGCTTGCGAACCCGCAAGAAAACTTCTGATTTGTAATCCTTGCCGCAAAAGATGTCTTCCACTTTCCAAAGAGAATTTTTGGGAGATGTTCTGTTTATGAGTAGCCAGGGTACGGTAGCTCATGCTCAGTTGGTCAGCCACCTGATGGCCCGTAAGTCCTTTGGTCAATAGCTGCAGTACCTGCCGCTCACGCTTGGTAAGCGACTTGATGATTCGCAGGGTTTCGCTGTCGGCCTCGGTGATGCCCAAATCGTGGATCAGGTCCTTGAAGCACGAACTGTAATAGGTATCGTCCTTCTTCGTGGATTGCAGGCAATAGTAGAGCTCTTCCAGTTGGTCCTCGGCGTGGAGATAGGCACTGAAATTAGCCTCCAGTACTTTGGATATATCGTGCGTGTCGTGGCTGTTTACGTAGAGCACTACCTTAGGTACTTTTTTCATTTGTCTCAGAGCATTCATCAAAAGGGTAGCATCACCGATGACTCCCACTTC
>JBBRDE010000060.1:0-22051 GCA_038204185.1 Cytophagales bacterium
AGAGCGGAAGACAAGTAAATGAAATCAATTAAAAAACAAAACTTAATTCAAACGCCATGGCAGAAATAGGCCCGAATGCGACACTGGATGATATAGTGTTCGCCAATCGCAACAAGGCGTACGGTGCGTATCCCCTGCGGCAGGAGTATCGTGGTGTAATCAACCGTGCTACCCTGATGGGAGCGGCCATATTCATTTTGGCGATGCTTTCGCCGATGTTGGCTGATAAGTTCCTATCAGAGGACGAAAAGGAGGAAGTAATGGTAAACGTGGATTTAATGAATCTGCCGCCACCTCCCATTGACCCCGCTGAGCCGCCACCGCCACCGCCACCGCCCGTCGAACAACCTAAGGTAGAAACTGTGAAGTTTCTACCACCCGAAGTGAAAAAGGACGAGGAAGTCCCCATTGAAACACCGCCTCCCACGGTGGAAAAACTGGAAGTGGCGGTTGCTGCTGCAAAAACCCAGGAAGGGGATATTAACGCTCAGGAAATTATCATTGCCCCCGAAGCGGTCGCTGCACCCAGCAAAGGTACGGTGGTAGAAGCCAAGGTTGAAGAGCAGATATTTACTGTAGTGGAGCAGAATCCCGAATTCCCAGGGGGGATTCAGGAAATGTACAAGTACTTGGGTAAAAACATCAAGTACCCAAGCGCTGCTTCACGAGCCAACGTACAGGGGAAAGTATTCCTCACTTTTGTGGTGAACACTGACGGAAGTATTCAGGATGTACAAGTATTAAAAGGATTGGGTTTTGGTTGTGATGAGGAGGCGATCCGGGTTGTGAAGACCATGCCCAAGTGGAAGCCCGGCAAGCAGTCGGGGCGTCCGGTACGGGTAAAGTATAACCTTCCGATCAGTTTCCAACTCGAATGATGAAAGTATGAATAAAAGACCGTTGCATCAGGAAATAGGATTTATCGCCTCGATGTTCATGGCCCTGGTTTACATAGGAGGAGGGATCTTTTTGATCGCCTCCTCCTTGTCTTTTAGATTTCTGCCAACTGGAAGTGTGTATCGGTATATTTTTGCCGTAACGCTCATAGCGTACGGTATCTACCGGGGTTATCGCGGACGGGAGTTTAGAAGAGAATAAAGAAGAGAGCTATGAGAAATATGTTTGGGAAGCTGCTGGGAGTGGTAGTCGGAAGTGGATTGGTATTTCATGCTTGCACATCAGGAAACCTTGACAATCCCCGTCAGGGAACAATAAACGTATCGGCCGATGAGTCGTTCCGTCCGCTGGTAGCCGCACTTACCCATGCCTACGAGGGAATATACCCTGATGCTCATTTTAAAGTAAGCTATAAACCTGAGCAGGAAGCTATACTTTCCCTGCTGCGGGATAGTTCACGATTAGCCTTCACGAGCCGTGAGCTTAAGAAAGAAGAAAGAGAAATTATTAGCCAACAGGAGGGCAGCCTGAAGGAACAGAAAATAGCCATTGACGGTATTGCACTCATCACGGGAATAGCGAATCAGGATAGTCTTATCACGCTGCGGGAGTTGGAGGGAATATTTACCGGGAAAATTAAAGACTGGTCTCAACTACAGGGAAGTAATCACTCAGGTCCCATCACTCTGGTGTTTGATCACGCCAATTCCAGTAACCTGGATTTCATTCTTAAACTTTTTTCTGTTAAAGATGTCAAATCGTTGCGGCTTTATACCTCCAATTCTAACGAGAAGGTGATTGATTTTGTAAAAGAAAATCGCTCAGCTATTGGATTTATTGGTGTTAACTGGATCAGTGACGGGGAGGCTACCTTGAGCAGAGAACTCTCGTCAGGACTGCGGGTGATGGGAGTTTCCGAAAAAGAAAACCCTACCTCTATCCAGGACTATGGACAACCTTTTCAGCGTGATTTGAGGAAAGGGAAATATCCGCTGGCCCGGTTTATTTATATAATAAGTCGAGAGGGGTATTCGGGACTGGGAGGAGGCCTGATGACCTATATTGCCCGCGACGTAGGCGGTCTTGTGATTGAGAAGATGGGACTTGTCCCGACGATACCTTACCCCAGGGATGTAGAAGTCCAAACCAAACAAAATTTTTAGGGTTGGTCTACAATTTATTATCTTTGGAAGATGTTTAGTAGTACAAACCAAATTTTAATCTCTGTTTCAACCTGATTAAGAAATGAACATTCAATTAAAACACATAGCAGCAACGCTTGCTTTAAGCCTGTTTTCGCTGACATTCGCGTTTAGCCAAACTCCTGATGAGGGCTTCGGCTACCTAAGCTCGGAACGGCCGGAAAAGGCAAAAGAAGTATTTACAAAATTGGCTGAAACCAGCCCCTCTACGGATAGCTATTATAACCTGGGCTATTACTACGTCCGTACCAACCAGTTGGATGAAGCCCAAAAAGCGTTTGAGAAAGGTCTTGCTTTGGATGACAAGAGCTATATCAATCAGGTAGGTCTTGCTACTGTAGCGCTCGGAAAAGGGGACGTGGCCAAAGCGAAGGAAATGATCGAATATGTTGAGAAAAAGACGCGCGGTAAAGACGCCAACGTCCTTTTCCGGGCGGGTGAAGCCTATTCCTTATTCGCTAAATACAATGATCCGGCCGAGGCGATTCGGTTATTGGACGAAGCTGTAAAAAAGGATAATAAGTTGGCCGATGCTTACATTGTGAAAGGCGATATACTTTCAAAACGCAATGAGGGTGGACCGGCGGTGACGGCTTATGAATATGCCCTGATGGCTAAGCCCAATTATGCTGTGGCTAACAACCGGATCGGAGGAATCTACCTTCGCGGGAAGAGCTACAACCAGGCACTTGATTTTTACAAAAAAGCTATTGAGGCCGATCCGGAATTTGCGCCGGCTTACAAGGATTTGGCTGAATTGTACTATCTGGCTCAGCAGTACAAGCGGGCCGCAGAGAATTTCGATTTGTATATCAAGAAAAGCGGCAATAATGATCCTGAAACGGTACTTCGCGCTGCCCAGTTTGCTTTCACCGCTGACGAGTATGCCCGCTCGTTGGAATTATTGGATGGCATTAAAGGAAAAATCGATAATCCAATCACGAAGCGGATGTATGGTTGGGCTTATTACAAGACCAACAATATGGAGGAGTCCATCAAAAATCTGGAAGAATTCATTGAGATCTATCCGAAGCAAAAAGATGAAGAGGGGAATGCCAAACAACTTGTTCCGGACGATTACAAGTATTTGGGACGTGCCTACAATAAGATGGCAACGGACAAAGAGTATACCCCAAAGGGCATGGAGTATTTAATGAAGGGGGCGGCCATGGACACGAGCACCGCTCAAGCAGCTGCTACATTTAAGGAAATAGCGAATATTTATTATAAAGACAAGGATTACTTGAAAGCAGCTACCGCGTACCAAAAAGGCATTAGTCTGGACACGGCAAAGGCTACAACCAATGATTATTTTCAACAGGGACTTTCATATTCACAGGGAGCAGCAGCCATCACGCCACCTGACTCGGCGGCCTTAGCTGGTGGTGCAACCTATACTGCAGCTGACAGTCTAAAGATAGTTGAGGATAAAAGAATGTTTTATACTCAGGCGGACTCAGCATTTGCAAAGGTAACTAAGCTGACTCCTGAATGGCCATATGCGTATTACTGGCGGGGAAGTTCAATATACAATGCCAATCGGCAGGAAAGCATTGAAAAGGGTACCTCGCTACCGTACTATGAGAAATTCGCCGAACTGGCCGAGAAGGATCCTGCGGGAAACTTCGGTAGTTATTTAAAGGTAGTATATGGCTATTTGGCTTACTATTACCAGACTTCGGTCAAAGACGAAGCAAAAGCTAAAACGTATTGGGAAAAGCTATTGGGCGTTGACCCAGACAACGCAACTGCCAAGCAAGCATTGGGGATGTCAGAGCCCGCAGCGGTGAGGCCGAAGACCGGCAAGTGATAGTCAGTTCCAATCATAAAAAAGAAAGCCCCCGAATATTTGGGGGCTTTCTTTTTTATGATTGGTTAACAGTCGAACGAAGTTTAGCGCTGACGGTTAGAAATAACAAAACAAGTATTAAGAACCGGAAGATGTTCGGTACCGAAGCGTTCATAGCACCACAGTTTTAAACGTTTGACCTCATCAGGCATCAACATACGAATTGCTTTGCGAAGCTCTTTTTCAAACAATCGGCGGTCGAAGCTTACTTTTTGCAGAATTATTTTGATGTATTCTAACATTGAGGCCATAGTATTACTTAGTTTTGGGGTTTAGGGATAAAGAAAGAAAGACGACTTCAGATCGAAGGTTCGCTTTCCTACCATTATATAGAACGTGTTTGCTTAATGAAATTATATACCTTTATAATTATATTTCTATGGAGCCTGCCCACGTGGTCACAGCGTCAGTCTGATCAGGATGTTCGGGTGGAAGTGGGCTCAAAAAACCTGAAACTCGACCAGCCTTTCCTTGTCACGATAATCATAAAAAACCAGGTTAATCGGCCATCGGTGACCTTTCCGGACTTTGAAGGATTGGAAAAGAGAAGTGCTTCCGCTACCAGTACCACCAATAGTGTGGGAGGCAAAATAATTATTATTCAGACCATCAGTCAACAATATTTTGCTTCGCAGGAGGGTGAATATTCGTTACCAGAATTCAATGTACTTGTGGATGGAAACACAATAGCGGCCGCGGGGGTAACCCTTAATTTTAAGAAAGTGACGGAAAACACCCGAATTGCCGAAACAGCATCCGAAGAAACTGAAACAGTTATCGATTCGGATGAATCTCGTACCGAGGATATATTCTTGTCGGCTAAGGCATCCCGAACGAATGTGTACCTGAAGGAGGGCTTCTCATTGCGACTGGCGCTGTATGTTGCAAAAAATACGCCGATCGAAATGGAATTCTACCAGTTGAACAGCCAACTTCAAGCCATTATGAAGCGGCTTCGTCCCGCTACCTGTTGGGAGGAGAACATAGGAATAGAGGAAATTATTCAAAAGGATGTGATCCTTGGTGGACGACAATATACCGAGTACCAGATGTATCAGGCGGTATTGTTTCCTTTTACCGTTCAAAATATCTCATTTCCGGTTGTAAGTCTCAAGATGCTGGTGAGTGAGCCAAAAGTAGCTGGAAACCAGAAAATCAAGAGTTTGCACACCTACCACTCCAACCTTTCGCGGGTAGTTGTGAAACCGTTGCCCCCGCATCCCCAAAAAGATCAGGTGGCCGTGGGCGAGTACACTTTAAAGGAAAAACTGACGAAAGAAAAGTTGTCTTCGGGCGAAAGCCTGCGTTATCTATTCACGATCACGGGTCGGGGAAATCTGGCCACGATTAATGCTCCCGAGGTACCGGTTGTAAAAGCATTCGATTTCTATCCTCCGGATATGAGTCAAACCGTGCAACGGAGCTATGAAAAGGTCAGCGGCGAGAAAACGTTTGACTACTTCATCGTAGCCAAGCAAAACGGCAGGTACCCGCTGGGACGTTTTTTTCAGTGGGTGTATTTTGATCCTTCCAGGGCGCGCTACGATACGTTACGATCCTCGAAAACACTCACAGTGGCCGGAGAACAACTGCAGACGGCTGGAATCATAAATTCTGAGGCGGGGTATATTTATGATAACATTGACCAGTTAGATACGACAGGACAGTATGTCGACTACCAGGATATTATCCGCTTACTGACCAATTCGGTGGTACTCGTGTTGCTGGGAATTATGGTATGGATTACAAGAAAATAAACTAGATGAGTAGTACTTACGGAAAAATAGTAAAAATCGCCACCTTCGGTGAATCACATGGAGTGGGCATTGGTGTAATTCTGGAAGGTTGTCCGGCTGGAATAGAATTGGACACGGATTTTATACAGGGTGAGCTAGATCGCCGTAAACCCGGACAGTCGCGAATTACCACGCAGCGGCGTGAGGCCGATGAGTTCGAAGTTCTATCAGGCGTATTTGAAGGAAAGACTACAGGTACCCCCATTGCCCTGCTCATTAGGAATGAGGACCAACGAAGCAAAGATTATTCGCACATCGCCACGCAGTACCGTCCGTCTCATGCCGACTACACTTATCAGGTAAAATATGGCATACGTGACTACCGGGGCGGTGGACGCAGTTCGGCGCGCGAAACTGCAGCACGGGTAGCCGCAGGCGCGGTGGCCAAAATCATTTTGCGACACGCCGGGATCAGCGTACGGGCTTATGTGTCGCAGGTAGGTACCTTGAAGTTGCAGAAGGGATATCAGGAGTTAGACCTGGACCAAACGGAAGACAACGCCGTTCGCTGTCCCGATCCCGACATGGCGCAACGGATGTACGATTATATTAATGAAACGCGCAAAAAAGGCGATTCGGTGGGTGGTATTGTGTCATGTGTTATACAAGGTACCCCCCCCGGACTGGGTGAGCCCGTTTTTGACAAATTGCACGCTGAGCTGGGTAAGGCCATGCTCAGCATCAATGCCGTCAAAGGGTTTGAATACGGCAGTGGTTTCTCGGGCGTGGAAATGTACGGATCACAACACAATGACGCCTTCTACACCGACGAATCGGGTATCGTTCGTACCCAGACGAATCACGCGGGTGGTATCCTGGGAGGAATTTCCAATGGGGAAGATATTTACTTCCGGGTGGCTTTCAAGCCCGTCGCGACCATTATGCAGGAGCAGGACAGCGTCAATGAAGCGGGGGAAGCTGTAAAAGTACAGGGCAAAGGTCGACACGATCCGTGCGTGGTACCTCGCGCTGTACCCATAGTAGAAGCCATGGCAGCGCTGGTTTTGGCCGACTTCTATATGCGGCATAAGGCCACAAAGCTATAATATCACATCCCTTTCCGACGGCGGTACAGGCTCAAGACAAACCAAACGGTACCTACAAATACAATCGCCAGTCCGCCCAACAGGATAGGATTGGCGGAGGGCAGGTGCTCTGCTCTGAGAAAAGCACCAGACAAGACCACCGTCATACCGACAGCCAGAATTAGCAACGCGTTGTAAATGGTTAGCTTCACTCGTAGGTGTACTTTGTGGACAAATACAAAGAAGGCTCGCTTCTTCTGTTATTTAACTATAAGCACTCTTTTTATTCCAATCTACTTTTCTACTCAAGCTTATGGGCAGGAAAAGCGCTATGAATTTGAGAAAGGGCTCATGGGTTCACCCTTTAGGTTGGTATTCTATGCCACCAGCGACTCATTGGCCGGACAGGCTGCACAGTTGGCTTTTGCCCGCATCGAGACACTAAACGAAATCCTGAGTGACTACCGCGATGGTAGCGAAATCAATCGGCTTTCGGCCCAGTCGGGTAACGGGAAATGGATTGCAGTGAGCAATGATTTGTACGAGGTACTTACCATTTCCAAAAAAATAAGCTGTAAGACAAGGGGTACCTTTGATATAACGGTAGGTCCGGTGGTACAACTATGGCGAAGAGCAATGCGTAGAAGCCTTTTTCCCACAGAAAGTGAAATCGAAAAAGCTCGGAAAGCCGTGGGCTACCGTTTGATCAAGCTACGGTCGAGCACGAAATCCGTACGGCTACGCCGCACAAATATGCGGCTTGATGTTGGAGGAATTGGGAAAGGCTACGCAGCTGATGAAGCCTTGCGTGTCGTGCAGAGTTTGGGTATCAAAGCCGTTCTGATCGATGCTGGCGGCGATATCACACTCGCTGGAGTACCACCCGGTCGGCGGGGCTGGGAGGTGGAAATCAATTCGGGAAAATCTGCTGACTCCACGGCAGTTGTCCATTTGGCTGACGTAGGGGTGGCGACTTCGGGGGCTTCTTACCGCTTTCTGGAACATGAAGGGATACGCTACTCGCACATTGTGAACCCAAAAACGGGGGTAGGTCTGCGCTACCATGTCCGTACCACGGTGATTGCATCGAGCGGTACTTACGCCGATGCCCTGGCCACGGCTTTTAGCGTAGCCGGCATTGAAAAAAGTAAGCAAATTATACGCCGATTTCCGGGCGTGCAGGTTTGGCTGATTGAAACAGACGGAAGTCAAGTCACTTCCTGGAATACTGTAAAATAAAAAAAAACCTGCGGAAGCCACTGTGGCTTCCGCAGGT
Source organism: Cytophagales bacterium (assembly GCA_038204185.1). Taxonomy (GTDB): domain Bacteria; phylum Bacteroidota; class Bacteroidia; order Cytophagales; family Spirosomataceae; genus Salmonirosea. Next base: position 8,046 of record JBBRDE010000060.1, read on the forward strand.
TTTAAAAGAAAAACGCATGTCCTATACGGCACGTGTCTTTCCCGGTACAGCAACGGGGTACAAGCCGTTTTCGTCGGGCAGCACCTTGGGCTTAGCATCCCAGGCTAGTTTTTCGGGGAAAAGATTAATATCGGAATTCAATGCTTCGTCCCACTTGATCAACTTGCCCGAATAGGTAGCCATCCGTCCCATAATGGCGGTCATCGTGCTTTTGGCAGTACGCTCGGCGTCAGCAAATTTATACTCGCCTTTGGCAATCGCATCGAACAATTCATCATGTTCGATTTGATACGGGTTACCATCACCCTTGCCTTCGTGCTTATAGATAACACCACCCTTATAGTCTTTCAGGACAGTATTGTTATTGGCAAAGCTATCAATTCGCCCCTTAGTGCCTACAAATGCTTCATCCACGCGGCTATAGGTGCCCTCATAATGGCGGCATTGGCTTGAAATGGTGGTACCATCTTCATAAACCAGATCGAGGCAATGGTGGTCGAAAATCTCACCGTATTTTTTGCCATCGCGTACCTCGCGACCGCCCGTGCCCTGAATCTGTACAGGATAACCACCCTTTACCCAGTTGGCTACGTCAATATTGTGCACATGTTGCTCCACGATATGGTCACCACACAGCCAGTTGAAATAGTACCAGTTGCGCATTTGGTACTCCATCTCGGTCATGCTGGGTACGCGATCCTTCACCCATACCCCGCCACTCACCCAGTATACCTGTCCGCCCACGATATCACCTAGAGCACCATCCTGGATACGCTTGATGGCTTCGCGGTAATTGGGCTGATAGTGACGCTGTAGGCCCGTTACGATGTTCAATTTCTTCTTTTTTGCGATTTCTGCTACCTCCAGTACCTTACGAATACCGGGCGCATCAGTAGCCACGGGTTTTTCGCAAAACACGTGCTTGCCCTGCTTGATAGCTTCTTCCAGATGGTAGGGGCGGAATCCGGGAGGAGTAGCCAGAATCACTACATCGGCCAGAGCTATCGCCTCTTTATAGGCTTCAAAACCAACAAACTTATTGCTGTCGGGGACGTTCACTTTCACGGTTCCGTCCACAGTTTTGCCCGCCGAATCCTTGTATTTTTTCGAGGTAAGACTTTTATACGAGTCTTCCAGACGATCGCGGAAGGCATCGGCCATCGCCACGATCTTCACGTTCTGCTTGGTACTCAAAGCCTGTGCCGCCGCACCCGTCCCACGCCCGCCGCACCCAACCAGAGCTACCTTGATGGTATCATCCACTTGACTGTTGAAGCCGTAGGAGGTGAAGGGGCTCAGCGCAATTCCTCCGGCCAGCAGGCCCGAAGCTTTCAAGAATTCACGTCTTTTTTGTTCCATGATATTTGGGATTTGAGATAAGGGATTTTGGATACTAGAATAAAGAATTTCAACTTCGTTCAATTACATTACATTATGATAGCTCTGGTTTCGACTGAACTATGATTGCTGAAAATCCAACATCCATTATCCAGAATCACATTTTCAATAATCCTCGATCAAAGGGGGATTATAGTACGCCTCAATTTCGGCCGCACTAGGCGATTTAAAGGGTCGCACCAACCGGAAACCCACAAAAGACGCACTCGTCATCCACCATTCGCTCTTGGGTAACTGCGGATCGAGTACCTTCCAGTCGGGTGAAGAAGGCGTACGGGCCGCGCTGCGGGCTACGGCAGCTTCGTCGTCCCAAGAACCACCCCGCACGGCGGTAGGGTACAATTCCGTAACCGGTGCGTAGGAATCTTTTACCTCGCCTTTGGCTTTCTGAGCATAATACTCGGGAACATACTGATCCAGCGTCCATTCCATTACGTTGCCGTGCATGTCGTACAGGCCCCATGGATTGGGCTTTTTGGTGCCAATGGACTTATAGGCTCCGTCGCTGTTGTCCTTATACCAGGCGTAATCACCCAACTTAGCCGCATCGTTCCCAAATGAATAGGCCGTTTTTGTCCCCGCCCTAGCGGCGTATTCCCACTCGGCTTCGGTGGGTAGGCGGTAGAATACGCCCGTTTTTTCATACAGCCACTTGCAAAACTTGATCGCTGCGTACTGCGTCATATTGATGGCCGGATAGCCCGATCGTCCCATCCCAAATGACATATCGACGTAGGGAGGACTGGGCCGGGTACTGGCGTCCGTTTTAGCAATGCTTTTTCCGGGATCAGGAAAGCGGGCGGCCATTTCCTTCTCCATATTCTTGAAAGCGTACAAATCGTAAAAATCCCAACCCACTTCGTGCGAACCCATCCAGAAGCCATCGAGCTTTATTTTATGCTGAGGGCCTTCGTCTTCGTTGCGTCCTGCCTCCGTAGCGGGGCTTCCCATCATGAATTCGCCCGCCGGAATGGCCACCATCCCGTATTGCTGATTGGTACCGGGGATCTTCTGGCTGTAATTGGCGGGTTTGGTTTGGGAAAAAACATCAGGACCTGTCAGTAGGACTAATCCGAGCACTACATACTTGAAACGCATAAATTATAAATCAGGAACGTATTGTAATTTAACGGGTAAATTATATTCGGAGTATAAATTTTAGGGAAACCTACCAATACTTTACAAAGGTTAAAGAAACGCTAAAGTACCCATTATTTACCAAATAATATTCACGCAAGCAGTCAAATCTCCTATTTTGAACCGCAGTAGTCCTACCTTTGCGGCCGAACAACAATCGGGCGATTACCACTTGGCTCCCCGGCCTCTTCAAACGCAACCGCAGGGAACAGTACTATCTCCCCCTGGCTTGGAGAGCAGCAATCTTTATAAAAAGGCATTCATGAATTATCTTTCAGCAGAAAATATAGCCAAGTCATTTGGCGACAAGTGGCTTTTCAAAAACGTGACGTTCGGCATGAGTCGGGGCGACAAGGTAGCCCTGATCGGTACCAATGGTACCGGCAAAACCACCTTTCTAAATATCCTGGCAGGCATTATGCCGCCCGATGAAGGCGAAGTGAGCCTGCGTAAGGATATCCGGGTAGGGTACCTCGACCAGAGTCCGTCGTTCGATGAGCAACTTCCCGTTATTGAAGTAATCTTTGCTGCCTCCAATCCCGTGGCCCACGCCGTGAAGCGCTACGAACACGCCCTGGCCACGGGTGATAACGACGCACTGACGGATATTCTGGAAGAGATGGATCAGTTAAAGGCTTGGGACTTCGAGGCCAAAGCGAAGGAAATTCTGGGCCGACTGGGTATCCACGACGTAGAAGCTCGCTACGGTACCCTGTCGGGCGGGCAGCGCAAACGGGTAGCCCTGGCCAAGGTACTACTCGAAGACCCTGACCTGCTGATTATGGATGAGCCTACCAACCATTTGGATTTGAGTACAGTGGAATGGCTAGAGAGTTATTTAAATACCCAAAACACTACGTTGCTCGTCGTTACCCACGACCGCTATTTTTTGGATAAAGTGTGTAACAATGTGCTGGAACTTGACCACGGCTCGGCTTATACCTACAAAGGAAACTACGCCTACTTCCTGGAAAAGAAATCGGAGCGGGAAGAAGTAGAAGCCGCTGAGATTGACAAGGCCCGTAATCTGATGCGCAAAGAGCTGGACTGGATCAGGCGGCAGCCCAAGGCACGGGGTACCAAAGCCAAGTACCGGGTAGATGCTTTCGAGGATTTGAAGGACAAAGCCAGTCAGAAGAAGTTCGATAACCAATTGGAACTAAACGTGCGTTCAACCCGGCTTGGTAGCAAAATTATTGAGCTGCAGAGTGTGGGCAAAAGCTACGATGGTCGCGAGCTGATCCATAATTTCGTGTATACCTTCCGCAAAGGCGACCGCATCGGTATTGTCGGCCCCAACGGCATGGGCAAAACTACCCTCCTCAAAATGATAACCGGTGAGGTGCGGCCCGATAACGGGCAGGTCGTCAAAGGGGATACGATCCAGTTTGGGCATTATACTCAGTCCGATCTGGAATTTGAAAGCGGGCAGCGGGTTATCGATCTGGTCAAAGAAGTGGCCGACGTAGTCCGTCTGGGAACGGGACAAACCGTTACGGTGTCGAAATTTCTCGAAACTTTTCTCTTCACACCATCCAAGCAGTACGACTATGTAGAGAAGCTCAGCGGGGGCGAAAAGCGTCGTCTCCAACTGCTGTTGATGCTGATGAAGGAGCCTAACTTCCTGATTTTGGACGAACCTACCAACGATCTGGACATCAGTAGCCTGAACGTACTGGAAGAGTTTCTATCCAATTTTCCCGGATGCCTGATGATCGTTTCCCACGACCGCTACTTTCTGGACCAGTTGGTGGATCACCTGTTCGTTTTTGAAGGTGAGGGTAAAATTCGCGACTTCCAGGGTAATTATTCCGACTACCGCCTATGGCTGGAAGAACAGGAAACAGCTGATCGGCGAAGCCCCGCCACGCCTAAACCCAAAGAGGATGTACCTGTTCTGGCGCCGGCCGCCAAAGCCGCCGACACACCCAAACGCAAGATATCGTTTAAAGAACAGCGCGAAATAGAGCTACTGGAAACAGAGATGCCTGCTCTGGAAAAGCGAAAGACTGCCCTGGTACACAAATTGAGTATCGGGGGCACGCACGAGGAACTGATGGCTTGGGCTGTCGAGATTGAGGAGATTAATGACAGCCTTTCCGAAAAGGAAATGCGCTGGCTTGAACTTTCAGAAATTGTGTAGATTTGGGCTGTAACAAAAGGAACGTTCAACCAGGGACGTTCGATGTTTGACAATTCGGTGATTGATTCTTGATTTTGCAGGAGTCAAAAGTCTAGCATAAAATACCCAAAGCTGAATACATGAACGCCATCACAGAGTTTTTTCAATACATTCTTAATTCTGAAGAAATTATCCGCACCGGGGGGCTGGTGGTAATCACGCTTATCGTGTTTGCGGAAAATGGTCTGTTCTTCGCCTTCTTCCTGCCGGGCGACTATCTCGTATTTCTGGCGGGGGTGTTCTGTGGAACGCGGACGCTGGACGTACCGATTTCCCTGCTGCTCACCTGCATGATTGCGGCGGCTATACTGGGGTCATTGGTGGGGTACCTGTTCGGTCGCTTTTTTGGCGACCGCCTTGAAACCCAGCGGGAGTCTTTTTTTTTCAAGAAAAAAAACATCGACACCACGCGCAAGTACTTTGATAAGTATGGGAGTCGGACGCTCATTATCAGTCGCTTTCTGCCCATTATCCGTACGTTTGCCCCCATTCTGGCGGGACTCGTGCGCATGCCGTGGCCCAGGTTCATGACCCATAATGTTATAGGAGGTATGATCTGGATTTTAGGGCTTACAGGCGGGGGATACCTGTTCGGCGAGCGCTTTCCCTGGATTGTAGATTACGTACAGTACGTAATCCTGTTTTTCCTCGCCATCACGACCTTCACCGTGGTAAAAGGGTACCTCAGTGCCCGAAAGGAAAAGTTTTGAGGTTGCATCAACTTCCCAAAAGCTCAAAACTTTCGGGAAGTTCTTCGGTGTACCACCCTGCGTACTTCACGTAATTCATCGCCGTACGGTCGATGATAGCTTCCAGTTCGGGCGTAATTTTCTTCAAAAAACGGGCCGGATTCCCGGCATATATACTCCCCGGCTCCACTTTGGTATGCTGCGTTACGATGGCCCCGGCGGCGATAATCGAACCCGTGCCAATAACGGCCCCATCCATCACGATTGCTCCCATACCGATTAGTACATGATCTTCTATGGTACAGCCATGAACGATGGCATTGTGTGCAATGGACACGAAGTTACCGATGGTGGTGGCGAATCGCTGGTAGGTGCAGTGAATAACTGCCCCATCCTGGACGTTGGAATAATCACCGATCCGAATACTGTTCACATCGCCCCGCACTACAGCGTTAAACCACACCGTGCAGTGTTCGCCAATCACCACATCGCCTACTACAGTGGCATTGTCAGCCAGCCAGCAGTTTTCGCCAAAAGCAGGCTGGATGCCGCGTATGGATTTAATCAGGGGCATAAGGAAGTGAAATTAAATAAGGAGTGGGAGGTGTGCCCCCCCACCCAGTGAGTTAAATATCCGAATAATCCTTCGGCGTAAGGAAGAAAATGACGGGAGGGTTCATATTATTCTGGTACTCGGTCATTACTTTTAGCTTGCTCCAGTCGGGATCGCTGCCGAAGGCTTTCCAGTGGGCGTCGCGCGAGGCTTTATCCTCAAAAGTCGTCATATACATCAGGTTGGGCATATGGCTTCCGGCAATTACCCGCGCAAAAAATACGGGGTTAAAGCCCAGCTTGTTGAATATGCCGATTTCACCCCCTTTGACAAACATATCCACTTTGTTCACGTGCCGCGCTTCCGAGGGACTTTCATAGCTGCGGAGTTCGTATACCCGCTGACTCATGGGAGCCGTTAGCTTAGGCTTACTATGTTGTTCCGCGCCTTCGAAGGCCTCCAGCACAATCGTTTCAAATTTCTGATAAGCAGGTTCTTTGAAAGCCGATTCGATATAGCTTTTTCCGTCAGCCTGGTAGACTTTGTCTTTGGCCAACGTCTGGGAAAAATTAGCCAGTTGATCCAGTGATTTTAGCGGGGTAAGTACATATACCAGCGAATCCGAATCGGCCGCTTTGAAGACCCCTACATTCTTAATTCCGGCCCGGTGAGCCGCTGGAATGTAGGCATTTTTCAGATAGTCGTCCATCATAGCCATCTGCCGGCCTTTGACATGATATATTTTTAGCTCGTAATATTCTTTTTTGGGAGGAGTAGCGGAAGTAGCTAAGGAAAAAAGGAGGAATGGAAGAAAGAAGGAAAGGAAAACTAACCCAAACTTGCGACGATAGGACTTCATATTCATTTTTTAAAAGTTGGATGGATGATAAAAACTCATTAACTCAAATTAAAACTTCGGACAGGAAAGTTCTTTACTGCGGCGTTTGGAGCGCTGTTTACCTTCAAGGGGTTCAAAAACATAGGAAAGCGATATTTCGTGCGCCCCCCCGCTGCCAACACCCAACGTTGAGATGGTCACGTCGTAGCTGTACCCAATCGAAAACTTGTCCTGCCGGAAGCCCGCCAGGAAAATAAGTGATTCGTGGTTGTTGATGTTTTCAGCGTATTTTTTGACGGGTATTCCCCGGTACCATACGCCAAATACCACCGGCGAGTAGGTCACGTACAAACCTGCGTCCAGTTGGTCAAACTTTCCCTGCTTCTTATATAAGATAGCCGGAGAGATGGTTTTTTCCCGGTCAGTTTCATTCCCTAAAAAGGTATAGCCCGCGAAGGGAATCCGCAGACCGCCCTGAAAGCTAATCTTCATGGGAAGTGGAGCGGTTTCCAAACCCGAGAAGGCTTGGTTGGGCCGATTGAGGTGATGAGCCGACAGCCCCGCCCAGTACCAGTCGGAATAGACCATGGCTCCGGTGGAAAAATCGGCATAAGAAACCTGCGGAAGACCACTCTGCACCAGGGGTTCCTGCGTGGGATTACCTGTAAAACCACCATTATTGTACTGGTCGCCGAAGGTCAGGCCGAAGTAGTCCAGGGTGCGGGTCGCGTAGGCGCCCTGTAAACCTAAGCGCAAAAAAGTTTCGTCGTTGAGTTGGAGCTGATACGAATATTGTGCGCCTACTTCGGTAGATTTCAGGTTGCCCAGTCCTTGACTATCCAGCAGCGCATACACGCCTACACCACTGTTGAAGCGGGGAAAATAATTGTCCACACCAAAAGAACTCGTCACGAAGTTGGCAGAGAGGGCCGGCCATTGGTTGCGGTAGTTGACCGTTAGGCGGGGCGCCAGAGCTCCACCCGCCAGTGCGGGGTTGAGATACAGCGGATTAGCGTAGAATTGCGAAAACTGCGGGTCCTGACTCCAACCTTTTAAGCCAGAAAGGGTCAGGAACAGGAACAGGAGTAGCTTCTTGATCATAGTGTATAGGTGGCCACGTATTAGCAGCTAAAAATCGTGTAGTATGCGAATGATATGTGGAAAGCAACAAAATAGTCTCATTTTGCGTAGTAAAGGTCAAACGTCGTGTTTTTTCTTGTCAAAATACAGCGTAAAATTTTAAAAAACATTTTTCGTTTAAAGTATGCCGTTTGAAAATAAGGCGGGTTCATGAGTGCGGGTTTGCGAGTAAGTAACGAACGATGAGGTTGATTTATACTATACAAAAACGATTTTTTTGGATTTTCACCATCCTGGTAGGATTCTCGCTGGGCGCCGTCCACGCGCAGACTCCTTTCAAGGTGAAAAACCAGTGTATGCTCAATCCCGAGTGCAAGGATGACGTCACGATCTTCAGCGATACGCTCGAAACCTCGGTGGCGTGGCAGTGGAGCTTTGGCGATGGCGCCAGCCAGGACAACTCCGCCACCACCCGCAACGCGGGCCACGCCTACCAATCGCCCGGTACCTATAACGTAAAACTGGTGCGCACGTTGAAAGGCGGCGGCATCGACAGCCTGACGATGCCCATTCAGGTAGGTGAACTTCCGCCTTCGTTCCAGAAATGGAAAACCGATACCACCATTTGCCCCGGCCAGACCATCACGCTCGATCCCTACGCGGGAGGCAAAGGCCCGGCGGGTGCGAAATACATCTGGTACCCAAAAGGCGATACTACACAGGCATTGAAAATAGATAGCTCGGGTTGCTATTCGGTAGAGGTGATTCTGCCCAACGGCTGTAAAATTCAGGATCGGGTGAATGTTAAGATCTGTCTGGAACCTTCGCAACAGCAGGGGGCCAAATGGTTTTTTGGGGCTAATGCCGGGCTTGATTTTGCCAATGGTACCCCCACGGCCATTACCGACGGGAAACTTAAAACCCCCGAGGGTACCTCGTCCATCGCCAACTCCAAGGGCGAACTGCTTTTCTACACCGATGGAATCAAAGTTTTCGACCGCGATGGCAAAGAAATGCAGTGCCTGGCGGACTCCTGCAAACCGCTTAAGGGTAGCCCAAACTCTACCCAATCAGCCCTGATCGTTCCGCAGCCCACCTGTAAGGGATGCGAGTATCTGTATAATATTTTTACTACAACCGACATTAACGATTCTACCAAAGCGCTCACCATCAGCGTGGTCGATATGCGCCGCGACAATGGGAAGGGAGCTATCGTGGAACAAAATACCGTACTGGAGCGCACGACCACCGAACGCATTGCATCCGTCCGTAACGACCGCGACAGTACCTACTGGGTCGTATCGCACGATTTTGGCAATAATACCTTCCGCGTCTACCACGCTACGGCGGGCGGATTGACCGAAGAAAAGAGTTTTAATTTGGGCATGGCCCACGATACCAAAGAGAAGGGCGAAGGGTATATGAAATTTTCCCCCGCCGATAGTACTACGGGCGAGCGCCGCCTGGCTGTGATTGTACCCGGTCCGCCGCGCAACTACGTGGAGATTTTTACGTTTTCGGATTCGACGGGCGAGATGACCTACCAACGTACTATCGACTTGGGTCCGGCTCCGCCCAAAGCCTACGGGATAGAATTCTCGCCGAGTGGCGAAAAGATGTACGTGTCCTTCCAGGGCGATGGCGATACTACGGCTTCCAAGTTGGTGCAGTACGACCTTACCCTGGGAGACTCCACTCTCATTGCCGATTCGCGGATTGTCATCGATAGTACAAAAACGCAGAAATTCGGGGCTTTGCAGATCGGTTCCGATGGTCGGATTTATATGGCCGTTGACGGTAGCGAATACCTGGCGGTCATTGCCGAACCCGAAGAGAATTCGGTCGGTACCGTCATGTACGAGTTGGAGGGAGTGAATCTGGGCGGCAAGAAGAGCAACCTGGGGTTGCCAAGTTTGGTGCAGAATTTTACTCAACAAAACGATGGTCCCGGTTTTCAGGCCGACGGATTCTGTACGGGTGTCCCCACCTCATTTCAGGCCAGCCCGCTTTGCGATCCTTTAAAAGATACCTATACCTGGAATTTTGGTGATGGGAGTGCGCCTGTCAACGGCAAGCAGACGCAAGTTTCGCATACCTACAAGGACGCGGGTATATATAAGGTAAGTCTGCGGGCCGTAAATGACTGTAAGGATACGACGTTTTTCCAGCAGGTCGAGATATTTGCCACCCCTAAGCCCATCGACCTGGGTCCCGATAAAGACGAATGCCGCAAGAGCATCAAGCTGGAAGCCAACGTAGACGCCAGCCTTTTTGTATGGCTGTACAATGGTCGGCCCGTGGGACGCGAGAAAATATTCAATGCTACCCAAACCGGGCAGTATGTGGCTATTGCGGCCAACGGCCCGCAGGGAGTATGTTTCAGCGCCGATACGGTGGAGCTGACCATTCGGCGTCCGCCCAATTTCTCACTGGGCCCCGACACGACCGTGTGCAACGATAGTACCATCGTGCTAACGGCCCCCGGACAAACCTGGCGTGAATTCAAGTGGAGCACGGGTGAAAGTACCCGGGCCATTACCGTACGAAAGGCTGGTAGCTATTTCGTAGAAGTAAAAAATGGTAATGACTGCTATAACCAGGATACGATTCAGGTGGTGGCGCGTCCTCGCGCGCGCATCCGTGCTGACCTTTTGCCGCCCACGGGATGCACCACCGCCGACGGTCGAATACAGGTCACTTCGCTCACGCCGACGGGTATCTACAACTACGCCTGGTTGCGACCAGACAGTACCTTGCTGGGCAATGCGCCGCAGATCACCGGCCTGCGGGAAGGTAACTACCTGTTGCGGGTGAGCGGCAATCCGCTGGCCTGTACCACCGATACCTCATTTAATTTACGCTCGGCGGCTAACCCTTTAAAAATGAGTCCACTGGTGGGCAACGCCGCCTGTACCCGACCCGATTCCGGTTCCATTGGCTTGAACGTGACGGGCGGACAACCCACTACGTTCCGCTGGCTCGATGCGTCGGGGAAAGTAGTGAGTAGTACGAAAACCGCCGTGGGTTTGCAGGCGGGTACCTATAGCTTTGAAGCATCAGATGCCGGAGGATGTACCTTCTCGCAGACAGGCATTAAGGTAGGACTGAATAAAGATAATCTGGCTCTGCTGGGACCGGATCGGGGCAAATGTATTGGCGATACGATTCTTTTAGCACCCCGCGCGAATGATTTTGCGGGAAACCAGTACCTGTGGAGCAATGGCACTAAGACACGAACCCTCATCGTGCGCGAAGCAGGTGCCTATTCGCTTACTGTGACCAATACAGAAAATGGCTGCAACGGTACCGACGATGTGCAGGTGAAATTTAGCCCCAAACCCACCATTAGCGTCGGCCCCGCGCTGGATTTCTGTTCCAATCAACGCCCCCAACGCCTGACGGGCTCTACCCCAGCCAACGGTTTCTGGCGCGGGCCGGGCGTGGATTCGTTAGGACTCTATACGCCAGCAGATAGCCTATTGGGCCAGCAAACGGTTACCTACTTTGTTTCCAATCAAGGGTGTGTGGCTTCGGCCAACCGCACCGTGACAATCAAACTTGCACCGCAAGTGCGCCTGGGGCCCGATACCACTTTATGCTACGATGGTACCTACCAGCTCTTAGCCAGTACGATCAGCGAGGCGCAATACCAGTGGTCTAATGGCCAGACTACTGCCCGAATTATCCCCCGCTTCACGGGTACCTATATCGTGACGGCCACGCTGGCCGGATGTAGTGGTCGCGATACCATTCGACTGGTATTTCTGCCTTCACCTACGCTGAACCTCGCCCCGGAGTCGCCGCTTTGCGTGGAGCAAAATGGTGAGGTGGTGCTTGACAGCCGTGGACCTGCCAACCAACGATATTTCTGGCCCGCCACGGGCGACACTACGAGCCGCATCACCGTTAGCCGGTTGGGTACTTACCGCGTTATAGCAACAAACCGGGAAGGTTGTACACTCGCCGATACTACCGAAGTGGTGGATCGCTGCGAACCGCGTATCTTCGCTCCGGATGCCTTTACGCCTAATAGCGATGGCCGTAACGACCAATTCGATGTGTATGGACAGTTCTTCGTGGACTTTGAAATCAAAGTCTACAACCGCTGGGGAGAAGTCATTTTCGCCTCCAACGATATTGACAAAAAGTGGGACGGCATGTACAAAGGCGTGAAGGTGCAGCCGGGTGCCTACCCTTACGTAATCACCTACGGCAGCGAATTTTATCCCGATCGAAAGCGCGATCTATTGCGGGGATCGGTGATGGTGATTCGATAGCGGGTACATTCCTGGTGTCCAGGCTTCCACTGCGTAAGGTGCCTTTTCAAGGAAAAATTTTCAGATAGCGGTCCGCATAGTCGGTAATGAGTCCATCGACACCCATCGCCTTGACTTCCCTCATCGCGGCTGGTTCATTGACGGTCCACGGAATTACCTGCATTCCTTTTTGGTGGAGCACTTGCACCTTATCGGCTGAAAGTAGCTTGTAGTAGGGGCTATAAATGGCGGGAATGAATCCCAGGTTTTCCAGGTTAGACTCGATTCCTTTCAGGTTTGCTACCAAAGCCGCCAACTTTACTTTTCCATATTTTCCTGCCAGCATCTGTTTTTGCCAGTATTTCAATACATCAAAATCAAAGCTTTGCAGCGTAACCCGTTCCAGGGGTACCTGGCTTTGAATAACGCTGTACACTAACTCCGAAAATTCGGCGGGCCGGGGCTGGGATACTCCGTACTCCGATGGTTCACTTTTGATTTCGATGTTATAGGCCACAGCTGTCCGATTGTGGGTGCGGCAGTAGGTTTCGGCCTGGGCCAGCACTTCCCTCAGCAGGGGTTTGTGCGTCTTGATTTTTTTTTGTTCCGGGAAATCGGCATTGCCTTTGGAACCGATATCGTACCGTTTTATTTCTTCATAAGTCAGCGTGTGCAGGTTGATTTTCTCACCTTTTTCGATGGCCGAGCCGTCTGGTTTGAGGCAATAGCTGGCCAGGAAATACGGCTCATGCGACACAACTACCTGGCCATCCTTAGAAACCACCACATCCATTTCCAGGGTAGTTACGCCCAGCTCCAGCGCTTTTTCAAAAGCGGGCCACGAGTTTTCGGGCATCAGGCCCCGGCAGCCCCGGTGGCCCTGTAAGTCAAAGGAGGACTGAGCCATAAGGCTGGAAATGCGCATCACACAGAAGAACAGCAGGAGGTACTTCATGATTCTGGTAGGTAGGGATTTGTCTCTGACACCAAAGATAAACAGCTAACATGCTAAGAAAAGGACAAAATTCATTCATAATAGAAGTGACCTTGAAATAATGTCTTGTTATTGAGGTGGTTAGTTATTTTAAGTCCAAAAATTCATGTGGTGTAAACATGCATTCTTCTTACCCGCGCCTGAAATATGCTACATTAGCGTTTGATTTAACCCAAAAAATCCCTTCCTATGCAGTCGTTCGCTTCCCGGATTTTATACAGTGTTTTGGCCATCATGATGTTCGATGCCTGCCGTACCACCTCACTCAGGTACCAGCAAGTAGCGCTGCTCAATCCCCGAATTCCCTACGACGACAGTACCCTGAACCGGAATGTGCTTCCACTTCTGATGCCCTACAACCGCATCATCGACCCGGCGGGCAGCGTAATCCGCTACGGTGATACCGATCTCGAAAACCATACCCTGGATTTAAAAAAGATTCCGGGTACCCAGCTGCTGGTCGTAGAAGACCGCTATGGGATTGCGGTGGTGGATACGGAAAAACAAAAAATTCTGGATCGCTGGGCCTACCGGCAGGACAATGCTCTCAAAAGCCTGACGAGTACCTATTCGGGTATTCAAGTTGCGAAAAAAGGAAATGAGACGCAGGTATTCTGGAGCGCAGCAAACAAGGGTTCTAAAATGTCGGTAGTGCTGCAAGCCTCCTGGGATGGCAGCAAACTGAAACTAACCGATTCTTTCGCCTTCGCTCCCGAGGGTGAGTCTCCCCTGGCTCTGCCCAACGAGCTAGCCCTCAGCACCGAGCAGGGGCGTGAGTATATGTACGTGGTACTGAATGGGAACAATCAGCTGGTCAAGTTAGACCGGCAAAGCAAACAGACCGTATGGAAGGTGCCTACCGGGGTGGCACCCTACGGA
>JBBRDE010000061.1:0-21894 GCA_038204185.1 Cytophagales bacterium
CTTGCCTGAGTGCAGAATTACGAGTAGATTTGAAAATCCATCCACGTGAATTTCCCCTCCATGCAGTCGTACGAATTTGAATACAGCAACAAGCTATTCACGAAGAAAAAAGGCTCGGCTCAGCTGAGCGACACCTACCTCATTCTTCATCTCGACGGGGAAGAAAAGCACATTCCATTCAGTGAGGTGGCCTCGTACGAAATACAGCACTACAACGGCGTGACCCTATTCCTCAAATTGACGGACCAAAGTAAAATCAAGCTGATAGCGAACATTAATTTCTGTAACGCAGAGCCATTCGAGAATTTCTGCAAAGATCTTGAAGGTACCCTGGCTCGCTATGCGCACGAGCATCAGGGCACCCTAGTGCGAAAGCCTTCTATTTTTGAGCAAAAGTGGGTTTTGGGCTTCCTGATTGTAGGTACCGTAGCTATCGTTTGGATAGTCATCCGTAATGTTTCGGCAGGCGACGGAATAGGGACGGCTTTGGTGCCGGCAGGAATATTTGCCATGCTGTGGGGAGCTTGGCTTAATACCCGAAAAAAGCGTAAAGAAGCTATATCTGAGGAATAGAAGGTACCCCTATTTTAATTCACGATGCCCCGGTAGGGTACCTTGATGTCCATTTTTCCTTTCCAGTTTTTAGGGACGGGCTTGCCCAGTTCCCAGTGAATACCGTTGACAACCAGGCGCTGAAAGGCTTCGACCTGAAAATCTTCGGGATGGCCCAGCGTCGTCATAAACACCCGCGCGCCCTTGGGGTTTTGCCAGGTCCAGGCTACGGGTTGATCCACGGCGGTTTTTGGGGTAGGATTGAGCGCTTTCCCCATCAGCAGCCAGGTGGAGCCTTTCACGGGGTAGTCGGGCAGTACCCGGTAGAGCCAGGATGCTACGTGGAAATTCGGGTCGACGCCCGTAAGAATCGGGTGCTTGGCCGCTTCGGGGATGATCGAAACGTCCGTAGTACTTTCGTGGCCGTAGTGGGAGTGCTTGGCTGCTCCTCCCCAGCCCGGAGGCGAGCCGAAGGCACGTTCACCGAACGCATTCCAGCCTGCCAGTTCATGGTCTTTGGGATAATTGAAGGCGTGCGTACTGGTTCGGAATCCCATGACGGGCTTGCCGGAGTTGAGGTACTCGTCGAGGTAGGCTACCTGATCTTTGGGAAGCCGACGCCAGCGTAGGAAAAATACGGCCAGGTCGGCCTCGCGCAATGCCTCCAGACCTGGAATATTTTCTTCGCTGTTCTGGTTGGGTGAGGCTTTCAAAAACTTAGTACGCATCCCGTAGTTTTTTTCCAGCTCGGCGGCAATGATCGGCAGCGTCGATTCGCCGCTGTATTCATGATCTCCGGTAACGAAAACCACCAGCGGCCTTTTGTCCTTTGTAGTAGCCGGCTGGTTTGTGGACGTACAGCCCAGGGTGAGCCCTGTGATCAAAATAACGGTCAGGGCGAGAAATTTCGCCCCGAGGGCACAGGTGATGGTATTTGTCATGATAGCGATTTGATATGACTTTTTTCGAAAAAGTGCCCTACCGGGCAATTCCTGCTCTATAAAGTCTTGTACAGAGCCCACCTACCCGGACCAAACGAAGATATAAAGGTATTTGTCCCCGCCTCGCTACACCACCCCCTCCTGCCGGGCCTCGGCTTTCAACAATACTTTATCGATCGGCACCACCCCCACCTGCTCGCACACCAGTCCGCCGCCGAGGTTGGACAGCGCCGCAATGGTACGCGGCGGCAGACCGAGCGCCACACAACAGGCCGCAATGCTGATCACGGTATCGCCCGCACCCGACACGTCGGCAATGCTACGGATGTGGGCAGGCAAGTGACAGGTTTCGTTCTTATAATCAATATAGACACCATGCTCGGAAAGGGTAATCAGCGCACCCGAGGCTCCTAGCCGTGTGATCAGCTGCTGAACGGCACGCTGTAAAGCGTCGGCATCACGGACATCAAAATCGACCTTTAAACCTTCCCGCAGTTCTTTCAGATTGGGCTTAAAAAGCGTTACCTGCTCGTAGGCCAGAAAATTACGTTTCTTGGGATCGACGACCGTGGGAACCTTATGCTGGTTAGCAAAGGCCGTGATCTCGGCAATGGCTTCGGGGCTGAGTACCCCCTTATCATAGTCCTCAAAAATAACGACATCACAACTGGGAATGAGCTCTTTGGCTTTGGCAATCAACTGCGCCCGTTCGGTATCCGAAATATTGGCATCCGTTTCGGTGTCGATGCGGACGACCTGCTGCGACCCCGCAATGATGCGCTCCTTAATGGTGGTGATGCGGGCATTACTACGGATTAATCCCTCGCAACTCAGGTTCCGTTCGGTGAGTTGGTGTTGCAGAATATCGCCCGGCCCATCGTCGCCAATGACCGTGCAGGCAATGGCCTCGGCTCCGAGGGCCTGTACATTGAGCAATACGTTGCCCGCGCCACCCAGGCGGTACTCGCGCCGTCCGACGTTCACTACGGGTACGGGCGCTTCGGGAGAAATACGCTCCACTTTTCCCCACACGTAAGAATCGAGCATGACATCGCCCACGACGAGGACGCGTAACCGGGTAAAGCCTTCAAATATTTGGTCTATTTCCACTTCGTTTAATGGATAGTGGATAGTGGATAGTGGATAGTGATAAAAACGCTTACCTGCCACCTATTATCCTTTATCCATTCAAAAAGGCAAAGTTCTTAATTTTTGGGAGAAGGTCGGACTAAAATACTATTTTTGGTTCACATCCTTCCTAAAACTCATTCATGGAAAGCCTTTTTGCCACCGACCGACTGCGTACTTTACTACCCCGCATTCAGGAATTTGTCGAAACCGAACTCTATCCGCTCGAAACTACCGAGAACCTGACGCGGGATTTTTCGCGCATAGAACCCATTTTGCAAAAAAAAAGACAACTCGTAAAACAAGCCGGGTTGTGGGGACTACATCTACCCGAGGCAGACGGCGGCTTGGACCTGACGCTTTGCGAATTTGGGCAAATCAGCGAAGTATTGGCGGGCTCACCCTTCGGACATTTCGTATTCAATACCCAGGCTCCCGACATTGGCAATACCGAACTCTTACACCAATACGCACCCGAACACCTCAAAGAAAGGTACCTCAAACCGCTGATGCAGGGCGAAATCCGCAGTTGTTTCAGCATGACCGAACCGGAGTTCGCGGGCTCCAACCCTACTCGCATGGGTACTACGGCCGTCAAAGACGGTGACGACTATATTATCAACGGGCATAAATGGTTTACGAGTTCGGCGGACGGTGCGGCTTTTATCATCGTCATGGCCGTGACCAATCCAGAGGCCGCGCGGCACAAGCAGGCGAGTCAGATCCTGGTTCCAATGGCCGCGCCGGGCGTCACGCTGGTACGAAATATCCCTATAATGGGCCACACGGGCGATAGCTGGGCTAGTCATGCCGAAATGCGATACGACGGGGTCAGGGTACCCCAGTCTAATTTGATCGGGCAGGAAGGAGCCGGATTTTTGCTGGCCCAGGAGCGGCTGGGGCCGGGCCGCATCCACCATTGCATGCGCTTCATTGGCATCGCGGAGCGAAGTTTCGACATGATGTGCCGCTATGCCGTCAGCCGCGAACTGGAAGAAGGTACCGTGCTGGGCGACAAGCAGTTTATCCAGGGTTTCATTGCCGATAGCCGCGCTGAGATCGACGCCGCCCGGCTGCTGGTGCTGCGCACCGCCCGCCATATCGACGAGCAAGGTGCCGCCGCTGTCCGCGACGAGATTTCGATGATTAAGTTTTTCACGGCTAATATGATGCTGCGTGTCATTGACCGCGCCATCCAGGTACACGGTGCTTTGGGCATGACGAGCGATATTCTGCTTTCTTACTGGTACACCCACGAACGTGCCGCCCGGATCTACGACGGAGCCGACGAGGTACACAAGGCGGCCCTTGCTCGAAATATACTTAAGGGCTATGGTTTGGATATAAAAAGGAAAAGCTAACTCTTCTATGAAATACACCCTATTCTTTTGGCTACTGACCACGATAGTTTTTGCTCAGCAACCGCCCAAGGTACTGATCGTCACGGCTCATCCTGACGACGAAACTTCCTTTCCGGTTACCGTTTTCAAGATCACCCACGACCTGAAAGGTACCGTAGACCTGGCCTTGATGACCGACGCCCAGGGCGGCTTCAACGGTTCGGAGCTGGGCTCGCTCTACTATGGCTTTTCGCTGACGGATTCCATCATTGGACGGGAGCGGTTGCCCGCGATAAGGAAACAGGAGCTGATGAATGCCGGGCGTATCCTGGGCATTCGCAACTATTTCTTTTTTGACCAAAAAGACGACCTCTATACGCAAGACGAAAAGCCCTACGCCGGAGGTACCTTGTGGGATATCGCCTACATCCAGAAGCGGCTGGATCAGATTCTGGCCCGTGAGAACTATGATTTTATCTTTATCATGGTACCCCATGCCGGCCAGCACGGCCACCACAAAACCGCGAGCCTGATGGGCCTGCGCGCGGCGCAGCGTTATAAGGGGGCAAAAAAGCCGATTGTGCTGGGCGGAGGCTGGATTGAAAAGGGAAATGAACCTACGATTTTTGAACAGCTGTCAGGGTACCCCGAAACCCGTATCTTGAAAGAAGCGCCGCTTTTTACCTTCGATCGCTCGGTGAAGTTTGGCCA
The DNA here is from genome assembly GCA_038204185.1 of Cytophagales bacterium. Taxonomy (GTDB): domain Bacteria; phylum Bacteroidota; class Bacteroidia; order Cytophagales; family Spirosomataceae; genus Salmonirosea. The sequence goes on from JBBRDE010000061.1 coordinate 4,673, forward strand.
CCGTGACCTGCTGACTTACAAAATCGTGGCCGACTGGGTGATTGCCGAATACAAGTCGCAGGGTGACTTGCAGGAAAATCTTATTCATCGCGGTGATGTAGAAACCTTCCGGTACTTTGCCATTAATCCCCGGGAGGGAATTGCCAAAGCGCAGGCTTTGTTCGATGCCCTCAAAGCCACACCCTACCCCCGCTAACCCAATTTCCCATGATGCCGACGATCGATACTCCCACCTCCGTGCGGACCGGAGAAGAAATTGACCTCTTGGTGCTTAACAGGTATTTGAGTACCCAGGAAAATTTTAGAGGAAAAATCACGGAGGTACGGCAGTTTCCCGGTGGCTACTCTAACCTTACCTATTTCATAAAAGACGACAATCAGCAGGGGTATATACTTCGTCGCCCACCGTTTGGAGCCGAGCACATCAAGGGCGGCCACGACATGGCCCGTGAGTACCGCGTGCTGACGCTAATTCAGGGTGCGGGCTATTCCAGGATTCCCCAACCTATTCTATTGTGTGAGGACGTCGGCGTGATGGGCTGTCCGTTTTACATCATGCAGCGCGTGGAAGGAATTATTCTGCGCGCGCACATGGCGAAAGACCTGAATCTCAGCCCCACCCAACTCCGGGCTACTTCGGAGGCCCTGGTAGACAATCTGGTAGACTTACACACGTTAGACCTTAACGCCACAGGGCTGGCAAACCTCGGCAAACCCGAAGGGTACATCAGGCGGCAGGTAGAGGGCTGGCATAAGAGGTACCTTGCCGCTCAAACCGACGAGCTGCCCTTGGTGGGGCACCTGTATCAGTGGCTCACCCGCACGATGCCCGCCGAGGGTACCCCCACCCTGATTCACAACGACTATAAGTACGATAATGTCGTGCTCAATCCGGCTGATTTATCCGAAATTATGGCCGTGCTCGACTGGGAAATGTGTACCGTCGGTGATCCGCTCATGGACGTGGGTACCGCCCTTTCCTACTGGGCCGAGGCCGGGGACGGTACCTTTGAGCGGAGTTTCAACCTGACCTGGCTCCCCGGTAACCTCACCCGGCAGCAATTCGCCAACCGCTATGCTGAGAAAAGCGGACGCGACGTGTCGAATATGCTGTATTACTATGTATTCGGTCTTTTTAAGAATACTGTGGTGATGCAGCAGATTTACGCCCGCTGGAAGAAAGGCCTGACGCAGGATGAGCGCTTTGGCGGGTTACTGGTTGGGATAAAGTCGCTATCGCAGACGGCTGCGAAATCGGTGGAGCGGGGTAGGTTTTAACATTCCAGGGCTGTTACGATGTCAGGTTGACAAACACATTCTGTCAATTAAAAAATAGATCAAGTTTTCAATTCAAAACAAACCCCTAAACCCAATGAAAGCCCTCCTCTGCACCCAATTCGGTCCGCCCGAAGAACTTGTTCTAAGCGAAATACCTTCACCCAAGCCCGGTGGGGGGCAGGTACTAATCACCGTAAAAGCCTGCGGGGTCAACTTTCCCGATACGCTCATTATTGAGAACAAGTACCAGTTCAAGCCGCCACTCCCGTTTTCGCCCGGTGGCGAGGTAGCGGGTATCATCAAAGAAGTGGGCGAAGGCGTCAAGCACCTGGACGTAGGCGATGCCGTACTTTCACTACCGGGTTGGGGCGGATTCTCCGAAGAAGTTGTGGCCGATGCTGCTGCTACCATGCCTATCCCGATGGGCATGGATTTCGTAACGGCGGCGAGTGTGATGTACACCTACGGTACCTCGTATCATGCCCTGAAAAATCGCGCCCAGCTACAACCCGGAGAAACCCTGCTGGTGCTGGGAGCTGCCGGGGGCGTGGGGCTAGCCGCCGTGCAGTTAGGCGTGTTGATGGGTGCCAAAGTTATCGCCGCCGCTTCGTCGGACGAGAAACTGGCTGTTTGCCGGGAATTGGGGGCCGCAGCTGCCATAAATTACACGACAGAGGATTTAAAAGAACGCATCCGGGAATTGAGCGAAGGCCGGGGAGCCGATGTCATCTACGATCCCGTGGGGGACCGCTACACCGAACCCGCGCTGCGGGCCATTGCCTGGAAGGGGCGCTACCTGGTCGTCGGGTTTGCGGGGGGTGAAATCCCGAAAATTCCCCTAAATTTAGCTTTACTCAAAGGCTGCCAGATCGTAGGCGTGTTTTGGGGAGCCTTTGCTAAAAACGAACCCCGTGAAAGCCAGAAGAACTTCCAGGAACTAGTAGCCTGGATGTCCGAGGGAAAACTCAAACAGCATGTGTATAAAACCTACCCCCTGGCCGAAGCCCCCAACGCCCTGCGCGATCTGATGGAGCGGCGGGTGATTGGAAAAGCGGTGGTGGTACTCGCTGAATCCTAGAATTTGTCCCTACTTTTAAGATATAATTCGACTAGACCCTATGAAAGTATTTCAAAACCTATCGCAATTCCGGGAACAACTAGGCCGCGAAATTGGCGTGAGCCCGTGGGAAACCATCTCGCAAGGACAAATCAACGACTTTGCCGATGCCACCGGCGATCATCAGTGGATTCACATTGACCGGAAGAAAGCCGCCGAACATTCCCCTTTTAAAACGACCGTTGCCCATGGCTTTCTGACCCTTTCGCTGGCTCCTAAGCTTATGGCCGATCTCTATAAAATCAATTCGGTGAAGGTAGGCATCAATTACGGAGCCAATAAGGTACGCTTCATGGCACCCGTACCCTCGGGCAGCCGGGTGCGGATGCGCCTGACACTCAAAGAAGTCGAAGACCACCAACCCCAGGGTATCCGGGCCACGACCGAGTGCGTTTTTGAGCGCGAAGGCGCCGACAAGCCCGTTTGCGTGGCGGAATTAATCACCCTGCTTTTTGAACGTGATCCATTTTCCTGAACAGGAAAATACACCCTACAATTAACCAATAAAAAATGAATCGCTTACAGAATAAAGTAGCCATCATTACGGGTGGAGCGCGCGGTATCGGTAAGGCTACGGCCCTGCTTTTTGCGCGGGAAGGTGCCCGCGTAATCCTGTGGGACAGGCTGGACACTGGCGAGAATACAGCCCATGAATTACGCGAACAGGGCTTTTCGGCTGAATTTATCAATCTGAGCGTAACTGATTTTCCTGCCCTCGAAGCAGCTGCCCAGCACGTAGTACAGCAATACGGAAAAATTGATATCCTGATCAACAATGCCGGAATCACCCGTGACCGTTCCTTATTGAAAATGTCGCATGAAGAATGGCAGCAGGTATTGGATGTGAACCTCACGGGCGTGTTCAACTGTACCAAGGCCGTCGTGCCCCACATGGTAGAGTGGAAGTACGGCCGCATCGTTTGTACCTCTTCTGTCGTGGGAATAACCGGCAACTTCGGCCAAACCAACTACTCGGCCACCAAGGCCGCGATTATCGGGATGGTAAAAACCTGGGCGAAGGAATTGGGCAAGTACAACATTACGGCCAACGCCGTAGCGCCCGGCTTCATTCTGACCGACATGACCGATCAGATTCCCGAAGAAGTACGTAACCAATCCATTGCGTCCATTCCATTACGACGAATGGGGGTACCTGAAGATATCGCTTACGCCTACCTTTACCTGGCCTCCGATGAAGCCTCCTATGTCAATGGCCACACGCTGAGCGTTAACGGAGGCGTAGCCTAGTGTAACAAATATCACTGTATGGCCATAGTGGGGTAGGTAGTTTTGTATAAATAAATTTAATTATGGTTAAATTCTTCTTGCAAAGGGCACGATGAGGGTTAGCTTATAGTCATATTACCCCTTCAAATTTCAACTGATAATATCCCGTACAACTTTTCCTGCAACGTCTGTAAGCCGGAATCTTCTACCTAAATGTTTGAAAACTAATTTTTCGTGATCCAGTCCCAGCTGGTTTAGTACGGTGGCGTGGAAGTCATGCACATGCACGGGATTACGGATAATATTGTATCCAAATTCGTCCGTTTCCCCATATACAATTCCCGGTTTGATCCCCCCACCAGCCATCCATATACTAAAACAACGGGGATGGTGATCTCTCCCGTAATTGTCTTTGGTAATCGGTCCCTGGCTGAAATTCGTACGGCCAAATTCACCGCCCCATATTACCAGTGTTTCATCAAGTAGACCCCTTTGTTTCAAATCGGTAATTAGGGCTGCGGATGCCTGATCCACATCTTTTGCTTGCCAGGATATGTCTCTTGGCAAATCGGCATGCTGATCCCAGCCTTGATGGTAAAGCTGTACAAAACGGACGCCACTTTCGGATAACTTTCGGGCAAGAAGGCAGTTTGCGGCAAATGTGCCTGGAACCATACAGTCCGTTCCGTAAAGCTTTACGATACCGTCCGGTTCTTTCGAAATATTAAGCGTTTCAGGCACAGCAGTCTGCATGCGGTAGGCCATTTCATACTGTCTGATCTTGCTGTTTATTTCAGGATCACCCAACTCTTCATAAGCAAGCTGGTTAAGCGTCGAAAGCTTATCCAGCATCTTCCGGCGGTCTGTTTTGTTCATTCCGTCCGGATCTCTGAGGTACAAAACAGGGTCTTCACCTGTGCTGAATTGGACTCCCTGATGAATTGATTCCAGAAATCCATTAGACCACAGTTTGGAATATACCCCCTGTGCATTTCCTTTCCCTCTCGAAATCAACACGGTAAATGCGGGCAGGTTCTTGTTCTCACTACCCAATCCATAACTTAGCCAAGCACCCATACTAGGCCTATTGCCCTGTTGCGAACCCGTCTGAAAAAACGTAATAGCCGGATCGTGGTTAATGGCTTCGGTATGCATGGAACGCACGATGCAAAGATCGTCCACGATTTTGGCTGTATGAGGAAATAGGTCACTGACCCAAGCGCGCGACTCGCCGTATTGCCTAAAATTGGTAAATGAACCAACAAGCGGCAAATTAGCCTGCGTAGCCGTAAAACCCGTCAAACGCTGCCCGCCTCTTATTGATGCAGGTAAGTTTTGTCCTGACATTTCGCGTAATTTTGGCTTATAATCAAAGGATTCCAACTGAGAGGGGGCCCCGTTCTGAAACAAATAAATGACGCGCTTTGCTTTGGGAGCAAAACTTGGAATCCCTGGGGTAAAACCCGTCTCACCGACTGCCCCACCACTTTTGAAAAGGTCTGGAATAAGCAGTGAGCCTAACGCCACGCTGCCTACTCCCAGGCTTAGCCTTGACAAAAACCTGCGTCTGTTAAAACTAAGGTAATGTTCGAGCATTTCTTTTTCCATAACCGTCAGGATTTTGTAATGGCCTCTTCCAAATTGTAAATCGTCGAAACTATACGCATCATCACGGCCAGCGTTACGCGGTCTACCTTCCGAGGGATGGGATATTCACCCACGGCCAATAGCTTCTCCACGTTTTGGCTTTTCATTGTTTTGAGTTCTTCTGCATAATATCCAGTCAATACTTCAATTTCCCTTTCCGTTGGTCTTCTGCTGACGATGAGGCGGAAAGCTTTGATCAGCTTCTCTCTGGGCTGGGTTTTCTCCTGCAACAATTTTGCGCTTAAAACGCGTGACGCTTCCAGTACCGTCGGATCATTCAGCATGACAAGCGCCTGCAACGGCGTGCTTGTTTTTAGTCGGTTTATCTCACACAAATCACGATTACTCGCATCGAAGATGCTCATTGAGGGAGGAGGAACTGTTCGTTTGATGAATGTGTACATACCGCGTCGGTAAAGGCTTTGGCCATGATCCTGCCGATAAACCGACAAAAGGCCACCACCTCCTGCTGTGGCTCCTTCCCATAATCCTTCTGGTTGATAAGGTTTCACACTGGGTCCTCCAATTGTTTTATTCAGCAATCCACTGCTGGACAAGATCATATCTTTTACAAATTCGGCCTGAATACGATAGCGGGGCGATCGTGACAAGAAAATATTTTCAGGATCTGCATCCCGTTTTTCTTTGCTAACCACCACGGATTGCCGGTACGTTGCTGATGTGGTGATCTGCCTTACAAGCCGTTTGATATCCCAGTTGTGCTCCATAAAATCAACAGAAAGCCAGTCGAGCAAAGCAGGATGGGTAGGCAGTTCTCCCTGCATTCCAAAATCTCCGGATGTTTTCACGATTCCTCTACCAAAAAATTCCTGCCATATTCTGTTCACGAAAACCCGGGCTGTCAAAGGGTTTTGACGATCAAAAAGCCATTGTGAGAGTCCTAGCCTGTTCTTGGGGAATTTCAAATCAAAGGGTAAAATGGCTCTCGGCGTGCCGGGTTGTACTTCGGATCCGTATGAGTCAAAAATACCCCGTTGTAGAATATAAGTTTTACGCGTCGTATCCAGGTCTCCCATTACGGAAACGATTAGCCTGCTGGTATCCTGCTTGTTAACGAAGCTCAAAATATTTTTTACATCATCGTTACTGATCTCCATCATGGGCTTTTTCGCATATGACTCGGGCTTACCAACTGACCGGTCAATAGCCGTGTAGATGGGCCGAATTTCATTTACATTATTGAAAAACGAGAACAGCTCATAATACTCTTTTTGTGAAAACGGGTCATACTTGTGGTCATGACAATGTGCGCATTCCATTGTAACACCCAGCATCGCCTTTCCGAAAGTGTCGTTCCGGTCCGTCACGTACGTAATTCGGTATTCTTCCTCATCCACAGCTCCCTCTTCCGTAATTTTGTGATTACGGTTAAATCCGGTCGCGAGCAATTGTTCCTTGGTCGCATTCGGTATCAAATCGCCGGCCAATTGCCAGGTGATGAAATCCTTGTACGAAATATTCTTGTTAAATGCATGGATCACCCAATCCCGCCATGGCCACTGTGTTCTGAAGTTATCCATCTGGTATCCGTATGAATCGGAGTAGCGAGCCACATCCAGCCAAGGCAATGCCATTCTTTCTCCATATTGTGGCGTCTTCAGCAATCGATCAACAACTTTTTCATACGCATCAGTACTTTGATCCGCCAGAAACGTATCCATCATTTCCAGGGTTGGTGGTAAGCCTGTCAGATCCAGGGACACCCGTCTCAGCAGGCGTTCTTTATCCGCCTCAACATTTGGTTTAAGTCCTATCTGTTCCTGCCTGGCAAGAATGAAATAATCAATTTCATTCCTAGGCCATCCATTCTCTTTTACCGCTGGAATATCAGGCTTCTGGGGAGCCACAAAAGCCCAGTGTTTTTCATATTTGGCACCTTGTTTGATCCACTTTTCTATGACCGTAATCTCGTGTTCGGAAAGACTTAGATTAGAGGATCTGGGAGGCATCAATTCATTCGTATCAGATGTGGAGATACGAAGATACACCTGGGATAATGACGGTTTTCCTGGAACAAGTGCGTGTGCAGAAGGGTTTTCAGCCAATGCTTTGTATGCACTTTCAGCCATATCAAGCCGTAAACCAGCCTCACGTTTATTTGCATCCGGGCCGTGGCAGACCAGGCACTTATCGGAAATTATCGGGCGAATGTCGAAATTGTAGCTGACTTTATCAGGAATTTTCTGGGTGGCAAAATCGCCCTTATCACTACTGCATCCGGACAAAAACATCACGGAGCAGAGTATAACTGGAAAAACGGAAATTTTACCTATAAATACGGCTGTTATATTCCTCTCACAAATACTTTCAAAATAAAGCATAAAACTTTTTTTTACTTTCAGAAGTGTGATGAAAATAGCCCTGCACACTTCTGAAAATTTCAACCTAAATCATTATCAATAACCCGGATTCTGTTCCAGATTTCCGATCAGTATTTCGCGGTTGGGAATTGGGAACAACAACTTTTGCTGCGTGACAACGTAGCTGGTGGTCGGGATGTAAGATTCACCCGCATGGGCCGCTTTGATGTACGCTCCATTTTTCGTCATCACTTCAATCGCATTCCCTGTACGTACCAGGTCCAGCCATCGCTTATTTTCAAATGCGAATTCTACGCGTCGTTCGTGTAAAATAATCTCGCGCAACGCAACTTGATTCACAGTGGTAGCAGCGGATAAACCCGCCCGAACGCGAACCGGATTTAAATAAGTGAGCGCTTCCGAAGATTTATTCTGTTCGTTCAGAGCCTCAGCCATAGAGAGCAGCGCGTCGGAATAACGGTATATTGGAAAATTGTCTTCCGTATTTTGTTCCAGACTATGCGGATGAAGGTATTTTTTAATAAAGGGATACGCTCTTTTTCCTGCCGGAACTTTATAACCTATCGGGGTTTTTACCGCTTCAACAACCATGTCACCAACGACACCTGTTCCTTCTGCCACGCCAATTGATGCTTCCAGCCGCTTATCACCGGGCTCATATGTACCGATCATTTCAAAAGTTGGCGTATTCCATCCTCCGCCCTGTCGATTCTGCGAAGTAATTCCAGTTATGATTTTTACATCGGAGGAAAGCGGTAAAAAAGGGTATAAAAAATTGCTGTTTTGGCCCTGATTCCCCTGCTGGTATTGAATTTCGAAAATTGACTCCCTACTGTTTTTATTTCCCAGTGCAAAAGCAGAGGCATAGTCGGGAAGCAATGCATACCCCATTTGAAGTACACTTTTCAGTTCTGTTTCCGCCCCTGAAAAGTGCTTTTGGACTAGATATACGTCGGCGAGCAACATTCTCGCCGCACCTTGCGTGGCTCTTCCATTTTGAGGAAAAGTGGGAGCCGGCAACTTGGCAATGGCATCTTTCAGGTCTTCAATGATAGCTTTGTAAACTTCATCCACAGAGGAACGCGGAATATAAGCGTCTTTAGCCCCCTGAACCGCTTTCAGGTATAATGGCACACCGCCAAAATATCTGACCAGGTCAAAGTAAAAAACTGCCCTAAGAAACTTGGCCTGACCCACCAGCCTGTCGGATGCCTGCTGGCTTAAACCGGCCGGTGTAACGAAATCCAAAATATTGTTGACCCTACCAATCCCTAAATAAGCACTGTTGTATTTATCAGCAACAGTGTTGCTGATATCACGGTCAATAAAAAAATCAGTGTCCTCGCGTTCAACATACTGGCCGCCACGGTTGGTGTTGTTGAATTCCAAGTGTGTATTATCTGAACGCATTTCACCCATTGTCCAGGAAGCGACTGAGCCCTTTGCTGCACGTACAGCAGCATAAGCTCCAACAAGTGCTTGGTCAAACTGGGCTTCTGTTTTGTAAAAATTACCGGAAGTAACTGAACTTTCAGGAACACGATCCAGAAACTCCTCCGAACAGGAAGTAAGGAAGGTTGCCGCGAAGGCAAGAAAATATAGTGTCTTTTTCATCATGTCAGGACTTTGAGGTTAAAAATTGAAATTGAGGCCCACTGCGACTGTACGCGGGATGGGATATGGACTCACATCTACACCTTCTCTCAAACCACTCAAGCCATTAAGGCTTGCCTCAGGATTCGCTCCTTTATACTTCGTAAGGATAAATGCTTGCTGGATACTCAGAAAAATACGGGCTTTGGCAACGTTCCGGATTTTTGGTAAAGTATATCCCAGCGTGATATTTTTCAATGTCAGGTAGGACGCGTCCAGAACAAGCCTATCCTGTACATTCCTCGGGAACGATGTTGTACCGGACAATGAACGGCCAACTATTCCGGCACCAGGATTTTCAGGTGAACGCCAGCGGTCTGTCATGTACTTTTCCACGTTGAAAATCCCTTCCAGTGTTTCGCTCCACTCAGCCAGGGAATAATACATTTTGTTCCCATATGCTCCGGAGAAAACCAGATTCAAATCAAAATTTTTATAACTAAAACTGTTATTAATTCCGAACAAAAATTTCGGACTCGGATTTCCGATATAAGTCTTATCGAGGGTGTTAATCTTTCCGTCCCCGTTCAGATCTTTCATCCGCATTGTCCCCACCTGAGAAGTGCTATGCTTGGGGCCTACATCAAATTCGGCCTGGTTTTTGTAAATTCCGTCGAAGATATAGCCGTAAAACTGACCCATCGGTTGCCCTACTTCTGTTTTCCAGATAGTCCCAGAATACTCGCCGATGCCACCAATTGGGGTATTGTTTGTGCCCAGCTTTATTACTCTGTTGCGGTTCAGTGATATGTTAAAATCAGTACTCCATTTCAAGTCCCCAACCAGATTTTTTGTGGTTGCGCCAAACTCGTATCCCCAAAAATGAAACTCACCGATGTTGTCCTGAATATTGGAAAAGCCGGCTCCATTGGGGATGTCGACCTGATAAAGCATATTTTTTGTGCTTTTGTTGTAATAATCGAGCGTTAACGAAATACGGTCGTTGAACATACCGACGTCAAGCCCTATATCAAAGCCACGTGTTGTTTCCCATGTAAGTTTTGTATTGCCAATTGTAGAAGGACTGCGGCCCTGAACCAGTGCTCCGCCAAATACATAATTAGTAGAGGCAATGTTACCGAACTGACTGTAATTACCGATATTAAAGTTTCCGGCATCGCCAAATTCAGTTCTCACTTTCAGGTAGCTTAGTTTACGCCAACTCTGGGCAAAAGCCTCATCCGAAATAATCCATCCGGCTGAAATGGAAGGAAAAGTACCCCATCGGTTTTCTGACCCAAAACGGGATGAACCATCTCTGCGAATCGATGCAGCCAGCAAATATTTACCTTTAAAATTATAATTCAATCTACTATACATGGAAAGCAGCGACCATTCCGTCGAATTGTTACTGCCGCTTTTCAGTGCAGCGGCATCTATCCAGCTCACCGCATCATCAGGGAAACTTGTGCCTGTGAGTGAATTGTATTCCTGCCGGAAATATTGTACTGAATACCCCAGAAGCACTTCTACGAAATGATCATTTGCAATCGTTTTGTTATAATTCAGCGTATTTTCCGTCAGCCACGATGTGTATTCTGTTGTTGCATAGGCACCTGTTGCCAATTTAGGCGCATTGGCAAAGATAGTGCCCACAGTTGATGGACTAAATATCCGTTGTTTTTGGTTGCCAAGATCAACAGAAACCGAACTTTTAAAGTGAAAGCCATTAAGAAATTCGGCTTGTATATAAGCGCTACTCAGTAGTCTGGTCGAACTGGTTTTGTTGGTGGTTTCTTCCAGAGATCGTTTCCAGTTTGGAAACGTAAATAATCCCGGACCCGTAAAGCTTACTTTGCGTGTACCATCCGGATTGGTATCGTCTGGCGAGAAAATGGGTGGTGTAATAATGGCAGAATAAATGACACCATAGAATCCATCGCCGGTAGTATTATTCAATGCCGAAGTAGTCGGATTATTGCCAACCTGGTAGGTAGGCGCAATATTAACACCGACTTTAATCGCCTTGTTAACTTTATATTCATTATTTGACCTGAGAGAAAATCGCTGAAAGTTGGAATTGATGACCGAACCATCTTCCTTGTAATAGCCCAGTGTCGTCGCCGTGCTGAAATTATCCTTGTTGGAAAGCAGCGTAAGATTATAACTATTCTGCCCTGCTGGTTGTAAAAGCTCCTCATACCAGTCTGTACTTTTACCTGTATAGGCATCAGGATTTTGGTACAACTCGGGAATTCCTCCTTTGTATCCTTCGTATTTGATCTTGTCTTCAAAAATCGATTTTCGGTCCTGCAAAAATTCTTTGGCGTTCATTAGTTTCGCACGGCCTCGCTGTGGTACTTTGGCAACGCCATAGGTTGCGCTGAACTGAATCGACGTCTTCCCTGGCTTTGCCTGTTTGGTGGTTATCAGCACTACGCCGTTGGCTGCCCGTGATCCATAAAGTGCTGCCGCGGAGGCTCCTTTTAGTATAGAAAAACTTTCAATTTCGTTGGGGTTGATGTTATTAATACCACCCACGATCGGAAAACCGTCGACTACGTAGAGGGGGTCATTTCCTGCGTTGATGGAAGCCGCACCACGGATGCGGATGGAAATACCCCCGCCCGGCGCGCCGGATGTCTGATTTATTTGTACACCGGCAACACGCCCCTGTAGTTTCTGGGCAAACTGCCCCACCGGCTGGTCTTCAAGCTGGGTCGCCTGTATGGTGGCAATAGACCCCGTTACTTCCCTTTGCTTTTGGGTACCGTATCCCACGACCACCACTTCCTCCAGGGCCCTTTCGTCAGGTTTCAACGTAACGTTTACCAGGCTTTGGTTACCCACTGTTACCTCCTGGGACAGGTAACCAACGAAGGAAAAAATCAGAACGGCATCCTTGTTTTCAACACCGACGGCATAATTCCCTTCGGTGTCACTGGACGTACCCTTCTGCGTCCCCTTAACAACTATATTCACCCCGGGCAGGCCCGCACCGGATTCGTCAGTAACCCTTCCACGGATTGTCTGCTCGGTCGTACTCTCGAGTGTCTTCACGTCCGCCGGTATGGGATGGACCTTCTTTTCAAGCGCTCTTTTCAGTAGGATTGTTTTTCTACTGGAGACCCGGTAGTCAATTTTGAGTGGGCTCAACAGCGTAGCCAGGACCGTTTCAAGTCTTTCATTATTCATGTCAAGCGACACCTTCCTACCAGCTTTTATTATTTCAAAGCTGTAAATGAAGCGAACGTCCATCTGCTGCTCGATTTTTTCGAGAATGGACTCAATACCCTGATCTTTAATAGACAAGGTCACACGCTTGTCGAGAAGTTCCTGCGCATGCGAGTCGTAGGCGTACCCGGCTCCCATGAACATCCCAACAAACATTAGTTGTAATACTGTGATCCTCATAAGTATCCCCAGAATCGCCTTTTTTTGTCGACGTTTTTGCATAATTTTGCTTAGGTTTTGTGATTTTAACTGATTTGCAGGACTTTACCCTAAGAAGACTTTGTCTGCCGGACAAAGTGGGGTATCGAATGGACGAGTCGGGAATGTTACCAGCATCTCCGACTCGTTTTTGTTTGATGTTGCGTTGTCACATAGGCATCCGGCGTTTAGGGTCGATTAATTCTGTGGTTAATTTTCGCGGACTACTTACAGCCTTTGGAATAGATTATGACTTGTCCGTCCAGGGTCTCGTAGGTGGACTCCATGGCTGCGGCAATCATGTTCAGCTTTTCAAAGAGCGGTTCATCACCAAGCGCAGCCGTGATGGTGCAGTTTTCCACCACCTCCTCATCGAATAGGATGTCCACCCCGTAGGCCTTTTCCAGCACCCGGAACACTTCCTGAACCGGAGTCCGCTTAAAGTTAAAATTCTGATTTTCTATGGGTATTCTCAGAAGGACCGGCCGGTCGACGACCGTTCTGACGATTTCAAGATTGGTGCGCCGCAGGGTTGCCTGCTGGTTAGGCACCAGCACCATCCCCCTTAGGGAGCGTCCCGCTGACATCACTTCTTCTTGGGGGGATCCATGGGCGAAAACGGAAACCTTCCCCGATTTCACCACCACACGAACTTCCTTCTCGTCCCGATAGGCACGTATGCTGAAACTCGTTCCTAAAACCTTTGTAACCATTTCATTAGCGTAAACGAAGAACGGCTTTTCGGGAGTTTTCTGAACCTCGAAAAAAGCCTCACCCGAAAGATAAATTTCGCGTTTTCTGGAATCGGACTGATGGGGAAAGCTGATGCGGGAATTCTGCTTAAGTAACACAGAGCTGCCGTCCGGGAGATTGACAAGCATGGTCTTGTCGGTGTCATTGACGATTTCCTCTAACGATTCCGGTGGTAGGTTTTGAATGAGAGCGTGGTAGGGGTCCGGGCTCTTACCGGCTTTTTTATAGGTGAATGCCGCCCAACCCAGCCCCACCAATAGCAGCACAGAGGCTGCGAGCTGAAGCCAGCCACTTGAAAACCAAGCCCCCGGTAGCTTACTTCCCCGGGCTGGAATAGCTTCTAAAATCTCCGAAACCCTGGATTCCACCTCTTCGACACCCAAGCTTTCCAACTCCCCGCGAATGGACAGCAGGATTCTTTTAGCCTGCTCAATGTTCGACTCTTGGTGTGAGTTGACCTTGAGGAACTGTTGCCAGACTTCCTCCCCAGCCTTGTAATAAACCCAGCTTTGGAAGGCATGATCCTCCAACCAGTCGTTTACCTCATAGTTATTATAATTTTTCATGGAATTATGAAATTACTTTTCTCTTGTACGATGAGTGCCGCCAGGGGGAATAGTACCCATGAGAATTATAATTCTTTCGATTTAATTTTACAACGTCGGAGCTCCGTTTACTTGAATTCAGTAAAAGCTTATGAGAAGTAGTATAGTGGCAAGCTGATGCCAGTATTCGCGGAGCTTTTGAATGCCGTACTGGAGGTAATTCGCAACCGCCTGCCGTTGCAGGCCCATGACTTCTGCGATTTCTTCGTAGGATAGGTTTTCGTAGTAGCGCAAGTAAAGCGCCTCCCGCTGCCTTTGCGGCAAAAGTTCAATCGCCTGACGAAGCTTGTGGTTTAGGAACTGATCGGTTTCGGTTAGTATTAGCTCCGACTCGGGGGATGAGTCGTTGAAAAGGGTATCCTCGAATTCCCTAAGGTCCGAAAACAGGGATTGTTTCCGTATCCGGCGAATGAGGTTATTTCTGAGTGATTGAAAGAGGTAAGGTTTTATGGCTGTTATCCGGGCCAAGTACTCACGCTTTTCCCACATGTCCAGAAACAAGTCCTGCAAACAATCTTGAATAAGACACTTGTCGAGTGTAAAGCGTGTGCCATAATGATACAGAGGGGCATAATTTTTTTTGGCGATTTCAGTAAAGGCATCCCTGTCCCCGGCACAAAATAGGTGCCAAGGCGTTGGTGTGAAGGGGGCATCTGAATTCTCCATATCTCAATAAGCTTCCTTTGACCGAAAACTAATGGTTGCAAAGGCTAACATTACTTAAAACCTAATAATCAGGCAAATCAAACACATCCGGAAACTGTGGGTTCCCCAGTAGAGAATATAGGCCCCGCTTTCATAAGTTAAGCTTGGTAAGTGGCATCAGGGCGTTCTTTATGCCGTGCCGTACCTTAGTGATGGTGTGCAGCCCCTGCTAATAGCATTCGGCGAACAGCTCAATCAGATAGCCGCGGCCCCCGAAGCACAGCATTTTTGGTCCGGCGAACAGTTTAGTCAGCAGCCCTGCGTTATTGTCTGCCATGTTGCTCAGGGTTATGGCGAAGTTGACCAACTGGCCGTAATTCTTAATGAAAAGATGACCCTTCGAGCCGCAGAACCAGCTCATCGAGGATTTGCCATGGACAGCCATCCCAGTAAAGAACTTGTTGGAGCAGATGCGGTGGTTGTCGCAGACGGCAAGTGGCTTACTGTCGGCAATGTAGAAGCCCGCTCGCTCGCTCTGCGAACAGAGCCATTTGAGCAGTACCGGCATCAGGCAGGGAAGTGGCTCGTCAGGTGCATCTGAGCGCAGCTGAGGTAACAATACTCGAAGCGTGGCCACCAGATTCCCGAAGAAGTACGTAACCAATCCATTGCGTCCATTCCATTACGACGAATGGGGGTACCTGAAGATATCGCTTACGCCTATCTCTACCTGGTCTCCGATGAAGCCTCGTATGTTAACGGCCACACGCTGAGCGTCAACGGCGGCGTAGCCTAGTGTAACAAATATCACTGTATGGCCGTAGTGGGGTAGGTAGCTTTGTATAAATAATAAACAAACTAACCTCATGATGAATCTATTGAAATCACTATTTGGCGGTACAAACACCACCGATTTAAAAGAGAAAATTATTGACGGGGCCATTGTTGTGGACGTTCGGACTCCCGGAGAATTTGCTGGCGGTCATGCCAAAAACGCAAAAAATATTCCGTTGGATGCCTTGCCTGCTCAACTTAGCCAGATACAAAGCTGGAAAAAGCCGGTAGTGGTATGTTGTGCTTCGGGAATGCGCAGCAGCCGGGCCAAGTCCCTACTCGCAGCAAAGGGAATCGAAGTGTATGATGCCGGTCCCTGGAATAATCTGGCCTGAAAAAACAAAAGAGAGGTACCCCTACCAGTTTACGACGCCCTTTTCTCCCAATCCCAGTTTTCCCATAAATTTCGACGAAAACTTGGAGCGGGAGGTAAGGTACCTCACACTTACGCCCACATAGGGCGCAAAGGGTGGATTGGTAGATGTCAGATTTTCCCGCGCACTAGTGAACGTCCGCAACTGCCGGAAGCCCGCTACGCCTGCCTCGGCGGAGATATTGAATATAGTCAATAAGTGTAGATTAGCGGATAAACCCAGTTTGACATGCTGATAATTTTGCCTACGAAGTAGCCTCTCCTCGGCGGTCTGCACCTGAAAGCCACCGCTGTACCCATTAACCCCCGCCAGGGCATCCATACTGAACCACTTGGTAGGATGGTAATTGACATCGGCCATGAAAGGGAGCAGCGCTGTAGCCCGCCACTGTTTGCCCAGCCGCTGGTTAATCCCAAAGACGGGAATTACGCGCAGTTTTTGGTTATATGCCAAAACAGACCCGTACACAATCTGGCTCCGTAGCCCGATAATCCGCATCCGGGCAGCCCCGCCCCATAGGAATGGCTGCGGGGTAAAAAGCGTCTCATTCGACTCCGTCATACCGAGAGCCGCGCCGTATACCCACAGCCGATCTTTCACACTTGCCTGCATACGAATCGCCCCCAGCGAAATGGTTTTATAACCGTTGTCAGGAAAATTCTTATCGTCCAGGGTAGGTTGTAATTGAGTATACTGGCCGATGAGTACCGTATGCACTGCCCGCAGATCAAATTTTTTCTTTAGGCTAAAACTCCCCTGTACTTCACTCTGTATCGGAACTATACCCAGAAAACTGGTACGCGTCAAACCGAAATTCTGCGTGGTGGCGGAGTTGGTTGGCACGATATATTGAGCACTCAACGTGCCATTGGGATAAAAAAGGCGGCTTAGTCCCAGCTGTTGTGCGTGGGTGGAAGGAATAAGAGCGGTAAGCAGAACAGCAAAGAGGACAGGCGTGTATTTCATGCGGAAGTAGTTAGCAATTTTGTAGCAAATAACGACAAAGGTACAGGCCTATTGCTTGATAGGATGAGAGGGCCTTGTCTGAATTTCCTATATTTCATTTTTCAATTCTCTATTTACGGTACATGATTCGACTTCCTTCCCTGAAAAACCTCACCTATGGTGTTAAAGAGGTTATCAGACGTTTTCCGCTGGTAGTACTGGTAGCTGGCCTGAAAGCCATGTTGCTCAATTTTCTGATCGAAAGCTCATCGACAACCCCCGCCTACGCCCTGTACATCCGCCTGGTGCTCACCTTGTTTCTGGCGCTACCGCTGTTTCTGAGTCTGCACCTGGTGGCCGAGCGGCGGCAGTGGAGCCGGTCCCTACTGGCGGCGGGAGCAGTGGGGATAGGTGCTTTGCTGGCACTCTA
>JBBRDE010000062.1:0-21751 GCA_038204185.1 Cytophagales bacterium
GCCGATGAGCAAGACAAGGAATTTCTGGCGGCTACCGATCCCTGGTTTCGACCCGCCAATTTTTATACCGGCCCCGATGGCTACCTCTACGTGGTAGACATGTACCGCCAGCACATCGAAACCCCCGTTTCCATTCCGGAGGATCTAAAACAGGACATGGATTTCGCCAAAGGGGAAGAGTACGGTCGGATCTGGCGCATTTATCCCAAAACCGGCCCCAAGCGGGCGGTGGCGCTTCCTGATCTCACGGCAATGAAGTCGGAGGAATTGGTCGCAATGCTCTCGCATCCCAACCAATGGTGGCGGCTTACGGCCCAGCGGCTATTGCTCGAAAGGCAGGACAAAAGTACCGTACCCCTGCTGACCCAAACCTTCAATGAAAGCCCCGATGCCAAAGCGCGGCTGCACACCCTCTACGCCCTGGAAAATCTGGGTAGCCTGGGGGCGGAGCAGATCAGGAAAGCCCTGAACGATCCCGAACCCGGCGTACGGGAACACGGGCTGGTACTGGCTGAAAAGTATCCAGTTTTTTTGCCCGAGACTATCAGGCTGACCGAAGACACCTCCCCGCAGGTAGCCTACCAGGCCAGCCTGAGTTTAGGCCAGTTTTCTGACCAAGCCGTGCTTCCGGTCCTGGCCCGCCTAGCGGAACGTCACGCGGAGGTACCCCTCTACCGGCTGGCGGTCCTCAGTTCCGAACCGGGAGCCTCCCCAGCCCTGTTGAAGACGCTGATCGAAGGTGGTACCTTTTTCAAAAACAGCACACCCGGTAAGCTAAAACTGCTGGAAGACTATGCCTATATTGCCGGCTCACGGAATAAAAAAAATGAGGTGGGTAATCTGGTGGGATTTTTGTCTAAAACGGAAGAAAACTGGCAAATTGCGATTTTGAACGGTCTGGCTAGTGGGATCAAGCGGTCTACCAACAAAAGCGCACCCGATAAATCCGTATTGAAAGAGCTGCAAAAGCTAGAAAAGGGTACTTCAGAAGAATTGAAAAAAGCCATGACTCGCCTCCGGGAGATCATGGGGATTTAAGTACGGTTTGTTTTAAAATCGAAGTATAAGGGGTATTCTTGTCGGGAAGGAATAAAAAAATGTGAATGGAAACAAAAAAAGTACGCAGGGCATTCCTGCAACACTGTTGGCAAATAACCCTGATCGCACCTGCTGCCGGGCTTTGGCTGACGGGTTGTGGCAGTGCTAAAAAAGGACAAGTCGCCAAACAAAAAACGGCAGTACCCAAAGCAAATCCCTGCGAAGATTTGTCGGGTATCCCGACGGTGGACGTGGAGAAAAGAAAATCCCTGGGGTACTCCAGCGTATCGCCCATTCCCGACAAACAGTGTAGCAACTGCCAGCTTTTCATCCCTCCGAAAGCAGGCTCGGAATGCGGCGGTTGCCTGTTGTTCGCAGGGCCCGTTTCACCCGAGGGATACTGTACGTACTGGGCACCCGTGGTGTAAGAAGATGTTTGAGTTGGTTTTCATTAGCAAAAATGAGTATTTTTTTGCCAAGACAAGACATCAAATCCGAGGTTTGGCAGAGCCAAATGAGAATTTGAGTGCCGCAGGATTGGTAAAAAAACGCCATTTTTGCTTTGAAGGATTAACTTAAACAGCTTCTAAAGCTCAATTCCTAAAAATAGCTTTTTCGCTTGCTTGCTCTTCCAGTGCTTAAAGATCATGATCGTCCTACTGAATAAAAGAAGCTTTTATGCCTACTTTCCGTTAGTGTACGGTGAAGTACGGCGCAGGCTAGCAGGAAACCAGTTTGCTTTATTTGAAAACCCGTATAGAAGAACCTTTCCTATGAAATCCCTTTTCCGCCCGACGACCCTTATTTTCCTTACCTACCTGATCATACCCGAGCTATGGGCTCAGAAAACCTACGACATCTGCGTCTATGGGGGTACCTCGGCGGGCGTCATCGCGGCCTATACCGCGAAAATGCAGGGCAAGTCGGTACTGCTGGTCGAGCCCACCAAACGGCTGGGTGGCCTGAGTTCAGGCGGGCTAGGCCAGACCGACATCGGCAACAAGTACGCTATCACGGGCGTGGCGCGCGACTTTTACCGCCGCGTGGGCCAGCATTATGGCAAGTTCGAGCAGTGGACCTTCGAGCCGCACGTGGCGTTTAATCTATTTAATGAGTATATCCAGAAAGCACAGGTCGAGGTATGGTACGACTACCGCCTTTTTTCGGTAAAAAGCCAAAAAGGCGAGATTCAGGAAATCGTCGTGGAAAATGCCATCTACCCCGAGCCTAAAACCAACCGCACCATCCGCGCCAAAGTCTATATCGACTGTACCTACGAAGGGGATTTAATGGCCAAAGCGGGCGTTAGCTATACCGTGGGCCGCGAAGACAACGAGCGCTACGGCGAAACCTGGAACGGCGTGCAGATGCTCGACAAACATCAGTTCCCCGCGGGCATCAGTCCTTACAAAATCCCCGACGACCCCAGCAGCGGGCTACTGTGGGGAATCAGCGAAGCTACGTTATTGCCTCAGGGAAGCGGCGACAAGAGCGTACAGGCTTACAACTTTCGCCTGTGCCTGACCAGCCACCCCGCCAACCGGATTCCCATTACCCGCCCCGCGCGGTACGATTCTACCAAGTATGAACTACTGCTGCGGCAGGTGGCGATCGAAAAACCGGAGCATATCAACTGGGGTGTCCTGCACATCGCCGACATGCCTAACCACAAAACCGACATCAATAATAAAGGCGGTTTATCGACCGACATGATCGGGATGAATTACGATTACCCGGAAGCCGACTACGATACCCGGCAAAAGATCATTCAGGACCACGTGGACTACACCAAAGGCTTCCTGTATTTCGTGGGTCACGATCCTCGGATGCCCGCACACCTGCGACAGCAAATGCTGGAATGGGGGTACCCTAAGGATGAATATCTGGACAACGACCACTTCACTCCCCAACTATACGTCCGTGAAGCCCGTCGCATGGTAGGCGAATACGTGATGACGCAGCATCATTGCGAAGGCAAAGAAGTAGCCCCGGACGCCATTGCCCTGGCGGCTTACAGCATGGACTCGCACAACTGCCAGCGACTGATCGTTAAAAATCCTGAAACGGGAAAAATGATGGTGCAAAACGAGGGCGACGTGCAGGTACACGGCTTCGGCCCCTACCCGATCAGCTACCGCGCCCTCACGCCCAAGCGCCCTGAATGTACCAACCTACTGGTACCCGTAGCTCATTCAGCCAGCCACATTGCTTACGGCTCGATCCGCATGGAACCGGTTTTTATGGCACTAGGCCAGGCGGCGGCTACGGCGGCGGTACTGGCAGTCGAGAAAAATGTTGCAGTGCAGGAAATTGACGTACCTACGCTGCAAAACAAACTAAAAAACGATCCGCTAGCCGACGGCAGCACCCCCGAAATCCTGCTCGACAACGACGTAACGCCCGCAGCGATTGCTTTAACCGGAAACTGGCGGCAGGAAAAAGGCGGCGGCAAATACGCGCTGTCGCAACTGGTCGACGACTCCAAAGGTACCCCGTCCACCTCGGCACGCTTCACGCCGGAGGTACCCAAAGCCGGAAAATATACCGTGTATGTTTTTAACCCCTACCCCGGCGGCGGAGGGGGTAACCCAGCCCAATACGATGGCAGAACCACCGGAAAAGCTAGCAGTACGAATCTGAAAATCAAAGCGGGAAAAAGCATGAAGAATGTCGAGCTCGCCACCCAAACCCAGGTCAACGAGTGGATCAGGGCTGGTACCTACGACTTCCCGGCGGGCTCGGATAGCTACGTAGAAATTTCCAATGCAGGAGCCGACGGCACCGTGGTAGCCGACGCGGTACTATTCGTGCCGATGAAGTAGGGAAGTATTGGTGCCCGCGTTGATTTGATCAATGCGGTGTTCCATCACGGCTGCAATGTTCATGGCCCGCATTTTAATCTCCGTGGCTTTTTCTCCTTCAAAAAGTTCGTCAACCGTTTCGTAGAAAAGGGCCAGCCACGCATCAAAGTACTCAGGCTGGAAGGGGTAGGTTTCGTTCAATTTAAAGTGCGGCGGCATGGGGCGGCCCCGGTAGTTGCCCGTACCAAACAGGATACCCTCCCAGAAATCGTACATTTTAGGTAGGTGAGTACCCCAATTCACATCGGCTATTTCGTTGAAGATTACGCCAATCGTGGCGTCGTCGCGCACTTTGTTGTAAAAGGTATTGACCAGGTTTTCTACGTCGGAACGGGTGGTTATATCGGGGCGCATGGGGTGAAGGGATGTATAGTTGATACAGGGCCGCCTGAGCGGTGGATAATTACTTTGTTATCAGCCTTATTAGCAAAACAATGCAACAACTTCCGCAACGATGGCCTGACTATTGAACAGGTGCAGGTACCCCATTCGTTCGGTTTGGAAGCGTGGCTTTTCTCATAGATCAAAGGATTAATGGTAAATTTGCCTGTGAATAGCCTGCATTTTCAACTTTCAATCGCACCGGCGACCCGGTTTCAATTTTCCAATGATACTAGTAAAAATCGGGGGTAACATCATTGACAATCCTGAAGCCTGCGCGGCTTTTCTGGAAGCCTTCGCCCGGCTGCCTTCGCCCAAAATCCTCGTCCACGGTGGGGGAAAGATCGCCACCCAGACCGCCGCCCAACTCGGC
Source organism: Cytophagales bacterium (assembly GCA_038204185.1). Taxonomy (GTDB): domain Bacteria; phylum Bacteroidota; class Bacteroidia; order Cytophagales; family Spirosomataceae; genus Salmonirosea. The sequence continues at coordinate 4,654 of JBBRDE010000062.1, forward strand.
ATCGAAACCAATATGGTCGATGGTCGCCGAATCACCGATCGCGCCATGCTGGATGTGGTGACGATGGTGTACGGCGGGTTGGTGAACAAAAACCTCGTGGCCCAATTGCAAGCCAACGGCTGCAACGCTATCGGCCTGACGGGGGCCGACGGGGGAATCATCCGGTCGGTCAAGCGTCCGGTCAAGACCATTGATTATGGTTTTGTGGGTGATATCGAAGAAGTGAACGCCGGGCAACTGCAAAGTCTGCTTAACAGCGGCCTGGTGCCCGTGATTGCGCCCCTCACGTACAGCCACGAAGGATTGTTGCTCAATACCAATGCCGACACAATGGCCTCGGCTACCGCCGTGGCTTTGGCAGGTACCTACTCAGTGAATCTGGTCTACTGTTTTGAGAAAAAAGGAGTTCTCTCCGACCCGGACGATGATGAAGCCGTTATTCCTAAACTAAATCCCGATACCTACGCTACATATAAAGGTACGGGAGTCATCAACAAAGGCATGATTCCAAAACTGGACAATGCCTTCGTAGCGCTTGAATCGGGGGTAGGTCGGGTAACAATCTGCCACGCGAATGATTTGCGGGCGGCAGCGGCGGGGGAAGCAGGAACGGTGCTTAGCCTTGATTATTAGCTTAGTGGCAATATTGTTTCAAGTACTTCTATGATACCAAAATATACAATTTATCTGGTTCTTCTACCCTTTGGTTTTCTACTTACCGCTAATTTTCGGCAGGCCGACAGAACGGCTTCCACAAGCTACGGTACCCCCCCAGGGGTTTTTGTTGAATCTGCGGACTCAGGTAGATTGTTGGCTCAGCGCTATTGCCAAACCTGCCATCTCTTCCCCGAAGCCACTCTGTTGGATAAAAAAACCTGGATTACGAGTGTGCTGCCCAACATGGCCCTGCGCCTGGGAATTAGGACAGCGGGAACTGATCCCTTCGCCGACCTACCCGAAGCGGAAGTAAACGCCATCCGGCCATTGGGCATCTACCCCGAAACTGCGATACTATCCGAATCAGCCTGGCAACGACTCGTGGCCTATTACGAAAAGGAAGCACCTGATGTACCCCTTCCTTCAAAAAAGGCTATCACTGTTACCAATCACTTGCCCCTCTTCAAGGTGCAAGCCCTCAGTTTGGGCGATGAAGCCGTGCCCAAAACTACCCTTCTCAAATACGACACAGAACACGCACAGCTCTACGTAGGCGACGACCATCATTCATTATTTGTGTTAGATAGTAATTTCAACTTGTCCAACAAATGGTGGATCGACACCGCGCCGACCGATATTGATTTTCCGAAAAATGCGGCTCCCCGATTGCTGACGATTGGACTTTTCAATCCGTCGGATCAAAAGATGGGGAGGCTATTGTCCATCGAGAAAAACAGTCATCCCGGTAGCGTCAATCTACCGGGCCTGGCCAGGCCCGTGCAATTTGCCACCGGGGATCTTGACGCCGATGGAAAGGAAGATGTGGTAATCTGCGAATTTGGCAATCATGCCGGGAAGCTGAGTTGGTACGAGAACTTCAATAGTCAGAAAGAACATATCCTGAGCCTGCTACCCGGCGCAAGGAAAGTGGAAATCAGGGATTTGAACCACGACCAAAAACCTGACCTGGTCGTGCTGATGGCGCAGGCCAGGGAAGGCGTTTCTATCTACTATAATCAGGGAAAGGGGCATTTCCGGGAAAAGTCGGTTTTGAGATTCCAACCCGCCTTTGGCGCGAGTTATTTTGAGATGGTCGATTTTAATGGGGACGGGTACCTGGACATGCTGCTGACCAACGGCGATAATTGGGACTACTCACCCATCGACAAAAACTACCACGGCGTCCGTATTTATCTGAATGACCGGAAAGACAATTTCAAAGAGGCGTATTTGTTTCCGTTATACGGCGCGAGCAAGGCATTGGCCCGCGACTTCGACGGAGATGGCGATTTGGATATTGCGGTCACTTCCTTCTACGCCGACCTGGCCCAGCCCGAACAGGGGTTTATTTATCTGGAAAATCAGGGAAAGTTAAATTTCAAGCCATTTTCCACGCCCGAAGCCGCTGCCGGAAAATGGCTCACCATGGAAGCCGCCGACTTTGACCATGATGGAGACATCGATTTAGTTTTGGGTTCTTACTTCCAGTCTCTGGGCGAACTCACCCAACTCTTTTCAAATGGTATTCAGGAATTTCCGCAGTTGTTGATTCTTACTAATGAATCCAGAAAGAAACCTTAGAGAGGCCACCTCCTGCCAGTACTAAAAAGAGGCAAGCCAAACGGCCTGCCTCTTTTTGCTTATCACTAAATCGAAATTCCTTCAATTCTCGTACTACTTATCCCAGAAAATCTTGGTAGTGAGCTTATCCTGAGCACTTATCGCACTGTAATTGGTGGCGTTGTATGTCTGCTCGTTGCTGGGGATGATCCAGCGGAAAGGTGGTGTAGTCTGGTTATTTGCGTTGTCAATCTGGAAGTTCAGTGTAGGCATATCGAGCCTTCTTACCTCCGCCCAGTTTTCGTAGGCCTGTACCACGTTAAAGTGCAGCCACTTCTGGCGGGCAATCAGGGCCAGCTTGGTAGCACTGGTAGTGGCCTTATCCCAGTTTACGTCGTCGCCGGCGAGATAAGCGGTAATTTGAGCGTCCGTTGCAGCCTTAGGGGCCGCTACTCCGATGGCGTTGCTTAGTGCCATCACGCTGTTGTAGAACTTCGTTGACTGATCAATGGCTTTCTCGTAAGCAGTTTTGGCACTTGCCAAGTTATTGCTCCGCAAGTAATATTCAGATTTTAACAGGCTCACTTCTGCGGCATTGACAATCACTCCCGGAAAAAACTGGTTGCGGCTGAGGGTGTAGCGATTATAAATCGCCACAAGCCCGTCGTTGAACAGCTGTGTTTGCTGCCTGCTGTCGGCCATTTGGTCTATACCAATGTACTTCCCTGCGGCTTTTTCCCCGGGTTCGAAGAGGAGCGGTAAACGCGGGTCGTTGGTCGCGATCATTATGTCGATCATTCTCTTGCCTGCTGTGTTACCATACCAGCCCGCCGAGGCTAACCCTTGATCAAACCCCTTCGAGTTGATATTCGTGTTAACGTCAAACACATTGATCTGGATATTCTCTGCATTGGTCTCTACAACTGGGAAGGTAGAAGGGTTGCCCAATATTTCGCCCATTTCAGTGTTGGCACGGGTTCGGAAACTTTCGACGCCCGACACCCGATTGAGCATTCGTAGCCGTAGGGAATTGGTATAGCGCCTCCAGGCGGGCAAACTACCCTTGTTGACGAAGTCCTGGGTCTGGAAAGACCTTTGGAAACCTACGTTCAGGGTGATCCCATTCAATTCCGTGGAGATTTTTTTCAAATCGTCCAGCATAATAGTATATAGACTTTCGGCGGTATCGTACTTAGGGTTCGATATAGAGTAGTCACCACCATTCTTACTCAGCATTCCCGCCTCCGAGAAAGGGATGGCCCCGAAAAGATCCACCATCCGGTGGGTGTAATCATAAAGGTAAACCGTAGCGGTGAGCATGAAGATTTTACGGCTATCCTGTTGCTCGGGAGCCAGCGTAGCGTACACTTTTTGCAGCTCGCGGTATTGCGAGAGGAAGTTGTAGTAGTTAAACCAAACATCCTCCACCCCGGCAGAACCCGGCACAAACTGCCCTGATTCATTTGGCCAGCCTGTGTTTTGTACGTAGCGGTTGATGCTTGTCCTCAGCGTTACGAAGTAATTTCTATAAGCGGGTAGCACGTAGTCGAGATTCGACCCGAGAAAGCCAGTATATTGCTTCTCGACGGTGGTTTGGGCGATTTTGGCCGGGTCAGCGTAGCGATCGGTGAATGCCGATTCCTTACAGGATTGTGAACCCAGGAGAACTCCTGCCGTAATGAGTATGATGTTTATTTTTTTCATTTTTCTTTTGATTTAACAATTAGAAACTTGCCCGAATCATGCCACCAAAGGTGCGGAAAGAAGGGTTGGTACCCGCGTTGCTTATGTTATCAGTCCAGCGTGAACCAGCATTAGCCTGCTCGGCGTCCATATCCTTGATTGTCCGGTAGAAGAAGAACAGGTTCCGACCAAAAACAGATAGGGACACGTTCTGGGCGCGAAGTTTGTTGGCGATCACCTGTGGCAAGCGGTAGGCCAATGACAATTCCCGCATCTTGATGTAGCTGTTCTCCTTCACGTACAGCTCATAACGCGAGCTGCTGTACTGCGGTCCGCCCCAGTTATAAGTACTGTTGTAGTACACGGCCTGGGAAATCACGTTCGTGTTTGTTTCGCCCGAAGCGGTCACACCTTGCATTAGCATTCCGTCGTTGAATACCCGCTGTCCGTTGGGGCCGCTCGTGCCGGTAGTCTGGATTCCCTTGCCGGCAGCATCGACGTAATACGTCAGTCCGCCACTTTCAGTGTCCATGTTACTAAGGCTCTCCTTAGTCAATCCCCGCGAGGTCATCCAGTTGATACCCGTAGGCATGATGTGTCCTCCGTATCGGAAGTCAGCTACTACATCCAAAGTGAAGTTCCGGTAGCTGACGCTATTGAGGAGTCCGCCTGTAAGCTTCGGCATGGCGTTACCCACTCGAATCCAATTAGCGGCATCCAGTTGGTAAAGTCCGTTCGGACCTACGAGCTTTTGGCCCTGACTGTTGGTTAGGATACCACGAGCATAGATGTCACCCATTGGACGACCAACCACCGACCGCAATTGAGCGGCATTGCCATCGTAGTCGGCATGTAGGAGCTCGGTAGAGTTATTGGCCAGTTTCTCGACCTTGTTACTGTTTCTGGCCAAGTTCAAGGTCAAGTCCCAGTTCAATGAATTCGCAGAGACACCCTTAATTGGATTCGCGTTCAGCGCCAGCTCAACCCCTTGATTTCGCAGGGTTCCTATGTTGGCCAATATCGAGCGTGCACCAGAAGCTACCGCAATGGTCAATGGCAGAATCTGATCTACGATCTGTGCGTTGTAATAAGAAATGTCCAACCCCAGGCGGTTGTTGTAAAACTTAGTTTCCAAACCTAACTCGAACTCGTGCTTCTGTTCGGGACGAATGCGGTCGTTGCCAATGTAAGGACTGATATTGGTGAACAGTACCGGCTGCCCCCCCGTTTGTTGAACAGCAAAAGACCCTTGGTTGTAGGCAATGTTAGCTTGGTAAATAGACGGATAGTTGCCCACAATTCCCCAAGCTGCGCGCAACTTGCCGAAGGTAAAGAAGGAGGGTAAGGCAAGAGCGTCGCTAAACACAAAACTGGCGTTAAGTGAAGGATAAACAAAGGCATTATTTCCAGGAGCAAGCGTAGAGGTACGGTCGCGGCGGATAGTACCCTCGAGGTACACGATGTTCTTATAATCAAAGTTCACCGTACCTAAGTAGGCATCCCGTACGAAACGCTGACGGTTTTGCCCACCACCGGCCACATTCACCGTGGCGGATACGTCAAAGAAATTTTCTGTACTCAAGCCTCCATTCGTACTCCGGCTCAGGAAAGTGTTTAGCTGCCGATTGGCTGTATAACCAGCCATAGCTGACATGGAGATATCTGGGGTTAGTTCTTGCTTGTAGGTTAAGAACACATCGCCGTATACGTTATTGTACAGGTTGTTGTTCATGCCAAAGCCACCCGAGTAACCAAACGCCAGTGGAATGGCGCTATAACTACTGTTTTCTATTCTATCACTCGTCAAGTCCGAGGCAATACGGCCCCGCAGATCGAAATGGTCGTTGATCTGCCAACGCTGGGTGATGCTGGCGATGACGCGGTCACTATACTCGTCGGACTGGTTTTTACGTGAATTCCACAGGTAATCAGCAATGTCGGTTTTGAAACCGTTGTAGCGGATATTCTCCTGCGGCGTGAGGCTTTGGGTGTTCGCTCCGTTTACGTATCTGTACCCTAAGCTGGTCTGATAAACGTTTTCATACCACTCTGCGGCCTCGAAGCGATTCATCATTCCTGTAAAGTTATTGATCAGCCGGTCCACCATGAAGGGGCGGTTGTGGGTATACTGGTTGACGTAGTTGACCATCAAATCCGTTTTTAGCTTGCTACCCAGGTCGAAGCTGGCGTTCAGGTTGGCGATATTCTTGTTGTTCTTGGCCCCGTAGCTGATCATGCCGTTGTCCTGTCTGGTAAACGAAAAGCGTATGGAAGCGTTATCCGTAGCCTTCGATACCGACAGGTTGATGTTCGAGCTAGAAGCGTTTTCGAACAAATTAGCGTAGCTATTATTGGCAGAAACATAAGGACGAATAACGCCATCGAACGCCATCACGGGTTGGCCATCGAATTTGGGTCCAAAGTTCAGGTTGGTGTTGAGCAATCCTCGAGTATCCCCTTTACCATCGCCATCGGTGTCGTAAGAGATAAATCCATTGGCATCCTGACCTCCCCCGTTGTTGATTGACATTGGATAGCCCGGCCCCCTTACATCCTGGTAGCGGGGCAGGTAAGCGATCCGATCCACATTGTAGCTGGCGCTGAAATCCACCCCAAGTCCTTTGCGACCCTTGCCGCTTTTTGTCGTGACTAAAAGCACCCCATTAACGGCTTCAGAGCCATACAGGGCAGCAGCCGAGGCGCCCTTTAGTACCGAAATATTCTCGATATCTGCCGGGTTCAAGTCCAGCAGACCATTGCCTCGGATACGCTGGTCGCCCCAGTAATTGGTGTTGCGGGCTTCACCGTTACGAATCGGAATACCATCGAGCACAATAAGTGGCTGGGTGTTACCGGTGATAGAGCTAAATCCCCTGATGCTGATACTCACCCCGCTGGTGGCACCGCCGGGGGTGGAGCTAATCGAAACGCCAGGAACTTTGCCGTAGAGCGCATTGGCAAAGTTGGGCGATGCCGTCAGAACAATCTGATCGGCGCTTACCGTCGATGTGGCGTACCCCACTGCACGTTGCTCTTTACTCATACCAAAGGCCGTGACCACTACCTCGTTCAGTTGGGAGGCATCTTCCGTCATGGAGATGTCAATGCCTGAGCGGTTAGCTACATCAACCTCCATTGATTTGTAGCCAATATAGGAGAATACTAGTTTGGCGCTGGGCGATGCAGAAACTGTATAGGTTCCGTTCGCATTCGTGGTGGTTCCACGCGTCGTTCCTTTCACGAGCACCGAAACACCCGGCATCGCATCACCATCAGGTGCTGAAGTAACTTTCCCCGTAATCGTTTGGGCGAAGACAGGGCCGCTAGCCATCATCAGTAGGACGAGGAGCTTGCATAGATTTTTATCCATAAGTTTTTTGGTATTAGATTGTATAAAACTAATTTTAACACAATAGTAATAAAATTCCGTCAAAAGAATTGCTTATTTATTAAAAAAAATTAATAATACACATAATTTACACTTACCAGAAAGTAAGGTTTGAGAAGGGGTACTACTTTAAAAACTAATAATCAACCCTTTAAAATGAAATTATAGCACCGAAGGAAGTATTTATTCCCAAAAAATCTACGCTGAGAATATAATCAGGGAAGCTAGGAGTGCGTGCCGAGTGGCCCTTTTGAAGATAGGCCCACTATAAAAGACCAAAATCTCTGCAATCACCGTAGCGTGTTTTCCAAGTACAGGATTCCTTTGTTCTCCGTTTTCCAGCGTTCCAACAACTCTTTCGGAGTGGGAGTAATCGCCAGATAAAACGACCCGAGTAATAAATCCATGTCCCCATCCTGATCCACGTCGGCGGCATCCATCGTGAGCCAGCGGCCCCGGTTGGTATCGGGAAAGGTGCGGGGCGTGAATGTATTATTTCCGGTATTTTCCAGATAGACAAAACTCCGCGCCGGATTGATGCTATAATCGGGGAAGAAGGCGATGGCCGCGATGTCCAGATCGCCATCGCCGTCGAAGTCGCGGGCCAGGGCCTGCGTGGCTCCATCCAGCGGAAAAAAGTACTGCTCCTCGAACTTGTCCTTTCCTTTATTAATAAAAATACGGATGCCGTGGTAGGGTTTTAGCGAGTAGGTTTTGTCGCCGTTATCGCCATTGGCGTAGAGGATATCCAGCTTACCATCCTTGTTGAAATCCACTAACTCAAAATAACCTGACCCGTACGAAGGCGGGAAACGTAACAAAATCTTTTTGGCAAAATTACCCCTACCGCCGTTGAGGTACACCGCGATCTGCTCGTCGCCCTGCGCCCAAAGTACCCAGAGGTCCGACCGGCCATCGCCGTCGTAATCTTCCCAGTAGGTCATGCGGGCACCGGGACGCTCTTCGATGATGTGCTGGGTCATCGAATCCGTCTCCGTAGCGGCATACCACGCCAGTTTACCAGTGTAGTTGCCGTATTCGCATACAATCACATCCTCCCGGCCGTCTTCGTTTACATCGGCGTAGGTAGCCTGCACGGGACGCTGCAAATCCCCAATGACACGCCGCCCCCGCCATTTTCCATCGGCCTTCCGAATAGAAAGCAGGGTACCCTTGGCATCATCATTAGGATCCATGTAGCCCATGCTCAGCAGATTCCAACTAGCGCCCTGCTGTGACTTAAAGTCCGAAAAGGGGCTTTCCATGTTGAACAGGGAGTCCACAACGCGAAACTTATTGTCCAACACATACATGGCCCCCGAACGGTGGCTGGTCCAAACCTGACGGCTGAACGGATCGAAGCGCACGGCAGTCACCGTCGCCATCACGGGGCTGAGCGCATTTTTTACCCGAAAATTTTGCAGCGGTTGCAACGTATCGCGGGCGGGCCTTGGCAGGGCTTCGGGGGCATTGCGCAGATAGTATTCTACGATACTGGCCCACTCTGCTTCACTGACTACGGGTTTCTTGGGAAAAATACCCAGTTCTTCCACGCGCAGTTGCTCTTCGTAGTTTTGAAACAAGGCAGAGTCCTCTTTTACGATTTGCAGGCCCAGCCGGAGAGCCATGTAAGGTAATGCACCCTCGGCCCAGGTCTTTTTGTCCAGTAACGATGGTTCGGGAAACACATGACAACCCGCGCAATACTGCCGGGCCAGTACTTCGCCGTTGGGTTGCTTTCCCGTCCCGCACGACCAGTACGTCAAGGTACCTAGTGCCAGAATAACGCCACTTAACCAGATTTTCCTGAAATGAATCACGCTTTGAGTAAATTTTGGAAAGCTACCTCTACCTGATCAAACTCAAAGCGCGCCAGTTCGTTTGCCATGCGCTGGTTTATTTCCGGAAGATTGAGGTTGCCGATGCTGCCTTCGTGCGTGTGGTTGAGTTCGCGAGAGGGTTGCGGTCCGTCGGTACGGTAGGTACCTTCGCCGATTTCCTTACCGACTTGCCGATACGCGTCGCGGAAAGGTACCCCCTGCATCACCAGCTCGTTGACCCGCTCCACGCTGAACAGCAGGTCGTACTTTGAATCGTTGAGGAGATTGGATTTAACCTCCACATTTTCCAACATGTAGGTAGCTACATCCAGGCAATCCAGCATTTCATCAAAGGCGGGCATCAGAATTTCTTTAAGCAGCTGCATGTCGCGGTGGTAGCCTGAGGGTAGGTTACTCAGCACCAGCGTCACTTCCATCGGCAGGGCCTTCAAGCGGTTGGTTTTGGCGCGGAGAAGTTCGGCTACGTCAGGATTTTTCTTGTGGGGCATAATGCTGCTGCCCGTCGTGAGGCCTTCGGGTAGTGCGATGAAGCCGAAATTCTGGCTGTTATAAAGACATACGTCCATCGCCAGTCGCGATACGGTCGCTGCCAGGGAGGCAAGGGCCGTGAGCGCGGCCTGTTCGGTACGTCCACGGCTCATTTGGGCGTAGACTACGTTATAATGCAAGCCCTCAAAACCTAATAGTTCGGTAGTCATGGTACGGTTCAGGGGGAACGACGAACCGTAGCCCGCTCCTGAACCCAGCGGATTGCGATTGGCCAGGCGGTAGGCAGCATTGAGCTGTACTACATCGTCGATGAGTCCCTCGGCATAGGCACCAAACCACAGGCCAAACGATGAGGGCATGGCAATTTGTAAGTGCGTATAGCCGGGCAACAGGTCATCCTTATGCTGTTCGGCGCGGGTATTGAGTACGTTAAATAGTTTTTCGGTAGCCTGCACCACCTGCGTCAGACGGTCGCGAACGTATAGTTTCAAGTCTACCAGCACCTGATCATTGCGCGAGCGACCGCTATGGATTTTCTTACCGGTATCGCCCAATTTTCGGGTAAGCAGCAATTCCACCTGCGAGTGCACGTCCTCCACACCTTCCTCGATTTCAAATTCTCCTGCTTGTATTTTTCGGTAAATAGCCTTCAATTCCGTTTTTAATTCAGCCAGTTCGTCCGTGGTGAGCAGTCCAATGGATTCCAGCATGACGGCGTGGGCGAGGTTACCCAGCACGTCGAACTCGGCCAGATGTACATCCAGTTCGCGGTCGCGGCCCACGGTAAAGCGTTCGATTTTTTCGGAAGTAACGGTACTTTCTTTTTGCCAGAGTTTCAAAGCTATTCAAGGGTAAAGTTCTCAGATCATTGAAGTCCAAAGTTCGAAAGGTTTTAGGGAAATAGTAGCAACAAGTCGAAAGCTGTCTTCTTTCTGTTCAAAAAAGGGTGGGCGTAAGCCTAGGGTAGATGCTGTTTTAATTGTACCTGGAAATTCCAATATTCTCAGAAAGAGGATTCTGGGTTTATAGCCCTTTGTGATGATTGTTACATAACTTTCCAGTACTTGCAAGTACTTTCGGAAAATAACATCTAAATGTTTCTAACCAGATCCTGTCCTATGCAAAAGCCATTCGTCTTTGTTCTGTTACTTACTTTTTTTTTCCTGGCCGGTAGACAAGCCTCCGCCCAAGCCCCTAAATATCGCTTGGTGGTCGATATGGTTAGTGCTGATACCAGTGATCACAGTGCCATACTTCGCCAAATCCGGAATCTCTGGCAAGAGCTCCCCGGCACACAGGTGCAGATTGTGATGCACGGCAAGGCCCTTACCATGGTGAAAAAGGGCGAGGCTCCCATGGCGGACAAAATCACTGCCCTGCAAAAGGAAGGGGTAGTATTTTCGGTATGTCGCAATACCATGAAACGTCTCAAATTGACCGAAAATGATTTCATTCCGGCTGCCACATTTGTTCCTGCTGCCATCGCTGAGTTGGTAAAGAAGCAACAGGAAGGTTGGAGCTATATCAAGGCTGGACATTAAAATTTGATGGTACCTGTGACACGATTTTAAAAATTGTATCACGAGTGTTCATGTAACTTCAGCAACTACTTGACTCATGAATTCAAGAAGATCATTCATTCAGAAAGGACTACTGGCAAGTGCGGGTATAGGCCTGTCACCGATCAGCAAAAACTCTAATAATCAGCCCACTGCGAAGCCAGCATCCCATATACTAAAAAACGGTACTATTACCCTGCTGCAAACTACGGATGTCCATTGCCAGATTCACCCCCACGACGAAATGTTCTGGGAAAAGGATGAGCCGGTTTTTCGGAAAACGGGAGGGTACGCGCACTTGGCTACCATGATCAATAAGATCAGGAAAGAGAACCCGAATACGTTTGTAATCGATACCGGCGACATGTACCAGGGCAGCGAGCTTGCGGTCAAAACGCAGGGCGAAGCGCTGGTTCCAATTCTGAATGCCATCAAATATGACCTGTACATCCCTGGCAACTGGGAGGTGGTGTATTACAAGACCCAGATGCAGAAGCTGCTGGGAGCCTTACAAGCACCCAAGATTTGTGCCAATATGTACCATGATGCAGGTAATGGACAGAAGGGTGAGTTGATTTTCCAGCCCTACCACATCACCCACATGCTGGGGGTGAAAATAGGGTTTCTGAGCTATACCGACCACCTGGTCCCCAAACGGCAATCGCCCGCTTACAGCGAGGGAATTCTCTACACCAAGGCGGAGGAAAACCTGAAATATTACGTAGATGTGCTGCGCAAACAGGAACAGTGTGACTTTGTGATTCTGCTGTCGCACCTGGGGCTTTCGCAACAGATTGCTCTGGGCAATAACCCCGACTGCAAAGGGGTTGACTATATTTTTGGCGGCGACACCCACGAGCGCATCCGTAAGCCCATTCAGTGCAAATACACCAAAGTAGTGGAGCCGGGCGCGTTCGGTTCCTTTATCGGCCGGCTGGACCTTAGCGTGAAAGACGGAAAGATAACCGGCGAGAAATACCAGCTGCTTGAAGTAGATCCCGAAAAACACACGGCCGATGCCGAGATAGCGCAACTGATAGCAACCCACGAAAAGCCGTTTCAGAAAAATATCTATAAAGAAATCGGCCAAAGCACCGTGCCGCTGTACCGCTACTTTGTGGTGGAGAATAGCATGGATACGATGGTGGTGGATGCTTTGAAATGGAAGGTAAAAACGGATGTGGTGATATCGAACGGGTTTCGGTTTTGCCCACCCCGCATACCAGAGAAAGACGGTTTGGTGCATATTACAGAAGGGTACCTCTTTGATATGCTCCCCGTGGATTCGCCCGTGCGGGTAGGTGAAGCGACCGGCCAGCAAATCATGGACTGGCTGGAAGAGGAACTGGAAAATGTATTTGCCAAAGACGCCAGCCGGCGGTTTGGGGGATGGCTGATCCGGTTCAAGGGCATGACTATTGAGTTTAAAGCTTTTGAACCCTTGGGTAAGAAGGTACAAAAGGTGGAGATTGGCGGCACACCGCTTGATCTGAAAAAAACGTACTCATTTTCAGCCTGCGAACGCGAAGGCGACCCGGACGATGTACTCTGTCGGATGAAGGGGGTAAAAAACACCCGAACCCTGGACTACACCCTGCATAATGCCATGAAGGAGTACTTGGCCGCCAACTCGCCCGTTACGCCTACCCTGCACCAAAGTGCCAAAATATTGGACGCCCCTCAAACCCTCCTATCGCAGGTGTGGGGAGTTGATTATGAGTTTAGATAGTGGCACGAAGGCAAACAAAATAGGTTACTTCTACCATCCGTGCCACGGTTCTGAACAGTGGCACGGATAATCAGAATCAGATTACTTCAAAAACAAACACATGAATACTTCATCCACTACACAAATCGCCCTCGACACCGTCATGAACGGCCTCATGAGCCGCTACCAGGAACGCGTCTCCGACGTGAAAGTCATCCTCAACGCCATGGTAAGTGAAGGAATTATTTCCAATACCAGCGACATCGAAAATGACCACATCGCCTTCCGCACGCTGGGGGTACCTCAGCTGGGCATTGCCTCGTTTGAAAAAATTTTCCTGCACTACGGCTACCAGAAGCGCGACTATTACAACTTTGAAGGCAAGAAGCTTGATGCGTACTGGTTTAGCCCACCGGAGCCGAACTATCCACGCATCTTTGTGAGCGAACTGCGAGTCGGCGACCTTTCGGAAGAGGCGCAACGCATCATTTACAGCTATACCCAGGAGGTCACCAGCGACCCGGTGGATAACCTGAATCTGGATGATGGCAATGCCGTGGACGCCTTCCTGCACCAGCCGCTGTGGCGCACCCCTACCCTCAGCGATTACCTCACACTGCTCAAAGAAAGTGAGTACGCTGCCTGGGTGATCTACAACCGCTACTATCTCAACCACTTTACCATTAGCGTGCATAACCTGTCGGAAGGCTACGATACGGTGGCCGGATTCAACGAATTCCTGGAAAAGCAGGGCATTAAGCTCAACGATTCTGGCGGAAAAACCAAGAAAAGTCCCGATGGTGGACTGCTGCAAAGCTCGACCGTAGCGCAGATGATCGAAGCCGAGTTTGCCAATGGCGAGAAACATACGATTTCTGGTTCTTACGTTGAATTTGCCGAGCGTCGGGTGCTAGCTGAGTTTGCTGCTCTACCTCATGATCAAATCCAGCGCCAACACCGCCGCGACGGTTTTGAAGCGGGTAATGCCGATAAGATTTTTGAAAGTACCTACACCACGCAGACGGGGAAGCAGTAGCCAATAAGTTATAGGCTGTAGGCAGTCAGCTTTTTTTGCCTATGCCTGCTTACAACCTATTGCCACTATTCATTCACCAGAAAATACACAATTCGGCAGGCGTACCCATCGCTTGCCGGATTTCTTGTGTCAGCAATGGTCACTTTGATGGTAGGCTTGCCCGGTTTCAAAGTATCATCCAGCATCAGGTACCAGGGTAGGTGCAGTTGAGTACTCCACTGTGTGAACAGGTCGAGCTTTCGGGCCTTCTTACCATCGATTCGGTAGGAAAGGATACCCGCATCGGGACCAGACACCACCGCAATGCCTACGCCACGTCCGGTAAAAGTTAATTCAAACGAATCGCCAATTTCCTCCCCCACCAGCATAGGTACTTTCACGAAGCCGGGCCGGGTGGCAATTGCCGGGTACGGTTCCCATTGCGGGTCAATTTTGAAACCCTTCGTAGGTACCGCTTCCTCAAGCTCTACATAGTGGGCTTTGCTGTACGAAAAAGCATCCAACGGCTCGGGGATTTTCGGTGCTACAACCATAGCTTTAGCATCCGTTTTGTCCAGCAATTCTTTAATCGACTGATAGTAAAGCTCCTGTCCGTAGGGTGACGGATGTAGGTCTTTGAAATCAAACTGCCACGAGAACTCTCCTGCCGTAATCCTGTCGTACATCTCCTGCGACAAATTGATAAAGGCGGCGGCGTAGTGATCGGCTACCTGCCGGTGTACTGCTACCTCGATGGGCTCTTTCCCTGCTTCATACTCCTTATTTTTGTGCGGTTCGGCAAAGGCCATTAATATTACACTCATACCGGGGTTGGCGGCATACGCCTGCTGCATGATCCCATCCAGCGCCCGCACTTGTGCCTCCCGACTGAATCCATTGCCCCGGTCGTTCACTGCACTTTCCACAAAAAGCAGATCGGGGGTACCCTGAGCCAGTACATCGCGGCCAAAACGAAACGCATGGGGTGTACTTCCCAGAGAGGGAATTCCAGCGGCGATGAAGGTGAAATTTGTGTCGGGAAAACGCTCTTCCAGATACTGTGCTATCTTATTGCGCCAGCCGGTATTATGGGTAATCGACCCGCCCAAAAAAGCCACCGTTCCTTCTTTTTTATTTTGAAATTTTGATAAAGCCGCACCTACCCCCCGATTGGGCACGAGGTACCTTTCCCGACTCAGTACCTCCTGCACCGGGTAGCTGTTTTGCTGAATAAAATCCGCCCAGCGGTCGGGCTGCTCGATGGGGAAATGATGGCCTTCCAGCGTTTGTTCGCCCCGACTCATGGAGTAGACCATAGCCGGACCACCCAGTTTGGTATAGGCTTCAATCAGCGGGAACGTATTTTCCTCCACCGGAACAATCTTGTCTTTCAGGCTAATCACGTGTAGTACCGGAATCTTGAAAGCGACCATTCCTTCCAGGCCATTGAGGGGGGTATCCTTAAAATCCTTTGCCGTTTCTTCGGTCAGTCCGTACAGGTCGAGCCAGCGCTGCCAGTCCTTGGGCGACCCAGCCCCCTTGCCTTTGCCTCCCGGCCAACTTTTAGGATCGCAGACCGGTGCTTCGGCGTAGATGCAGCTCACCTTGCTGGGGTTCCTTTTGGCCCAGCCGTATACGTACAGCCCACCCCGGCTCACGCCTTCCAGCGCCACTTTGGGCGCAAAGCCTTTCTCCGTAGTTAGGTAGTCATAAAACTGATCCCACAGGCGCATGGCTTTGGGATGCCCGAACAAATCGTTGGTGTTGATATAGGCCACGTGCAAACCCCGGCTGAGCAGGATGCTATCCATCTCGGTATGCCAGCCCGGGAAGTGCGCCCGCCATACCCACGGGTTCCCCGCCAGAGCCTGCTTGGGCTTCACGTACCAGGCGGTGGTACCCTCAAAAGGAAAGTCCACTTTTTCAAAGCCTTTCCAGGTAGTGGTGGTTTGGGGCGACTGCGCAATGGCGGTACCCGCTAAAAGCAGGAAAAGAACCAGTGTGTTACTAAGGGAAGTTTCATGTTTCATTCGATTAAAAGAAATTGAAAACGCATGCATACTATTTGGTTCAGATGAAATACCTATTTTTAGAGTTCAAACCTAAATTAATCTCATTGATGCGTTTCCGGTTCTTTACTTCCCTCCTTGCTTTCCAGTTCACTGTCTTTGTTTCTACCACTTTCGCCCAAACCATCCCCACCATCCTGACCGAGCGCGAACGCGCCGAAACCGTGGATGCCATTCTGGAAGACCGCTTCGAGAATCTGCTGCCGCAGCTCATGCGGCGCGAGGGAGTGGATATGTGGGTGATCATCTCGCGCGAGTACAATGAAGACCCCGTCATGAAAACCATGCTGCCCAGTACCTGGCTGTCGGCGCGGCGGCGGACTATTATGGTGTTCTACGATCCGGGCGTCGCTACTTCGGGCGTCGCTACGTCGGGAGCGAATAAGCCGCTCGACAAACTGGCCATTGCCCGCTACGACGTAGGTACCCTGCTCAAAGGCGAGTGGGACCTCAGTTCCAATCCCGATCAGTGGGATGCGCTGATCAAGGTGATTCAGCAGAAAAACCCGAAGCAAATTGCCCTGAATTACTCTAAAAACTACGCCCACGCCGATGGACTGACCTACACCGAACAGCAGGAGTTCATGAACAAGCTACCCAAAGCTTTTCAGGCACGCGTTACTTCCGCCGACCGCCTGGCCGTAGCCTGGCTCGAAACCCGTACCGAGAAGGAAATGGCCATCTATCCCATGATTTGCCGCATTTCGCACCAGATTATTCAGGAGGCTTTTTCGGAAAAGGTTATTCAACCGGGTGTGACTACCACCGACGATGTGGTGTGGTACCTTCGTCAGCGCGTGACGGACCTCGGACTGGGTACCTGGTTTCACCCGACGGTAGATATTCAACGCGCCGACGCCACCAATTTCGACCACCTTCGCACCTTCTCGAAGCGGCCTGGTCAGCAGGTGATTATGCCCGGCGACCTGATCCATACAGACTTTGGTATCAGCTACCTGCGCCTCAACACCGATCAGCAGCAGATTGCCTACGTGCTAAAACCCGGCGAAACGGAGGTGCCTGACTACCTTAAAAAGGCTTTCCAGCAGGGCAACCGTTTGCAGGAAATTCTGACGGAGCAATTCACCACGGGCAAGTCCGGCAATCAGATTCTGGCCGATGCCCTGGC
>JBBRDE010000063.1:0-21732 GCA_038204185.1 Cytophagales bacterium
TGGTTGCGGTTTATTTTAAAAAAACAGCCACTACCTTCACCCTTTCACAAAAAAGAGATAGGTACACGGTGAAGGGAGACAAAAAGTGGTTGGGAAGAGGTAATTTTTGAAACACTTTGGAAGAAAGACAACACTCGATCAAACCGATTTGAAAAGGAGAACATTTTTTAAAGGAGTAGCCGCCACGGGCGCAGCCGGACTGCTTACCGGCTTGTATACCTGGCAAGTGGAGCCTTTCTGGCTGGAATTTACCCGCCACACCATGTTCCTCCGAAACTTACCGCAGGGGCTCGTGGGTAAGACCCTCATGCAAATCAGCGACACGCACGTCGGCACCCGATTCCCCCGAAGCTACCTCGTTGAGTCTTTTAAAAAAGCCCAGGCGCTCAACCCCGATTTTGTGGTGTACACGGGCGATTTTGTGAATTATGAAAATGAAGCCCAGTTCGAACAGCTCAGTGAAGTGTATGACCATGCCGTATATGGCAAACTGGGTACTTTGGGCGTGCTGGGCAACCACGACTACGGCAAAGACTGGCTGGAAGCCCCCGTGGCCGACCGCGTGGCGAAAATCTTAGTGGATAAGGGTATTCATATTCTGCGCAATGAGCAGACGCAGGTCGCCGGGCTGAATGTCGTTGGCATGGATGATTATTGGGGTACCAACTTCAAACCTGAGCTAGCCTTAAATGACCTGAATCCCGACCAGCCGCAGGTAGTGCTGTGCCATAACCCCGACGTGGCCGACCTGCCCGTCTGGAATGGGTATCAGGGCTGGATTCTGTCGGGCCATACCCACGGCGGACAGTGTAAGCCACCCTTTCTACGCGCCCCCTTACTTCCCGTCAACAACAAGCGGTACGATCAGGGCCGGATCGCGCTGGAAGATGGCCGTACCCTGTACATCAATCGCGCGTTGGGGCACCTGTTTCAGGTACGGTTCAACGTGAGGCCCGAAATTACGGTGTTTGAGTTGAGGCGGGGATAGGGTGCCTTCAAGCTGGTAAAAACCGTATAAAGAAGGACAAGGTACCCACTATAAGGTATTTTATGATTTAATCATTTGATTTAATCACTTGTATGGTTAGATTTGTACACTATTTAGATGGAGGATGAAAGTGAATAAGACATTTGGGGAGGCTGATGCCAGCACCGAGGAGAAAATCAAGCAGGCAGCACGAAATATTTTTCATAAAAAGGGCTTCGCTGCTACCCGCACCCGCGATATTGCCGAGGAGGCAGGCCTGAACCTGGCCCTGCTAAACTACTATTTTCGGAGCAAGCAGAAACTCTTCGACCTCATTATGCTGGAAACGATGCAGCATTTTTTGCTGTCTCTGACGGATATTTTCAATGCGCAGGGAACGTCACTTGAAACAAAGATCGAATTGCTGGTGGGTAACTACATCGATCTGTTGACCGAAGAGCCCGACATTCCGATTTTTATCCTGAGTGAGTTGCGCAACAATCCGCAGGAGCTCGTCGCCAAAATCAGAATAAAAGAGATTTTGATGCGATCATATCTGATGAAACAATTGCAGGAGGAGGCAGCGGCGGGAAGAATCGCGCCGATCCATCCTGTGCAGTTTATTATGAACGTCATGGGGCTGACCGTTTTTCCATTTATTGCCAAACCCATTTTCTCCAATCTGGGGAATCTATCCGAGGCAGATTTCAATCAGATGATGGCGCAGCGTAAAGCACTGATTCCGCAGTGGGTCAAAGCGATACTGGCTACCTCGTAGCTTTTTATTTCGGGAGATTTAATCAAATATTTAAATCAAAAGAATAAATGGGTACCTGTAAGAATCGGATCTGGGCAATATGCCTAAACGCCATCGGCTATTCATTGATAGCCCTCAGCTTTTTAAACATCGCTTCTGCTCAGTCCCTTACCCTGGAACAATGCTACACGCTGGCCCACGCCCACTACCCGGTGGTGAAACAATTGGCGCTCATCGAGAAAACGCGGGATTACACCGTCAGCAACGCCGTCAAAGGTACCCTGCCGCAGCTGGCTGTGGGTGGGCAGGCGACCTACCAATCGGCGGTGACCAGCCTGCCGATTGAGATTCCCGGCATGAAAATCCCCACGGTGAGTAAGGATCAATACAAGGTATTCGGCGAGATCAGCCAATCCCTAACCGATGGGCAAATCGTGACCCAGCAGAAAGAACTGGCCCGCGCCAACGCCGCCATCCAGACTCAGCAAGTGGAAGTGGAACTGTACAAACTTCGGGAGCGGGTGAACCAAATGTTTTTCGGCATGTTGCTGCTGAACGCACAGATCAGGCAGACGGAATTATTGAAAAATGACATCAGGATAGGTCTTAACAAAACCGTTGCCGCCATTGCCAACGGTACCGCTCTGAAAAGCAACGCGGACATTCTTAACGCCGAACTGTTGAAAGCCGACCAGCGGAGCATCGAGTTGCGGGCCAATCGCCAGGGCTATGGGGACATGCTGGCCCTGCTCATTGGTCAACCGGTGGATGAAAGTACGGCGCTGGAAACACCACCTGTGCCGGACCTTTCGCTGGAAGTGAGCCGTCCCGAACTAAGCTTGTTCGAGGTACAGCAGCGGAGTTTCGATGTGCAAAATCGTTTGCTTGCGACCCGGATCAATCCCCGGCTTAGCGTATTCGCGCAGGGCGGGTACGGTCGTCCTGCACTTAATATGCTGACTAATACCTTTGATTTTTATGCACTGGGCGGGCTGCGGCTCAACTGGAATCTGGGGGCTTTTTATACGCTAAAAAACGATCGAGAATTGTTGACAATCAATCGTAATCTAGTTGAGATACAGCGGGAGACCTTTCTGCTCAATACCCAAATTTCAATGAAACAGCAAAGCCGTGAGCTAAGTAAGTATCAGGCCCTGATTGACACCGATGTCCGGATTATCACCCTCCGGGAACAGGTAAAAACCACGGCTAACACCCAATTGGAATTCGGAACGCTCACGGTCAATGATTATCTCACATACCTGAATGCCGAAGATCAGGCCCGGCAGAATCTATTGCTTCATCAGATTCAGTTATTGATGGCGCGGTATGGGTACGCGGTCACGGCAGGTTTTTAAGTAGATAACCAATGGCTGACCGCTAGTGGCTATAAAAATAATCCTTTGAAATAGAAAACAATTACGCTCTATGACATCCCTGAATCCAAAAAAACGCACAAAGCTATGGGCTATAAGCTTTCCGCTGTTGCTAGCTGTCTTGCTGTTTTCCTGCACGAAGGACGAGAACGAATTCGACGCGTCAGGTTCGTTCGAGGCAGAGGAAACCATCATTTCGGCGGAGGTAGGCGGAACGCTCCTGCAATTTGATGTGGAGGAAGGCCAGACGCTACAGAAAGGCCAGATTGTGGGCTCCATCGATAGTACACAGTTGTTCCTGAAAAAACAGCAACTGGAAGCGCAGGTGAAAGCGACCCGCAGCCGCACCCCCAACATTTCGGCCCAGACGGGCTACTATGCCCAACAGACCGCCGTAGCCCAAAGTCGACTGGACAATCTAAGGAAAGAGCAGCAGCGGTTCGAAGGTTTGGTAAAAGCTGATGCCGCTACCCGAAAGCAACTCGACGATATATCAGCCCAGGTAGACGAGGCGCAAAAACAACTGCTGGTCATTGATCGGCAGCGGGAAGCCCAGGTATCAGCCTTGCAAACGCAATCGTCGTCGTTGAGCAGTGATGTACTACCCTTGCGTGTACAGATCGACCAGATCGATGACCAACTGGCCAGGTGCCGGATTGTCAATCCAATGAACGGCACGGTGCTGACCACCTACGTCGGAGCCAACGAAATGGCCGCAATAGGCAAGCCGCTTTACAAAATCGCCGACCTGTCTACCATGATCCTGCGGGCCTACCTTACGGGTAACCAACTTCCTGTAGTCAAACTCAACCAAAAGGTAACGATCCTGACCGACGATGGCCAAGGCGGATACCGCCGGACGGAGGGTACCCTCATCTGGATCAACGATAAGGCCGAGTTTACGCCCAAGACCATCCAAACCAAAGACGAGCGCGCTAACATGGTGTACGCTACCAAAATCAAGGTACCCAACGACGGTACGTTCAAGATTGGGATGTACGGGGAAGTTAAGTTTAATGGAAAGTTGAGAGTTGAAAATTGAAAGTGATCTTGAAATATGCCATTAGCCGCTCCTTTTTTTGTTCTATGTAGGTTGGTTCCAATCTCCCTGAACTTCTCACTTTCAACTTGCCATTTTCAACTTTCAACTAAAATAAATGGTTCAGCTGACCGATATATCGAAAACCTATGGCGACGGAAAAATCGTAGCGGTGGATCGTGTGTCTTTTTCGGTGAAAAAAGGCGAACTCTTCGGCCTGATCGGTCCCGACGGTGCGGGGAAGACGAGCATTTTTCGGTTGCTGACTACACTGCTGCTACCCGACGGCGGCAGGGCATCGGTGAATGGACTGGATGTGGTGAAAGACTACAAGGCAATTCGCAGCCAGGTAGGGTACATGCCGGGAAAATTTTCGCTGTACCAGGATTTGTCGATCGAAGAAAACCTCAACTTTTTCGCTACGGTATTCGGCACCACAGTCGCTGAAAATTATGATTTGATCAAGGAGATTTACGTACAAATCGAACCGTTCAAGAACCGTCGGGCAGGAAAGTTATCGGGTGGTATGAAGCAGAAACTGGCCCTGTGCTGCGCCCTGATCCATCGGCCTACGGTACTGTTCCTCGACGAGCCTACCACGGGGGTGGATACCGTGTCGCGGAAAGAGTTTTGGGACATGCTGAAACGTCTGAAACAACAGGGTATCACGATCCTGGTTTCGACACCCTACATGGACGAAGCTACCCTCTGTGAACGCATTGCCCTGATTCAGAAAGGTCGGATTATGTCCATCGACACGCCTGCGAATATTATTGGTAGGTACCCCGAAGAATTGTACGCCATTAAAGCCACTGACATGAGCGGGTTATTGCAGGATTTGCGGCACCACGAGGCCATCAAGAGCTGTAATTCATTCGGTGAGTATCATCATATTTCATTTGAGAATGATGGTGAGGAAGTTAAAAAAAATCTCCTGAGGTACCTTGAATCGAAAGACCATCAGCATATTGCAATGCAACCCACTACACCTACCATAGAGGATTGTTTCATTTCATTGATGGACTGATAACAATAATTTTCTGGTGACGAATCGATTTTTTACTCTTCATTCTCCACTAAATGAAACAAGTCGTCATCAAAACCAACAAACTCACCAAACGCTTCGGCGATTTCGTCGCAACGGACGCCATTACGTTCGAGGTGTACGCGGGGGAAATATTCGGTTTTCTGGGTGCCAATGGGGCGGGCAAAACCACCGCCATGCGCATGCTGTGCGGACTGCTGACCCCTTCATCGGGCGAGGCGAGTATTGCGGGTTTCGATGTGTATAGACAAACTGAAAGTATCAAGAAAAATATTGGGTACATGAGCCAGAAATTCTCGCTCTACGAAGACCTGACCGTACTGGAAAATATCCGGTTTTTTGGAGGAATTTACGGATTGTCCGACGCACAGATCAAAGAAAAAAGTGATACGCTCATTCGGCAGCTTGGCCTGAGTACCGAAATCAAAAAACTGGTTGGTTCACTACCCTTAGGCTGGAAACAAAAACTGGCATTTTCGGTGGCCGTACTGCACGAGCCCAAAATCGTATTTTTGGATGAACCTACGGGCGGTGTTGATCCCGTGACGCGCCGACAATTCTGGGATTTAATTTACGATGCCGCCAGCCGGGGTATCACCATCTTTGTTACCACCCACTACATGGATGAGGCCGAGTACTGCAACCGTATTTCGATGATGGTCGATGGTGTAATAAAAGCGCTCGACACGCCGCCGAATTTGAAAAAGCAGTTTTCCGCTGATTCGATGGATGAGGTGTTTTTTGAATTAGCCCGCGGCGCAGTGAGGGGAGAGTAATTTAGTTGATAGTTGATAATGGATAGTGGACAATGAAAAAGTTTTTGGCGTTTGTGAGAAAAGAATTCTACCATGTTTTTCGTGACCGGAAGACTTTGCTGATGCTGTTCGGGCTGCCGATTGTGCAGATCGTACTGTTTGGCTTTGCCCTAACGAACGAAATCAAGAATTCTAAGATTGTCGTCTGCGACTACGCCAAAGATGCCGCTTCGCAGCGGATCATCGAAGCACTGGCGGCCAGCACCAGTTTCGAAATTGAGCAAAGTCTGCTGAGCCATGATCAGATCGAGCGTTCCTTTCAGGAGGGTAAAACCAAACTCGTCGTGGTGTTTCCGGATGGATTCAACGACGACCTGCAGCGCTTCAATAAAGCCCAGATCCAGGTCATTGCCGATGCCTCCGATCCCAACACGGCCACCACCCTCACCAACTACGTCAATAACATTGTACTGGACTACCAGAAGCAACTGATGCCCACCAATCCACTGCCTTACCAGATCATTCCCGAAACCCGGATGCTATATAACCCTGAATTGAAAGGGGCCACCAACTTTGTGCCGGGCGTAATGGCGCTGGTGCTCTTGCTGGTATGCGTGCTGATGACTTCCGTATCCATCGTGCGCGAGAAAGAACTGGGTACGATGGAAGTCCTGCTGGTGTCGCCATTTAATCCGTTTTTAGTGATTATCTCGAAGGCTGTTCCCTATTTCATGCTGTCATTATTGAACCTGACGGTCATTCTACTACTGAGCGTGTTTCTGCTGGACATGCCCTTTGAGGGGAGCGTACTATTGCTTTTTGCCGAGAGCAGCCTGTTGATTCTGACCGCGTTGTCGCTAGGCCTACTCATTTCCAACAGCACCGACTCACAGCAATCCGCCATGCTCATTTCGCTTATGGGGATGCTTATCCCGACCATGCTGCTTACGGGTTTTATGTTTCCGCTGGAGAACATGCCGATGCCGTTACAGATCATCGCCAACATCGTACCTTCCAAGTGGTACTATATCATCGTGAAATCCATCATGATTAAGGGGTTGGGCTTTGCCGCCATCTGGAAAGAAACCCTCATTCTGGCGGCTATGACTGTTTTTCTCTTAGTAGTGAGTTTTAAGCGATTTAAGGTAAGGCTGGAATAACCGAAACTATGCGCACGCTCAGATTTTTACTCCAAAAAGAGTTTCGGCAGATTTTTCGCAACAAATCATTGCTGCCGGTCATTTTCGTTATGCCCATCATTCAATTGCTGGTGATGCCGCTGGCGGCGGATTACGAAGTGAAAAATATCAACATTGGCATCGTTGACCACGATCACTCGCCCTATTCACAAAGACTGACTTCCAAAATCACGGCTTCGGGGTATTTCCGACTAGCCGACTACGGCCATTCATACAAGCAGGCCTTTGGGCTAATTGAAAATGACAAAGCGGATCTGATTCTGGAAATCCCGGCCGGTTTTGAGAAAAATCTGGTGCGGGACAACAAGCAAAAACTCTTCATCGCCGTCAATGCCATCAATGGTACCAAGGCCGGTTTGGGCGGGGCGTACCTGGGGCGCATCATCGCTGATTTTAACGCCGACATCCTGCTGTACTGGATTCAGCCGCAGCGTTTTACGCCCATGCCCGCGATCCAGGTAGTGTCGTCCAACTGGTTCAACCCTTTCCTGAATTACAGCTTTTTTATGGTTCCCGGCATTCTAGCCATATTGGTCACTATGGTCTGTGCCTATATGTGTTCGCTCAATATTGTAAAGGAAAAAGAGGTAGGTACCATTGAGCAGATCAACGTGACGCCAATCCGTAAGTACCACTTCATTCTGGGTAAGCTTATTCCGTTTTGGGTCATCGGGATGTTCGTGTTTTCTGTCGGACTTTTCGTGGTAGGTCGACTGGTTTACGGCATTGTGCCGTTGGGGAGTGTAGTGCTGCTGTATGCTTTTCTGGCGTTGTACCTGGTGGCCATGCTGGGCTTCGGTTTACTTATTTCCACCTATGCCGACACCCAGCAACAGGCCATGTCGGTCGTTTTTTTCTTCATGATGATTTTCCTGTTGATGAGCGGACTTTTCACCCCCATCGACAGTATGCCCGGCTGGGCCAAAGTGATTGCTTACGGCAACCCCGTCACTTATTTTATCGACGTGATGCGGATGTTAGTATTGAAAGGTAGCCGATTCTCAGATATCAAGCTTCACTTTCTGGTTATCGCGGGTTTTGCGATGCTATTTAACGGTTGGGCTATTTTGAATTATAAAAAGACGAGTTGAGTTAGGAAGAAAGAGAAAACACGACTCTTTCAAATCCATTATGTTACTCCTATTTCTAATCCTCTTAATTGCCTTTGGCATCTGGCTTTTTCTCCAACAACCCCAATTCGGCAAGGTACCCTCCGGAATTCGCCTCGAACGCATCCAAAAAGTACCTGCTTACCGCGAGGGTACCTTTCATAACCTCAGCCCCACGCCCGTGATGGTCGAGGGCGTATCGATGTGGGATGCCGCCGCTGATTTTCTGAAGCCTGGCACAGACCGCAAGCCAAACAAGCCCCTACCTTGGGTACGTACCAACCTAAAAACGCTACCTACGGATGAGCCCACGCTGGTGTGGTTCGGACATTCTTCCTATTTGCTGTTGGTGGCGGGTAAGAAAATTCTGGTCGATCCGGTATTCAGTGGGCATGCTTCTCCGGTGTCTTTTTTTGGAAAAAATTATCCGGGTAGCAATGAGTACGCAGTGGAGGATATGCCCGACATCGACGTGCTACTCCTGACCCACGACCATTATGACCATCTGGATTACGAAACGATCAAAAAGCTACATCCCAAAGTGAAGCAGGTCGTGGCGTCGTTGGGGGTAGGGGCACACCTTGAACGCTGGGGTTACGAGCCCGACGCGATTAGGGAACTCGCCTGGCAGGAAGAGGCTACCGTGGCTGGGGTGCTGCGTTTCACCGCTCTACCCGCCCGGCATTTCTCGGGGCGTCTGTTCAAGCGGGGGCAATCGTTGTGGTCTTCCTTTGTGTTGCAAACTCCGGATCATGCCCTTTACCTGGGTGGCGATTCGGGCTACGATGCACATTTTAAAGAAATAGGTGCGCAGTACGGACCATTTGAGCTGGTGATTCTGGAATGTGGGCAATACAACGACAATTGGCGGTACATCCACATGATGCCCGAACAAACTGTCCAGGCAGCGCTGGATCTGCGCGCCAAGCTGCTCTTGCCCGTACACTGGGGCAAATTCACCCTTGCCCTACACCCCTGGTACGAGCCGATCGAGCGGGTCATGTCTAGGGCACAGGAGCTGAATTTGCCCCTGGTAACGCCCCGTATTGGCGAACCTTTATTAATTACTGTCGCCCCGCAAACTTCCCCCTGGTGGCAGTAGTACCCAAGTGGAAAGGCTATTAACCTCCTGTGGCTGTTTGAAAGACCTAATACAACAAATGCTGACGGATTTTCCCAGTAGTGGGGAGGAAAAAATCCGTTTAGGGGAGTGACTGTGAGCGACTGCCCCAGAACAAGGGCGCTTTGGAGGGGCATTTGCACATGGCATAGAAGTTTTGCGCAGTTTGAGAAATTATTCCTATCACCAATACTATAAACTTCGGAGAGGCATGGAACGGAAAAAGCAAAGCAAGTTCAAAGTAGGGGTATATCGTTTCTGGATAGAGTACAAACAGTATCTTGAAGGGGAATCAACCCGTCGGATGATGAAGAGAGCAGAAGAACGGCGATTGCGAACCGGAAACTATCCAGGAATGGGGGTATTTGATAGAGGGACCCTGAATCTAGCCGGAATATAGATATTTGCAAAAGGGGGTTTTTAACCCCTTTTAATTTTACTATCCACACAGCCATGAACAGTACAAAAAGTATAAACGCATCAGGAACTTTTACGATAGGAGGAGAATTCAAAATTAACCGACTTGGGTATGGAGCCATGCGCGTCACGGGAAGCGGAATCTGGGGCCCGCCCGACAACAAAAACGAAGCGCTTCGGGTAATCCGACGTTTACCCGACTTAGGCGTGAATTTTATCGATACGGCTGATAGCTATGGTCCAGATGTATCGGAGAAACTAATCGCGGAAGCGCTTCATCCCTATTCCGACGGAATGCTGATTGCCACAAAAGGTGGCCTAACCCGCCCCGGCCCCAATCAATGGAAACCCAACGGAGATCCCAAGTATCTGCGTTCCTGCCTGGAAGGTAGCCTGAAACGCCTGAAGGTAGATTGTATTGACCTTTATCAACTTCATCGTATCGACAGTCATGTGCCTATGGAAGACAGCCTGGGTGCGTTGAAGCAAGCGCAGCAGGAAGGATTGATTCGACACATCGGCCTTTCGGAAGTAAATGTTGACCAGCTCGAAAGAGCCTCAAAAATTGTGGATGTAGTGACGGTCCAGAATATGTTTAATCTGATCGAGCGCCGCTGGGAAGATACCCTGAACTGGTGTGAGAAACACAATGTAGGTTTTATTCCCTGGTATCCTTTGTCGGCAGGAAGTATCAACAGTCAGAAAGTGATTTCCAAAGTGGCTAAAAAACATGAAGCCTCGGAGTTCCAGGTAGCTTTGGCGTGGCTGCTGCAACACTCATCCGTCATGCTTCCTATCCCAGGTACATCTTCGGTAGCCCACTTGGAAGAAAACATGGAAGCGCCTTCCTTAAAGTTAGACGATTACGATGTGCAGGAACTTAACGATATAGGGGAGTTTGAATGAAATAACTTAATTCTGGCTCCATAAAGAAACCCGCTTCTGAATAGGAAGCGGGTTTCTTTATGGAGCCAGAACCAAAATCCGACAGCCTGCTATTTAACGATCACGCCATCGGCGACGAAGGCAAGTTCATTCTTCGGGTTAGTGATCTTGGCAATTTCCTCCTTGCTTTTTCCTGCATCTTCGGCGTAGTGGCGCAGTTCAGCGACGGGGGTAGTTTTCTTTTCCGCAACACCTTCCACGACGACCGTTTTTCCGGCAATGTCCTTTGGCACGAAGAACCCATAATCTTTGAAAGTAACGCGCATGGTTTCGCCGTTGTCCATCTTTACCTTCATCCAGCAGCCCTTAGCCTGGCATACCGATTCCACAGTGCCCGTCACTTTGGCGTTCATGCTTTCATTCGCACCCATTTTAGCGGGCAGTTGCGCGACCGCAATCGCTGATTTTTCGTTAATTTTCTTACCGAAATTTTCCTGCGCTTTCGCCTGGAATGCCAACGCGAGGCAGAAGATCAATGCGAGTAGGTTTTTCATTTAGAATATGTTTTATAAGAGTAAAGATATGAAATAGCTTCCAGATTTATTCAAAATGGCAGATTCAGGTATAAAGTTCAAAATTCACCTATTCCAGCACCTGTACCCAACCCTTACACCGGCTGCCCTGCGGCGTGACTATCTCGTAAAAGTAGGTACCATTCGTAATGCTTTTTCCCCAATTGTTCTGGTAGTCGCTGGCCTGAAAAACCTGCTTTCCCCAGCGGTTGTACACCTGTAACGAAGAATTAATCACTGGTACCACAAACGTATCGTTCTTGCCGTCGTCATTGGGGGTAATAACATTGGGCAGAATCAGTGGCGGAGCGGCGTTCAGTTTTTTGGCTATCGTCAAGGCGCAGCCCGCTTTGTTGTAGGCAGTGAGCGTCACCACATACTCGCCGGGGCGCTCGAAACTCCGATCCTTCACGTCGTTGGTGGTAAGCGGACTACCCGAACCCACGTTCCATTCGTAGCGGTCGGCATTCTGGGTGCGGTTGATAAACTGGTACTTCATGGGTTCGTTGCAGGCCTCTCCGGCCTGGGTAATATCGAAAAGCGGTTCGTAGTTCCGATCCACCGTCACCACCACTTGTTTCTCAGGTTTACAGCCATCGGCGTACTGCGCTTGCACGGTGTAGGTTGTCGTGTAGCCGGGCGAAACCTTTACCACTGGTCCCGTAGTGGGGTTGAGGGTCGGGTCGCCTTTCCACACGAATTGTGTGGCTGCACCCGAAGCCCGGAGTTCGGTTTGCGCGCCCGCACACACCAGCAACGCAGGGCTTACTTTAAAATCAGGCTTGTTATCTTCAACGGTAATCGTAACGGTTTTCTTCGGTTTGCAGCCGTCGCCGTATTCTGCTTCCACCGTATAGGTCGTCGTGACGATGGGCTTGGCGGTGATTTTATTTCCTATGCTGTCACTCAATGTCGGATCAGCGGTCCAGCGGTAACGCGTGGCTCTGCCCGAGGCCGTGAGCGGGGCCGATTGGCCGGGGCAGATCGTGGCGTCAGTACCAGCCAGAAAATCTGGCTTTCTGTCGTCGATTGTTACCTTTACTTTTTTGTTCACCACGCAGCCAAAAGCCGGATCTTTTATTTCTACATTGAATTCCGTCGTTTCCTTTACTCTGGCCGTGGGGGTGGCACTCTTGGGATTATCCAGCCCCAGGGCAGGGGACCAGGTATATTCGGTGCCACCTTGTACCGATAAAGGTACGGGTACATCTTGGCAGACGGTCGTGTCGCCTTTGGTGACCGCGTTCAGGCTTTTAACAATAATCTTGCGCGTGGCCACGTCCACTTTCTTGCACGTGAGCCGGTTAAAAGCGCGCAAGGTCACAGTATATTCTCCGGCCTGTTCAAATGTGTATTGTGATTGGATTTTATCCCGCGAAATGCCGCTGCCGTTTACTTCCCAAATGTAATCAACCCCGCCAAGGCTGGTATTCAAAAAGTCGAGTTTGAGCGGTGCGCATCCCTGTACCACATCTTTTTTTGTGCCTTCGTACACATCGAAGTTGGCCTTTAGGCGGTCGATGTCGATCTTGAAGGCGGCATTGTTGCAGTTATCACTCCGGTTGACCTGCGACCAGGCCTTCGGCGTAGTTGGAAAGCGGGTACCCCCACAGGCACAAATGGCGTGGTAGATCACGCCATTTTTATCGAACCGGCTCGTGCCGCCATCCACATGGTCGCCCCGGTCTTCTGCAGGATTGGACGGACTTACACTCCCGAAGTAGGTGGCGTACAGCAGCGATTTAGCACCCGCCTCCAGAATGGCGATGTAGAAGTTGTTGCCGTTGGTAGTGCGTTGCAGGGCATCCTCGGTGACGGTCATGCCGTTGGTGCTGCTTTGGTTGTTATAGCTAGTGCGCACATTTACACTACCACCCCAGCCTGCAATGTAAATATTGCCACATTCGTTGACCAATAAAGCAGTGGGTGAAATATCGGGGGTACCTTTCTTGGAGCCGATTACCGTGGAAAAGAGCGATTTGGATAGGGTAGGGTCAAGGGCATGAATGAACTGCCCGCTGTTGGCATTGCTGTACACGCCGTTGGTGATGGGGTAGCTGCCCCGCGACAGGCCGAGGACGTGGACATTTCCATTGGGATCGAGGTCAAGTAGGTAGGCTCCATCCGCCGCATCGGTACCCAGGTAGGTCACCTGCTGAAATTGTTGGTTCTTGAAACGCGCCACGTAAGCATCCTCCGCGCCTTTCAGGGCACCCTGGTAGGTACCCGTCTGCACGGGCAAGTCGTTACTTTGGGTAATGCCCGTAATATACACGTCTCCGTCGGGCGTAGGCTTGATCGAAAAAGCGGCGTCATACGCCCCACCGCCGAAGTAGGTACTCCACTGCAACGTAGAAAGATCGGGCGATAGCTGCGAAATCGTGGCGTCCTGCCTACCCTTCAACGTAGATTGATACGCATTTTTCAGAGGAAAATTGGTCGAGTTGGTCGAGGAAACGACGAGTACGTTTTCGTTTTTATCCAATACGATTTCCCCGCGAAAGGTATCCCCGTAGTTTCTGATTTGAACATTCTGCACGGTACTCAGCGCATCGTTGCCGCTGCCGCCGAGGTAGGTGGATGCCAGCAACTGCTTCCCATCGGCACTGAGCCGGGCAATGTACATGTCGCTGCCGTTGGGTAGGTCGAGCCCGTCGATGGGCGTGATTCCCGCGCCTTTGCCAAACGTTTTCTGAAAAGCCGAACCGGTGGTGGCGAAATTGGGGGAAGAGGTGGTTCCGTAGATGAAAAGTTCTCCTTTGGTATTTGTAATCAGGCTATTGGGAATATCGGTACTGTTACCCCCCAGGAAAGTCGAGTACATCAGCATCGTGCCATCCTGGCTGAATTTCATAATGCCCGTATCCACCTGCCCCGCAAATTGTACCTGAAAAGCGCCGATCGTCACGGGAAAATTAGCCCCGAACACCGTTCCACCGGAGTAGAGGTTGCCCTGTGTATCGTAAGTAGCCGTGTGGCCCCAGTTGTCGGACAACGAACCGGAATACGTTGAAAAAATCAGCTCAGGATCAATCGTCAAATCATGGGTGTGGTCGTAGCCGTTGGGAAGCACAAACCGAAGCTGCTGGCCATCCAGCACAAAGCGGGAGTTGATTTCCCGGGTACGCTTTTCTATTTCCTGAAATGTATAGGGCTTGGCTTCTTTGAAGGAACCGACGCTGGTTTTTATTTCAAGCTGCCCGTTAGCATTCAACAAAAGTCCGTCCGCGCCTTCGTAGTCGAGCCGGATGCGGGAGCCCTCCGCGCCGGGATGTATGATGAACTCGTACTTGATGGTGTACTCGTGCGCGTAGATCCTGAAATCGATTCCCGGATATAGGTCTTTGTAATACACCTCGCCAAAACCTTCGGCTTGACTGGCCCAGCGGCTGTGGTCATTGCCAATGAAGTAGTTATAAGAGCTGCCATCGGGACGAAGGCGGGACAATTGAGCATTAGAGCTGCTACCCGCAAAGTGTACCTCCACGCCATGTGCTTTGATAAAGGCGGGGGAAACGACACGGGCACGGTCGTCGGCATCGGTCAGCGGTTGCGACGCGTGGCGGGCCGATAGCTCCTTGCCGTCGTACAGTACGTACACCAGCGATTGTTTTTTCAGGGAAAGAAAGCCGCCGGGAATCTCGGCCCGGAAAAGTACTTCCTGCTCCCACTGCCCTTTGTTTTGAATAAATCGCAACCCTTCGGCTACCGCCATTCCCACTACCCCAAGCCATACGACACTCAGCAGACCAAGACGTTGTAAAGTTTTTTTCATATAAATATTCTGGATATTGGGGGCTAGAAATCAGATTCTGGATTCTGGATGATTAGAGGGTAATGACCTGTTTGATGCTATGTAACACAAACAATTCCTAACTTCGTTTATCCAGCATCCAGTATCCAGCCTCTTTTTCATTTGAACGCCGAAACGGAGATGATATTTTTACAAAATTCATATTCCTGGGGTTGGTTGGAACCTAACACGACGAGTTGATTATCGGTGAGTTTTACCACGTTATCGAGGTACCATCTCGTGCCCTCGGCATCCAGATTCGAGGTGGGCTCATCCAGCAATACCACCGGGACATCCGACAAAAACGCCAATCCCAGCTTCACGCGTTGCTTCATGCCCGACGAAAAGTGCCGTAACGCTTTATGTCTCGCTTGCGATAACTGCACAAAGTCCTCAAATTCCATCGCCGTAAAGCCGTTTTTCAGGGGCTTGAATCTTTGGTGAAATAAAACAGTTTCGCGTAGCGTGAATTCCTCGATCAATTCCAGGTAGGGTGCAGCCAGAACCATATGCTTGTACCAATCGTCGATATCCAGCTCTTTACCCGCTTTTTCGTAGTGAATCGATCCTTCCGAAGGCGGTACGCTACCCATCATTAACTGGATCAGGGTAGATTTGCCGCTGCCGTTGGGGCCAACCAGGGTATAGCTTTCCCCTTTTTCCAGCACCAGATTGACTCCCCGCACGATCCACTCCGATATGAATTTCTTACCTACTTCTTTTACGGAAATTTTCACTATTCAATAGGATTCAAATATATCGGGATTAGTTGGAATCGAGAGATTGACTTGTCGTTGATGCAAATCATTACATTAAAGGTAATTTGCTGTATTCCAGAATCCTAGAAACTTTCAACTTTCAACTTTCAACTTTCCACTAAACAAATCTACGCAGATTCCTTATTTTGGACGAGAAAACCTAAACGAACTTCAAGAATGAGTACGCAAAAACGAAACGCCCTGTTGCTAATAACTGCTTTATTAATAAGCGGTGGCTCATGGGCGCAGTCTGCCCACGAGCGGATTGTGAAAGAACTGAATCAAAAGGAAGAAGCCTACGGCGAAGCCGCCAAGACGATCTGGAACTTTGCCGAAGTGGGCTATCAGGAAGAAAAAAGCTCCGCCCTATTGCAGGATATGCTCAGTAAGGAAGGCTTCAAAATCCAGAAAGGCGTAGCGGGAATCCCCACGGCTTTTGTGGCTACTTTTGGCGAGGGCCAGCCCGTGATCGGTATTTTGGGCGAATACGATGCCCTGCCGGGCCTGTCGCAGGATGCCTGGCCCAGCCGCAAGGTACTCAAAGAAGGTGCGGCGGGCCATGCCTGCGGCCACCATCTGTTTGGGGTAGGATCGGCAGCAGCGGCCATTGCGGTCAAAAACTGGCTGGTGGCTACCAAGCAAAAAGGTACCATCAAAGTATATGGTACCCCCGCCGAGGAAGGCGGCTCGGGCAAGGTGTACATGGTACGCGCCGGACTATTCAATGACGTGGATGCCGTGCTACACTGGCATCCGGCGGACTCTAATAGCGCCAGCGCGGGGTCTTCCCTGGCTAATATTTCGGCCAAATTCCGTTTCTACGGTGTAGCCGCCCATGCTGCCGCCGCGCCCGACCGGGGCCGCTCGGCGCTGGATGGCGTGGAGGCGATGAACCACATGGTAAACATGATGCGCGAACACGTGCCTTCCGATGCCCGGATTCACTATGTGATCACGCAGGGTGGTAAAGCTCCCAATGTAGTGCCTGATTTTGCCGAGGTGTACTACTACGTGCGGCATCCGAGTCGCGACGTAGTGCAGGATATGTGGTCGCGCATTATCAAGGCCTCCGAGGGCGCGGCGATGGGTACGGGCACTACGGTGAAGCACGAAATTATTGGTGGGGTGCACGAACTGCTACCCCTTGAAACGCTGGCCAAAGTGATGTACAAAAACCTCAGCGAAGTGGGCGGCGTGAAGTACGATAACGCCGAAATGGACTTTGCCAAAAAAATGCAAGCCTCTTTCGATGTCCCCGAAGACTCGAAACCTGACCTCGCCAGTGCGGCCAAAATCCTGCCTTATGAATATGAGCGCGCGGGCGCGGGTTCTACCGACGTGGGTGATGTGAGTTGGACAGTGCCGACGGTAGGGTTGCGCACCGCTACGTGGGTGCCCGGCACAGCGGCGCACAGTTGGCAGGCCGTGGCAGCGGGAGGTACCAGCATTGGCCGCAAAGGTATGATGGTAGCCGCCAAAACCATTGCGCTCACCGCGGTTGATCTTTTCCAAAATCCCAAAGCCCTCAGTGATGCTAAGGCCGAACTGGACGAAAAACGCGGCAAGAAATTCAAGTACGAAGCCTTACTGGGCGATCGTCCTCCGGCGCTGGACTACCGGAAATGAGCTTATGAGTACACAGTATCTGAGTTCGTAAGTTTTTGTAAAAGCCAAAGGGAGAAGGGATTTATCAATTTTGCACAAACTGACTCATAAACGTTTGACTCCCATGAATTCCCAAAAAATTCTCGATACCATAAAAATCGATGAGTATTCGGCTACCCCTAAGTACCTGCAACTTAGCAATGCCATTCTGAAAGGCATTCAGTCGGGTACAATCGGCAAGGGCGATGTAATGCCTTCCATCAACGAAGTCAGCTTTGAGTTCGACATTTCTCGCGTGACGGCTGAAAAAGGCTATAACTATTTGAAAAGCATTGGGGTACTTAGCTCGGTACCCGGCAAGGGGTACTTCATCAAAAAAACCGACCACAGTCAGCACCTGAAAGTTTTCCTGCTGTTTAATAAATTGAGTACCCATAAGAAAATCATTTACGACTCCTTCGTGGAAACCATTGGTGATCAGGCCGCCATTGATTTTTACATTTACAACAACGACTTTGGCCTCTTCAAGCGTCTGATCGAGCAGCGCAAAGACGAGTACACGCACTACGTCATTATTCCACACTTTATCGAAGGCGAGGAGAAAGCCTACGAGGTAATCAACACATTGCCCAAAGAGCAGTTGATTGTTCTGGATAAAATTATTCCAAGAATCAGCGGGGAATTCGGGGCAGTGTACCAGAATTTCGAGCGTGATATTTACACCTCGCTGGAAAAAGCGGCGGACGAACTCGCCAAGTACCACACGCTGAATTTAATTTTTCCGGAGAACAGCTATGCGCCCCGCGAAATCACCGAAGGCTTTATCAATTTTTGCCGCGACTTTGCCTTTAACCACCGGATTATAGCCGACATCAGCGAGGAAATCATCCACGAAGGACAAGCCTACATCAACATCATGGAAGATGATCTGGTGATTCTGATCGAGAAAATTATCGCCCAATCGCTGGTGATGGGAAAGAATGTAGGCGTAGTGTCCTACAATGAAACGCCCCTAAAACGACTGCTGCTGAATGGTATTACGACCATGTCCACCGATTTCAAAGCGATGGGCCGCACGGCCGCTGAGCTCATTTTATCTAACTCTAAGGAACATTTTGAGAATCCTTTTTACCTGACGGTGCGGGCTTCTTTATGAGTGTTGCGCTAGGCCAAGGTTAAAGCCTAGGGCAATTAATTTTGTAGATCATACAATTATTCAATTGCCTTGGACGGTCGGCCGTTGCCGATTTAGCCCTTGGAAGCCGAGAAATGGGTCCCCACTAAGACAGCATAGGATGGTTAAAAATAAGGTACCTCTTACTTTTGTTTCTTATCAAATAAAAACTTCCGACTACTTTCATAATAATCCTGTAACCAATGAGCTCTACTAAAACCTTCAAACACGTCAGTTATCTGTGGGACGAAGCCAAAGCCGCCGAACTGGCCGGTGACGAGGTGGCTTTGTTTCTTTACCGTTCCAATATTCTGGGCGCCGATCTTCGCATCACTAACTACGGCGGGGGAAACACCAGTTGTAAAACCATTGAGAAAGACGTGCTGACGGGCGAGCCGGCTGAGGTCATGTGGATTAAAGGGTCGGGTGGGGATATAGGTACCCTGAATAGAAAAGGAATAGCCGGACTTTATACCGAGCGGCTGCGTTCGTTAAAATCCATTTATCGCGGCCTCGAACACGAGGACGAAATGGTAGCCTTGTTTTACCATACCCTATATGACCTCGAAAGCGCGGCACCTTCCATCGACACGCCGCTGCACGGAATGTTGCCCTTCAAACACATCGACCACCTGCACCCCGATGCGCTCATCGCCATCGCTGCCGCCAAAGACAGCGAAGCGATTACTAAAGAAATCTGGGGCGATAAGATGGGGTGGGTACCCTGGCAGCGTCCGGGCTTCGACCTGGGGCTGCAACTGGAACGCTGCCTGGCCCAAAATCCCGGTATCCGGGGTATTATCCTGGGTAGTCACGGTCTGTTCACCTGGGGCGATACCTCGTACGAGTGCTATGTGAATAGTCTGGAAGTGATCGAGCAGGCCTCTCAGTACATCGAAGATCATTTGGGTAAAAAAGGCCCGGTGTTCGGAGGTAAAAAAATAATGGCGCTACCCGAAGCCGATCGCAAGAAAAAAGCTTCCCAACTGGCTCCCATTCTACGCGGCCTGTGTTCCAGCGATAAGCGCATGATTGGCCACTTCACCGACGACGAGCGCGTACTGGAATTTGTGGGTAGCCATGATCTGGCCAAACTCGCTCCCTTAGGTACCTCGTGCCCCGACCACTTTCTGCGGACCAAGATTCAGCCCCTCGTGCTATCGCTGGAACCCAACGCCGATCTGAGCGATACTAAAAAAATCAAAGAACAGCTCACCTCTGCTTTCGAAGAATACCGCGTGCAGTACAACGGCTACTACCAGGCCCACAAGCGCGACAACAGTCCGGCGGTGCGCGACGCCAATCCGGTCGTGATCCTGTACCCTGGGGTAGGGATGTTCACGTTTGCCAAAAACAAACAGACCGCCCGCGTAGCGGCGGAATTCTATATCAATGCCATCAACGTGATGCGCGGAGCCGAGGCGATTTCGGAATATACTGCCCTACCCCGGCAGGAAGCGTTCGACATCGAGTATTGGCTACTCGAAGAGGCTAAGCTGCAACGGATGCCGAAAGAGCAGCCGCTCTCTCGCCGCGTGGCGATCGTGACGGGCGGCGGCGGCGGCATCGGCAAAGCTATTGCCGACAAACTGGCTGCCGAAGGAGCCTGTGTAGTGCTGACCGACATCGCCGAAGATCGCCTGATTGAAGCCAACGCTACTTACAAGCGCGACGTATCGACTTACGCAGCGGGCGACGTTACAAAGCCGGATGCCGTAGAAGCTACCTTTGAAAAAGCCTGTCTGGAATTTGGTGGGGTCGATATCGTGGTACATTGCGCCGGACTAGCTATCTCGAAACCACTGGAAGAAACCACCCAACAGGATTGGGATATTTTGCAAAATGTCCTGGTCAAAGGCCAATTCCACATGGCCCAGTCGGGCGTGGCAGTGATGCGCAAACAGGGCTTCGGCGGTGATATTATCAGTATAGCTTCTAAAAATGGCCTGGTGGCTGGGCCCAATAACGTAGCCTACGGTACCGCCAAAGCCGCGCAGCAGCACATGGCCCGCTTGTTGGCCGCCGAGCTGGGCCCTGAAAAAATCCGCGTTAACACCGTGAATCCTGATGGGGTGATTGTGGGTAGCAAAATCTGGGAAGGTGCTTGGGCCGAAGGCCGCGCCAAGGCGTATGGCATCAAAGTAGAAGAGCTACCCGCCCACTATGCCAAGCGTAACCTGATGAACGAGATCATCTACCCCGAGGACATCGCCAACGGCGTGTTCGCGCTGGTCGCCATTCTGGATAAAAGTACCGGGAATATCATAAATGTCGATGGGGGTATGGCCAATGCGTTTGTGCGGTAAATAAGATACTGGACGTTGGATGCTGGATTTTACTGGAAGATGCCAGGTTTTAGAACCAGGGGTACCTTCACAAATCATCGAATCCAAGATTAAATTTCCACTAGCCGACGTCCAGAATCTAGCTTCCAAAATACAAAATCATGAACATAGCAAAAGATCAAATACAGGATTTTAACAAAACCGAACGCGCCGAACACGCCGAGCATTTTGGTTTCCTGAAACTGGCCCTCGACAAAAAAGGCATAGACGCCGAACAAATCGTAGAAAAACTGGCTGATTTTCAAGTGGCTATTCCGAGCTGGGCGCTTGGTTCCGGAGGTACCCGCTTCGGGCGGTTTTCTACCGGGGGGCAGCCCGTTAATTTGGAACAGAAAATCGAGGATATCGGTCTGCTTCATGCCCTGACCCAAACGGCCGGGGCCGTGTCGCTGCACATTCCGTGGGACATTCCCTCTGACCCGGAAGCTACCAAGCAACTGGCCGATAGCCAAGGCATTGTGTTTGACGCAGTCAATTCCAATACTTTCCAGGATCAGGATCAGCAAGCTTATTCCTATAAGTACGGTTCTCTGGCCGATCGTCAGACCGCCGTACGCGAGCAGGCCGTGGCGCACAACGCGGAGGTGATTCGGTACGGAAAAATGTTGGGTTCAAAATCGCTGACGGTGTGGCTGGCCGATGGGGCGAGTTTTCCGGGACAGAATAATTTTCGGAAATCCTTACAGAATACCCAGCGCTCGCTGCAGGAAATTTACGCCGAACTGCCCGCTGATTGGCGCATGTTTATCGAGTATAAACCCTACGAGCCGAGTTTTTATTCTACGGTCATCCAGGATTGGGGTACCTCCCTGATGC
>JBBRDE010000064.1:0-21607 GCA_038204185.1 Cytophagales bacterium
TCCCTGGAAGTACTCGATTTTATAATCGGCTTCGCGTTCGAGTTCCAAAAACTCATCGTGTGAAATCTTTTTTTGAGGTTGAGCAGTCATGAGCATTTATGGCTTGTTTCAACAAAAATAAGAATTTTCGGACGTAATCCCGATAAAAAGCTCCGCTGGCAGGCGATCCCAGGGACCTTTTCGTTTAGTTTAGCAAGTGGTTAAAGTCTAACTCCTTAACTACTGCTTCCCTATGATTC
Organism: Cytophagales bacterium; assembly: GCA_038204185.1. Lineage (GTDB taxonomy): Bacteria > Bacteroidota > Bacteroidia > Cytophagales > Spirosomataceae > Salmonirosea. Next base: position 240 of record JBBRDE010000064.1, read on the forward strand.
GCTCTTGTCGCTTACTGGTCTTGCTCGGCATTTTTGTTCTTTCCATCTCCTGGACGCAAGCACAGTTCGCCGATGTACGTTTAGAAGACTACATCTATTCCGAAACCATCAAGACCGTCCTGCTGTACCCGGCCACCGGCAGCCCCGATGATCCCCGACGGCTCATTGGCCCTCCGGTCATTCAATTGGACGGTGATCGTCCGCTGACGTTGGAATTCGATGATCTCACCGCCGACTACCGGGGTTTTCGGGCTAAGCTGATCCACTGCAATGCCGACTGGAATAAATCGTTGCTCAATGACATCGAATATACTTACGAATACAACGATTACCCTATTACCGAATTCAGCCAGTCGTTCAGCACCAAGGTACCCTACTACCACTACCGGCTGGAGGTACCTCGCGTGAAAGTATCGGGCAACTACGTACTGGTGGTCTACTCGGAGCGGCAGCGCAAGCCAGTTTTCACCCGACGCTTCATGGTATACGAAAATCAGGTGCGCATCGCGGCACAGGCGCGCTTTTCGCAGGGTATTCGCGAGCAACGCACTGACCAGCAAATCGATTTCAGTCTCGATCATAAGGGCTATCAGATCATTGCACCGCAAACCGATTTGAAGGTGTTCATTCGCAAAAATTTTCGCTGGGATCAAACAAAATCAGGTTTCAAACCGACCAATGTGCGCCCTTTCGATCAGGTACTGGAGTACCAGTTTTTCAATTTGGAAAACACGTTTCCCGGAGGGAACGAGTTTCGATATTTCGACAGCCGTACCCTAACTGCCCGTGGCTACGGCGTCTACGAGTTGGAGCGCCTCTCGGAATACACCCGCCTGATTCTGAGTCCCGATGAGCCGCGCGCGCGCGGGGCCTACATTCAGATGGACGACCTGAACGGACAGTACATCGTCGATCAGCGCGAGTCAGGCCGGGGCAGTAACGAGGCCGACTATACGCCTGTGGTTTTCAGCCTGCGTACCTCAGAGTTACCTGGCGCATCAGTTTATGTAAATGGAGGTTTCAATCTATGGCTTCGCAACGACGTCAATCGTATGACGTACGATACGGATGCAGAATTGTACCGGGCGGTCATTCTTATTAAGCAGGGCGTCGTGAATTATAACTATGCCGTAATCGATAAAGCGCCGGCGACAGCCCAAGAGGACGTGTTGGAAGGAAACTACGCCGCTACCGAAAATGACTACGACATTCTGGTGTATAATCGACCCCCGGCAGCCCGCGCTGACAAGCTTGTAGGCTACCGCACTGTGGAATGGAATCGCCGCCGGTAGTGGACATATTTCAAATGCGGAGGGTCAGACAATTTGTTGGAGAGGTGCTATTTTGAAAAGTACCTCTTCTCTGCGACCCATATCTTCATTATTATAGTCCCGAGCCGGTTTCATCCCTCTACTTTTGGGGCTATTTGTCCGCAATATCTTACTGAATCCCAGAAAGAGTGTTAAAAGGCAATCTAGGTGTTTCTTGTAATAATTAAATTTTTTATACGATTATTCATGATGTATGAGTTATACCATTACATTTGTTCAAAAAGCATTGTTTTAGTATATCCATTCAGAAATCATTGACTTCATCATGCAAAACATCCAGGACACCTTTTCTATTACCCCGAATCTGTTGGTAACCCGCCTCGAAACCGATATCATCGATTGCCTGACCGATCATAATGAGATGCCCCGTGACTTTGAAGAAAACCAGGTTCGCTCTTTTTTTGTGGGAAAAAACTTTCATCTGGCACTTTACTTTTCTCAGGAGCAAGATCGGGGCTTTCAGATGTTTGTAGTCCGCGACTTTTCGATTCATGTAGACGAACTATTCATGCTGCGTGACCTCTTGTCCCAGCTCATTCAGCAGGGACAAAACTTGGCTATGATGAAAAAAGCGCATTACCGGGTGGATCACATTCTGCGCATGGTACATACGTTCCGCGCCCTGATGCACAAAAATGATCCACTGCTGGAAGATGACTACCTACCCGGTGCATTTCTGAATCGATAGAAATTAATTCAATAATAAAAGGCGCGGAAATCATCTTTCCGCGCCTTTACTTTTATGTCCCCTCCACCCGTTCCTATTAAGAGCGGAAGAATGATATTTATAAACTTCCTCAATATAACTTTATCAAAATCAATAAGTTACACATTAAACCGAAAGTGCATGATATCGCCGTCCTTCACGACGTACTCTTTGCCTTCCACAGCCATTTTTCCTACTTCCTTCACGCCCGCTTCGGTTTTATACTGCACATAATCGGGGAGCTTGATTACTTCTGCGCGGATGAATCCTTTCTCAAAGTCGGTATGGATAACGCCCGCTGCTTGAGGAGCCTTCCAGCCCCGCTGAATGGTCCAGGCACGTACCTCTTTCACACCCGCCGTAAAGTAGGTGATCAGGTTAAGTAGCGAATACGACGCTTTGATCAACCTGCTCAATCCCGATTCCTCCAATCCATACTCAGCCAGAAACATATCATGCTCTTCGGGATCTTCAATTTCGGCAATCTGCTCCTCGATGGCAGCGCAGAGTACAATCACCTCGGCGTTCTCATCTTTCACCGCTTCGCGCAGCTTTTCCGAATACTCATTGCCCGATATCATCGAACCTTCGTCCACATTAGCTACGTACAACACTGGCTTGATCGTAAGCAGTTGTAAATCACCGATGGCACCTTCACGCTCTTCGGGCGAAAAAGATAGTGTACGGGCGCTTTTCCCAGCTTCGAGAGCCTCTTTGTACTGTTTGAGGATTTCCAGTTCTGCCTTAGCTTTCGCGTCTCCGGCACGGGCACCTTTTTCGACTTTCTGGATTTTTTTATTAACCGATTCCAAGTCTTTAAGCTGCAACTCAATATCAATGATTTCTTTGTCAAAAACCGGATCGACGCGCCCCTCTACGTGGACTACATTGTCGTCCTGGAAGCAGCGAACCACATGCACAATGGCATCTACCTCACGGATATTGGCCAAAAACTTATTGCCAAGCCCGGCCCCTTGGCTTGCCCCTTTGACCAGGCCGGCGATATCCACAAACTCAATGATGGTGGGAAGTACCTTCTGGGGTTTCACCAGCCCGGTGAGTACTTCAAGACGCTCATCGGGTACCGTTACCACGCCTACATTAGGCTCTATGGTGCAAAAGGGGTAGTTGGCCGCTTCCGCTTTGCCACTGGAAATGGCGTTAAAAAGAGTGGATTTTCCTACATTCGGTAATCCTACTATTCCACATTGTAAGCTCATTTATTGGATAGATAATGGAAAATTGAAAATTGAAAATGTTTGATTAATGCCCTAATCACCTTGTTATCAGATAGCTACATGACTAATCAATCAAACCGCAAAAGTACGCATTAACCGGCTAAAAACTAAAAAGCCTTCGGAATGAATCCCGAAGGCTCTAAAATATATTAGTTAAGCGGAAGGGTACAGTTCACATCCTGATCCTGCACTATAAGCTGCCTATGAGAATTCACTCTCAACTGAAAAAAACTACTCCCACTTCAATTCTGTGCTACTCAGACCGTTCAATCCCTCAAATTGTTCTTCTTCTTTTACTTCATATTGGGAGAAATCAAAATCAGGCATCAGCTCCGTTTTAACGTGTGCCACAGACTCCTGCAACGCGTCGATGAACTTGTCGAAGTCTTCTTTGTACAGAAACAGCTTGTGTTTCTCGTACGTAAAGCCATCTCCCTGAGGATGGCGCCGACTTTCGGTGATAGTTAGGTAGTAGTCATTGGCCCGCGTTGACCGGACATCGAAGAAGTAAGTGCGCTTCCCTGCCCGTACCCGTTTTGAGTAAATTTGCTCTCTGTCTTCCACTATTTGTAGCAATTTATGGTTAAATCGAACGCTAAAATAGAAAGTATATTGCTCGTAACAAAAACTTTCATTGACAGTTTTCCGGCATACATACCTGTATAATTAAATAATTAGCTAAATAAATTGAACAAATCCAATAATCTATATATTCCTAAAAAGAGTTTCCGTTACCTTTGTGAAAATTGACAGGAAAAGTACTAGTCCAGCGCCTGATCTTCCGTATCAATTCAATGGTGCTTGGCTTCATGTTTCACCTAACCCCTCAGGCATGAACATTCAATCCTTCTTTATCTATTTGCTGGTTAGCCTTGCAAAACCCTCTCCCGAACTACTGGCTGACCTCGGAAAAACCCAGACTGGCATCGCTTCTTACTACGCGGCCAAATTCGATGGAAGTAAAACCTACTTCGGTGAGGTATTTGATAGTCAGGAAATGACCGCCGCCCACCCTTCTCTTCCTTACAACACTTTGATTGAGGTAACTAACCTCGCCAACAACAAGAAAGTCACGGTACGAATCAACGACAGGGGACCGCACTCTAAAAGCCGGGTACTTGATATTAGCCGATCCGCTGCCCGAGAAATTGGCATGGTAGCTTCCGGCGTAGCCAAGGTAATTGTGAAGGTAATCGGGCGGGATGGCCTGGTCATGCTTGCCTACTCAAAAAAGCCGGCTCCCACTATTCAACCTCAGGGGGCTATGCCGAATAAACTCGTCGAGGAAGAGGGATTTCTGTATTGACCTTTCCTAAGAAATAGGCCGCGCATTCGTATCTTCGCGGGAGAAACCAGCGTTATGGGTGGGTAGCCGATAGCGAATATCCCACTTATTTATGAACAAGCGCCCTCTGGATTTATCGAAAGTACGGGAATTCGGCAACCTGGAATTTTTGGCCCGGCAAATGGTAGAAGGCTTCATTACGGGGCTGCACAAGTCACCTTTCCACGGTTTTTCGGTCGAATTTGCCGAGCACCGCCTCTATAATACGGGCGAAAGTACCCGCCACATGGACTGGAAGGTGTTCGCCAAGACCGACCGCCTCTTTGTAAAGCGCTACGAGGAGGAAACCAATCTACGTTGTCACCTCCTGCTCGACACCTCGTCGTCGATGTACTATCCCGAAGCGGATTACGGCAAGATGACGTTCAGTATCATGGCGGCGGCCTGCTTGGCGCATTTGCTTCAACGCCAGAAAGACGCCGTGAGCCTTACTACCTTTTCGGATCAGATCGAGATTCAAACCCAGGTCAAGTCAACTCCTTCGCATATTCACAAAATCCTACTCGAACTAGAAGGCCTGTTGAAAAACCCGCGCCCGCTGAAAAAAACTTCGGTGGCCGAAGTCATTCACCTGATTGCCGAGAAAATTCACAAACGCTCGCTGGTGGTGTTGTTCAGCGATATGTTCGAGGATTTGGAACACAGCGAGCAGCTTTTCTCGGCTTTGCAGCATTTGCGGCACAATATGCATGAGGTACTGCTTTTTCACGTCACCGACCGCCGAACCGAAGCAGAATTTGCTTTTGAAGACCGCCCCTACGAGTTTATCGATCTGGAAACGGGTGAAAGGGTCAAAGTCCAGCCGCATCAGGTACGTGACCAGTACCAGTCCTTCGTGAAGAAATTCTATCAGGATCTCAAACTCAAATGCGGACAGTACAAGATAGATTTCATTGAGGCTGACATCGCCCAGGGCTTCGATCCTATCCTCACCGCCTACCTGGTGAAGCATAGTAAGATGCGGTGATTCCTTTGTAGCGTTATAAGCATTTTCTTCCGGCGACCTACCTTATACTCAATAGGTTCGTTTTTGATGCAACTACTTATATTTTGGTCGGATTATTTTTCTATGATTCCTTCCAACCATGAAATGCCTCTCCTTCATCCTTTCACGCCTCTTCCTCACCTCTTTCCTGCTCCAAAATTGTAAATTGGCCAAATAATCGCTTAAACGCAGAGATTACGACGAGTCGGTGCTACTAGCGGTGCCTAAGGTGAACGATAATAGTCGTTCCTCGTGCGTCGATATCGTTAAAGAAGCCTACCCGATGGACTTAGCACCTGAATGACTTGAAGCGGAATGAAACCAATACTGACCCCTTCCGCAGGGAACGAACGGCAGAAGTTTACACGCAACTTAACACCCTGTACAATGCCATTGAGGGCTACGCCAATTGCACCCGCTGCCCGTATTTTTTTGATCAGGAACGCGATGTGCGCGATAAAGCCGCCACTGACCGCTACAAGGCTGGACAAGGTACCCTGCAAATGCCTGGCGCGCCTTCGAGCATTTTGAGGTGGCCAACGCGATGGTATCTAACTTCCGGGATGCTACCCGACTGATAGAGGAAGCTTATGAAACGGCTTCTTTCAAAGTGGTGGTAGAGCAGGTGCTGGTAACTTCGCGCGCTTATCAGTTGAGCAATGCCTACTTCCAGGATCGAATTAACGAATTTCTTCAAACCAAACGCCGCCTCAACAAATTCGTACGCTTTTATACGCCCAAGGAAGCAACTGACGACAAGGTACGTCCTGACCACGTAGTTACGCTGCAATTTGACGATTTTGTGGTAGGGCAAACCCTCGTAGAGCGAAATACCGAAGAAGTAATCAGCAAGGACAGCGTAAAGACCGGCGAGGCTACCGTAGCCGGTAAGAAGGTACCCGTGTACGGAAAAGTGAAAGCCAAGCTATCGCGAAACCGCAAAATCGTCGCGTCAAAAGGGCTGCTGGATATGCAGATTCAGGATTTCGGAATGAAGAAAATCGTATTTCAGGACAAGTTTCCGGGATAATACCGCTGGGTATGGCAATGGGGTAGCTACAATGCCGATGAACGCGCCCTTACCCCCGACCAGCTGCGCATGACTAAAACCCGGGAACAAAATCCGCCACCGCCCCAGGACTTGTTCGTAGAATTCAGCAAGCCTATCTACAACAGCTTGACGAGTCGGCTGCGAAGTTTTTATGAGAAGTATTGAGAGAAAAAAAGCCAATAGCCATTGGCTGATGGCTATTGGCTTTTTATAGTCTGCTGATTAGTTCGCCGAAGCGCTTTTCGTACCCTCCTTGGCTTTATTCTTCAAATAGAAATTGAAGAAATCATCGAGTTGTTCTATGGGCATCCGGCGGGCGATGATCTTTTTGTTTTTATCCAACACATAAATGGTAGGTGTGGAAAACACGTCGTACTGCGTACGAAAATCGATTTTATTCGTGTAATCGTACCCATTCAGGATTTCTTCCAGCTTGAATTCCTTAATGAATTTTTGCCAATCCTCGGGCTGTTGCTCGGTGGCAATGGCTAGTACCTTCACACCTTTGGCCTTGTTGGCCTCGTAAAATTCTTTCAGTTTCGGAGCGGCCTCCTTACAATGCCCGCAGGTAGGTGAATAAAAAAACAATACCGTATAATCAGACTTAATGCTGCGGATGCTTACGGGTTGCTGGCTAGGGTTTGTAAGCGTTAGATCCGGGATCACACGGTTGACTAGCAGCGGCTTCATACTGGCTACCCGTTCGCCGATACGCTTTTTGGCGTCGTCCGAAACGTCCATTTCACCTGTGAGATAGTATTTCTCGGCCATGTGAACAAACACCCCTTCGGTACCTACCACCTTGGGGTTTTCGTATTCGCTCGTAAAATAATAGATGATCCTTGATTTTAATTCCTTGTTGGCGGCCGCTTTTTTTATGAGGGCGTCAGCATCCTTAATGATCGAATCGGGTACCTGCACGATCAAATCCTTCGCGTACCGTTCCAGCTTGGGTTGCACAAAGGGAGTACGCAGCATTCGTTCATCGGCCAGGTCGAAATTATCCCAATAGTGTGACTTATAATAGCTAAATACCCACAACGAATCCTTTTTGCCATCGGCCAGCGTGGGGGCTGGGGGAATTATGGGGTCCATGGAAGCCTTCAATAATTTCACCGTAAAGCTGGCCGCATGATCTTTGAGGAACTTCTGCTGGTAATCGGTAAATTTCTGCTGAAGATTTTTGATTTTTTCATCCGCCGGGCCAGCGCTCACATTATCATTTTTAAGTTTTTTCTCCGCGTTTAGAGCCTCCACTTCCCCCATAATTTGGTTGAGTTGTTGCTGGTATTCGTAAAAAATCCGATTTTCCTCCGAGCCCTTTACCACCATACTTTTCACAATACTACTGGTGTCCGTTTTCAATGAAAAGTTCGTCTCCTTGCCTGAGTAGACAACTTGAACCAGCTTTTGCTGCCCTGGCAGGAGAAGGAGGTAGAGTCCGCCGGGCAGGTTTTCCCGGCTCTCGAAGACCATGCGGCCAGTGGCATCGGCACGGGCCGTGTCTTTGGCAATAAACTGCTGACCACTGTAATTATAATGCCCCAAAATACAGCTCGTATCCCGTAAACCCGCTAGGGTAGCTTCTATTCGATAGCCCTGTGCAAGGACTGGCCCAGCCAGAACAACAGTCATCAATCCAACGCATAGCGCGCCAATCAAACCTTTTTTCATACTTTTACTTTTCCGGTAAACCCCTATTTCCCACAAATTTAACCTCAAAACGATACAAACGCCCCTCACCGTACCCAAATGTTCATTTTTCTGTCCAAGACGCTGGATTTTTTTCTAATGCCCGTGGGCATCCTACTCTTTATTCTTCTGTTTGCTTTTTTTACAAAAAACCGCACAAAATCGCGCCGTGCCGTACTGGGGGCGTTACTGATGCTGTACGTACTTTGCAATACATTTCTGGTCAATGCGGCCTTTCGCTGGTGGGAATATGCCCCCCGTAACCTGGTCGACATTAATCAACCCTACGAGGTAGGTGTCGTGCTGACGGGCGGCATGACCCGTCTTCCCCATATTAAAGCCGACCATCCGAGCCTGGGTCGGCACGCTGATCGCTTCTTGCAGGCTTTTCTTTTGTACAAAGCAGGAAAAATCAGGAAAATCCTGATTAGCGGTGCGGATACCCCCTGGAAGATGAACCTGAAAGTTGATGATGGCCACCAAGCCGCTCGCTTACTAGTCCGCTGGGGCGTAGCTCCCAGCGATATTCTATTGGAAAAATTTTCGCGTAACACCCATCAGAATGCCGTAAATTCAGCCAGACTACTGCGGCAGAAATTCCCAAACCGAAGGTATCTGCTGATCACATCCTCGTTCCATCTCCGGCGAGCGGTGAGTTGCTTCAGAAGGGAAGACATTGACATTGACGTATTTCCAGCCGACATCTATGGTGTGGAGCTTTACCCTACCTTCAGCGACTGCGTTCGTCCCGATCCTGACGTATTCTCCCATGTACACCTACTCTGGCGCGAATGGGTAGGTCACCTCACCTACTGGGCGGTCGGGTATATTTGAGTTGAGAGTTGAGAAAAAATTAGACAATTCGCCCAATCTAATGTTTTAAGAAGCAATTCTCTGAGCTCTTCTGTACTTTTCCACTTCTGTACTCTGTCCCTTTGCCTCTTCTTTAAATACTCAATATCTTCACCATCCGCAACAAGTCTTCGTTGATGGGTTTCGGCAAGCGGATGGTATCCTCGAAGGGAGTGTATACTAATTCGTTATTGATAATCCCCGCCATGACGTTGCTTTGTCCGGCCATAAGCCCTTCCAGTGCCCCAAGGCCCAGACGGCTGGCCAGAATTCGATCCTGTGCCGAGGGTGAGCCTCCCCGCTGGGTGTGCCCCAGGGTAGTCACACGGATGTCCACGTCACCATCCACTTGCTTTTTAATCTTCTCGGCAATTTGGGAAGCGTTTCCTTCCTCATCACCTTCGGCTACCACCACAATCGACGAAGACTTGGAGCGCTTCCAGCCCTGCTGCAAGGTATTGACGACTTCTGAAATGGGGGTAAGTACCTCCGGAACCATCACCAGTTCGGCACCGCCCGCTATGCCCGACTGAATGGCGATGTAGCCCGAGTCACGGCCCATTACCTCGATGAAAAAGATGCGGTCGTGCGAGCTAGCTGTGTCCCGAATGCGGTCGATGGCGTCTAAAGCGGTATTGACCGCCGTATCATAGCCGATGGTGTAATCGGTACCGTAAAGGTCGTTGTCGATGGTACCCGGTGCTCCCACAATGGGGATACCGAATTCGCGCTGGAAAACCATCGCCCCCGTGAAGGTACCGTTTCCACCGATGGCTACCAGTCCCTCGATACCATGACTCTGAAGATGCTCGTAGGCCTGTTTCCGTCCCTCGGTGGTAAGGAATTCTTTACTCCGGGCCGATTTGAGGATAGTACCTCCCCGCTGAACAATATTGCTTACCGAATGAGAAGACATTTGAAAGATATCTCCCTCTATCATTCCATTATATCCTTTTCGTATTCCAAACACTTCAATTCCGTGATAGACGGCCCCCCGCACAACAGCCCTGATACAGGCGTTCATACCGGGTGCATCGCCGCCGGAGGTTAATACTGCAATTCTTTTCATGTATTTTGATCAGGTTACTACTACGTATAGTGAGATTGATTCCCGGAAAATTCTCTATTTTGGCACAACAGCCGCAAATTTATTGGGTATTTCCTAAAAATTGACGGTCAAAATGGCTTTTTTAGCATAAAACCATAAACATGGTTTGTATTTTTCATAGTTCAAACATACGTCAATCCTTCTATATTTGTGCCAGTTAATCAAAATTTAACGTAATACTACAACACTTCGGAAGTAAGCTCAAGCACGCTTTTCCGAGCAAGTCGAACCCAACTTTTCATGAAAAATCATTTCTCGTGGCAACGTCTGTGGCCCCATTTGGTAGCCGTCCTGGGCTTTGTGATTTTGTCCCTGCTTTATGCCTCACCCGTTCTGAATGGCAAGCGGCTCAATCAGTATGATGACGTGCAGGCCCGATCGGCAGCGCAGGAAGTAGTCAAACACCACCAGGAAACGGGTGAATGGTCGTCCTGGACCAATAGTATGTTTGGCGGCATGCCTGCCTATCTGATCGGGGGCGACTACCCGACCAGCATTTCCACCAAGCTTGGGCGACTTATGAATAGCCTATTGCCTGCGCCAGCCAACTATTTTCTGGTGATTATGCTTTGCACCTACCTTCTTTTTGTGGTGATGGGTGCCAATCTGTGGCTTTCGGCCCTGGGGGCTGTGGCCTATGCATTCGGTTCCTATCTGGTAACCAGCCTGGAAGCAGGCCATGTTTCCAAAATCCTGGCGTTAGCGTATGCCCCTGGTATTATCGCAGGCGTACTCGTAGCCTTCCGGAAAAACTGGCTAGCCGGTGCCGCTCTTACGGGCTTGTTTCTGGGTTTGGAATTGTATGCCAACCACGTTCAGATTACCTATTACCTGGGTATCGGAATTATCATTTTGGTAATTCTGGAGAGTATTCCGCTATTGAAAGCCGGACGTACCCAACAGCTTGTCAAAATTCTGGGCGGGCTGGCTTTAGGGGCGGTATTGGCTTTAGGTACCCACACCACCCGACTTTGGAACGCCTATGACTATACTAAAGAAACTATTCGGGGCAAATCGGAGCTCACGCCTCCTGCCGACGCTCCTAACCTCAATAATCAGGACGGGCTGGATAAGGAATACGCTTTTCAGTACAGCTACGGCATTGCCGAAACACTCACGCTGCTTATTCCCCACCTCTATGGCGGACCTTCTCAGGGATCGCTCGATGAGAAATCGGATACCTACAAAACGCTCGTCAACCGGGGGGTAGATGCTGCGAATGCCCGAAATTTTATTCAGGCACTTCCACTCTATTGGGGCACACAGTACAGCACGGGAGGACCGGCCTACGCTAGTGCCATCATTTTCTTCCTTTTTATTCTGGGTTTATTCCTTGTCAAAGGCCCCATCAAATGGTGGGTGGCAGGCGTAACTCTACTGTACATCGTGTGGGCCTGGGGCAAAAACTTCGCGGGGCTCAACTACCTGTTCTTCGACTACTTCCCGATGTTCAACAAGTTTCGGGCCGTGACGATGGTACTTTCACTGGCGCAATTGCTTATGGTAGTGCTAGCAGTGGTTACGCTCCGCGACCTGACGCAGCGCAAATATCCCTTTACCGAAATTTCCCGCCCATTTTTTATTAGCCTGGGTCTCACGGCGGGGTTGTGCGTAATCCTGGCCCTCGCACCTACCCTGTTTTTCAGCTTCCGGGCCGCATCCGATCCACAATTTGTCGAGAGCCTAACGCAGAGCAGTCAAGACCCTGCCTTTGCCCAGCAAATTATGAGCTCCATCGTCAAAGATCGCACCAGCATGATGCGATCCGACGCGCTGCGCTCAGCCTTCCTGATTTTGCTGGCCGCCGGTTTACTGTGGCTATGGATGAAAGAAAAAATCAGGGGCGGCTTGCTGTATCCCGTCCTGCTGATCCTGGTGATCGGTGATATGTTTGGGGTGAGTAAAAGGTACCTAAATAACGATGACTTTGTCAGCAAATCTGCCGCACAGGCCCAATTGTCGCCTAGTCTCGCCGATGAGCAAATCCTGCGAGACCCCGATCCTGACTACCGGGTGCTGGACGTATTGCGTAATACGTTCAATAACGCCGAGGCCTCTTACTTTCATAAATCCATCGGAGGGTACCACGGTGCCAAAATGCGCCGCTATCAGGAATTGATTGAAAATCAGATCGCCAAACCGAATCCTAATCCGGGTATTCTGAACATGTTGAATACCAAGTACATTCTTACCCGCGATCAGCAGGGCAACCCGGCCGTACAGCAGAACCCCGATGCTTTAGGACACGCCTGGTTTGTGGATCGTTATAAAATTGTCCCCAATGCCGACGCCGAAATGAAAGCCCTCGATTCCTTACAGCCAGCACGGGAAGCTGTGGTAGATCGGCGGTTTGCGGATGATTTGAAAGGACTGAGCATTCAGCCCGATAGTGCCAATTCGATTCGGTTGACTAGCTACAAACCTAATGAACTCACGTATACGAGTACTGCAAAAAGCGAGCAACTGGCTGTTTTTTCGGAGATATATTACAACGTTCGGGACGACTGGAAGGTAACCATCGACGGTAAAGAAGCTTCCCTGTTCCGGGCCGACTACGTACTTCGCGCGCTGCGCGTCCCGGCGGGTCAGCACACCATCACGTTCCGGTTCGATCCTGTTTCGGTCAGCACGGGCCACCTCGTCGACCTGATCAGTTCCATCTTGTTAGTAGCATTGATTGCCGGAGCCGTCGTGATGGGATTTAGACGTACCTAGGTTCTTTCTTGTCAGGTTTTTTTGCTAACAAGAAAAGCTGCTTCCGTGAGAAGTAGCTTTTCTTTTTGCCTCACGAAGAATAACGGACACAACTTACTTCCCCTCGCCCGGATGGTAGGTCCGCTCGGCGTGCTGCTGTACGTCCTCTTTGTAGAAAAGTACATCCTTGAATTTGCCCTTCGTGTACATTTCGCCCTGATCAAAGAAATGCCGGGAGGTTGGATCACCGCTTTCGCCACCTGTCAACAGCGATTTGGCTTTGATTTTATCCCCAAACTCTACGGCGCAGATGAAGCTATTCCCATTGAACCCGTAGCGTTTTTGGGTACCTGGATAAATGCGCGACGTGTAGGAAGGCAACATACCCCAGGCCGATGAAGTAAAACCTACGGGCAAGCTCGGCAAATCATCCCGAAACTGCTGGTTGATGTTGCTGGAAGCGCGCTGGAAACGGTTGATTTCGCCCCAGGCTACCTGCCACTTGCCCCATTTTTGTTCCAGCTCAGTCAGTGTTTCGCCAAAAGGTTTAAGGAGTTGGTCGGCGGTAGCCGTAGCCGCAAACTGCCGGGCTTTGTCCACCTGGTCGGCATTGGGATTGCCATCCACTTCCACACGATACATCTCCGTCGTGATCTTCTGTGCCCACTCCACGGCCAGCGTCGTCGCAATCGACTTCTCGCCGCTGTGGTAGTCCCAGTTTTTCAGCACCGATACTGGCCCGATCCAGTAGGGGTACCGGTCATCGGTGTAGGCTACGTCCTTTTCAAAAGCCTTCACCAGCGCGGGAATCAGAATTTCAAAAGAAGTTAGGTAGGTGTTATAACCGGCGGCAATCACTTTATCCAAATCATACTTTTTCGGCATTTCCAGTACGCGTACTGCATTAATACCCCGGAAATTTTCCCCATCTGGTGCCATGTAGGTCGGATAATCTTTGGGCTTGGGACTGTTGTCTCCGGCTACGGTAAAGGGCGTAGAGTTGCAGTTTTGCAACCAGCCGTTCGCCGGATTGTACACGTGCACCGACTCACGTACCGGATGCAGTCCTTTCCATTCGGTAGCGGCGGTACTGCCGTCTACGGGTTTCGACCAATCGTATTTTGGGTCGCGCCTGGGAATAAAGTTGCCATGCCAATAAGCAATATTGCCTTCTGCGTCGGCATATACAGTATTATTTGACGTATTTTCCAGCAAATCCATCACCTTTTTGTATTCCGCAAAGCTGGTGGCTTTGGTACGCTGCCAACTCTGGATCAGCATGTTCAGAGACCGGTTGTTGGCTTTCATGCTCGTCCATTGGCCATCTCGCTGGGCCATGATTGGGCCATGGTGTGTATAGAAAGCCTGGATAGTTTTTGTTTCGAGCCGATTGCCGTTCTTGAATTGTATGCTCATTTCCTCCTGCCGAACGGGCCGTTGTTTCCCCTCAAATTCATAGGTCCAGCCTGCGCCTTTTTTAGTCACTTTTTCCAGATAGGTATCGGCTACATCGGTACGTGACGAGGTATGCATCCAGCCTAGGTGATCGTTGAAACCCTGATAAATAAAGAATTGTCCCCAGGTTACAGCCCCGTACGCATTGAGCCCTTCCTCGCTCACCATATGTACTTCGGGACGAAAGTAGAACGTGACGTGCGGATTGATGTAGAGAATACTCTTTCCCGACTCGGTAATCGACGGCCCAAAAGCAAAGCCGTTAGAACCCGTCAAAACTTCTTCTTCCACTATTTTGTCTTGAGGTATATATCCCACTGAAGGTACCTCTCCGCCGTAAAAATATTTGAGATCGCTGGTCGTTACGTCCGCCGTACTGATGGCGCCGATGCTGCCGTCAGTCCAGAGCAAAGGGTACCAGGGCTCAAAGCGGGCGAGCAAGGCAGGTTTCGTTTCAGGATGGGTATAGAGGTAGTAGTTGATCCCATCGGCGTAGGCATTGAGGAGTTTTTTTAACCAGATGGGAGCCTTTTTATAGTCCGCTTTCGCGTCGGCGGGGGTTATCAAAAGCTTTATCAATAAATCATCGTACAGTGCCGACTCACCCTGTAACTCGGCCAGGCGGCCCAGTTTTTCGATGTAGTTCATTTCTACACGCTTGAAGTCGTCTTCGCATTGAGCGTAAAGTAGCCCGAAGGTAGCATCCGCGTCGGTTTTGCCGTAGATGTGGGGTATACCCCAATTGTCGCGGATAATCGTAACGTCTTGAGCTTGCTTTTGCCAATTGTTGATTTCCTTTTTTGTGAAGGATTGGCCAAAAAGTGAAAAAAGGGACGAAAAAAGGAAGTAGGAAATAAGTAGCAATCTATTCATTTTGAAAAATTCTATTGGGTAGAAACCAGGCGTGACAGTCAAAGCTACATACTTTACCAAAGAATTTTAAAAAAAAGGTATTCGACTTCTAATCAATCAGCTTGATAGAAATCAACTTGCCTTTTTCTGTAAGTTCAAAGGCGCAGTCCTGGAAGTCGGGCCCCGAGATGACGGGTCGATAGTTATTACTAAATCCGAAGGGCTCTTTTGGGTACCCTACCATGTTTTTGTCCAGTTTGTTATTATTGTTTTGATCATGATACACGGCAATGGCGTACTTGCCCGGCACTACGTCGAAGTCGAATTTAAAACTTCCGGTTTGACTCACGGGAATATTCTTATAAAAATCGGGTTGAGTTTTACCAAACTTTCCACCGGGCTTGTAGAGCGCCACCCGCAGGGTACCGCCGGTCGAACGCACATTGGTAACCTCCACCGATAAGGTAGCATGAGGAGCTTGCATAGTCCCGAAATTCACTATGAAAAGTAAGATCAGATTCAGCATGAAGGAGCTTTTTTATAAAAAAAGCGTCCATCCGAACAAATTGTTTCGGATGGACGCCTAATTTTTAAATCTTTAAATACCGTGTTACGCTATACGCTCCCGATTAATCCCAGAACGATAAAGACAACTCCGATCGCGGATACGATGCCTCCTAGCGTCCAGCCAATACCCGGGATCAGCCCCACCACTATACCGACCAAAATAAGAATTAATCCAATTGTTATTTTGCTGTCAAGTGCCTTAGCAGCAGCAGGTTCCATGCTTTTCTTGATCTGCTTGTCTACCATCTTGCTCACCAGCGGCGACTTGACGTCAGAAACATTCAATTTCTGATTTTGAAATTCATCATTGACCATCATAGCCCTCACCTTGTTAATTTGGGCAGCTACCGCTGGTTTAGCCATCAGTTTTTGCCCCTGGGTAGTAGCCAGAGCACTTTCAAGCCGCTCATCGAGCTGCTTGGGTGTGTTTTCTGCTAACATCTCGGATACCCGTCCTTCTGAAACCATTTCCGATAGTGACGTAACCTGGTCCGATTCAGTAGTGGTTTGGCTAACAGGCATAACCGCGGCTACTTCTGCCGGAGCTTGTGCTTTTACGTTTACTTCAGACCGATCAGGATGTCCCATGTAGGCATTCTTGGGCATTTGATTGAAAACCGGATACTCACGGGCGCAGCTCGCAAGCGTTACTAAAGCGCCAAGCAGGTAAATTGTACTTAATTTTTTCATAGTAAGCAAGAATTTTGAGAGGTTAGAAAAAAATTGAACAAGTAAGAAGATTTGAAATTAATCTATTGAAAAACGTGCCAATTTCTTTGTATTCTATTTTCCAGAAATGTGAGTATTTTTTTACCCATCCTGGGGCTTTCAAACTTACGGAAAGTTACCAGCCTACCACACATCGATAATTTTGTAACTTAATCAATTCATCGGCCAGCGCTATTCTATTTTTTTCGTTATCGAAGGCATGACGGTAATTTTCTCTCAGTTCGCGCCTTGTGATAGACTCCAGAAACCTGCGGGCATCTTCGGGATTCTCCAAAAGCAGGGGGGGTACCTGGGTGGGTTTATTCGACTCATCCTTGGCCACCATCGTAAAATAGGATGTATTGGTGCGCTTCTGTTCTCCTGTCCGAACGTTCTCAGCCACGACACGGATTCCCACGTCCAGCGAGGTACGTCCCACAAAGTTGACCGACGCATGCAGCGACACCAGATCACCCACTTCGACGGGCTGGAGAAAATTGACGCCATCCACCGATACCGTAACGCAGTAGGCACCCGCGTGGCGGGAAGCGCAGGCGTAGGCCACCTTGTCCATGAGCGACAGCAGGATACCACCGTGGATTTTTCCACCAAAGTTGGCGTAGGCCGGAATCATCAACTCCGTGAGGGTAGTTCGGGATAAACTTACAGGACGTGGTTCCAATAGCGTATTTTGGGTTTCATCGGGGAAAGTAGCGATTTTTGAACAAGGTACCTTAGGAAGCATACATTTACAATGTACAAAATAGGATCAACCACCCATTCCGCTTTGTTGGTTTGCGTTTGCTACACTGGTTTGCGTTTGCAACGCGAACCCCCGTACTTAGCGTTTGTAGCGCGACGAGGCGTTACGCCAAAATCTAAGCACTATGCTGAAGCTTATCGAATGTCCGCGCGATGCCTGGCAGGGTCATCATCCTTTTATTCCGACCGAGCAGAAAATCCAGTACATCAATCTCTTGCTGCAGGTAGGTTTCGACACGCTGGACTTCGGAAGTTTCGTATCGCCCAAGGCCATGCCACAGGTGAGCGATACGGCAACGGTACTGGAGGGGTTGAATCTATCAGCTACGCACACCAAACTCCTGGCGATTGTGGCCAACGAACGCGGCGCGGCCCAAGCCTGCGAATTTGAAAAGATTACCTACCTCGGATATCCCTTTTCCATTTCCGAAACCTTTCAGATACGCAACACCAATGCCAAAATTTCAGAGTCAGTGAAGCGGGTGAAGGCGATCCAGGATTTGTGTATAAAACACGATAAGCAGCTCGTCCTATACATTTCGATGGGCTTTGGCAATCCCTATGACGACCCGTGGAGTCCCGAATTGGCGCGGCAGTGGGTAGACCAGTTGGCCGGAATGGACATCAGGATTTTCTCCTTGTCGGATACGATCGGGGTAGCCCACCCAGCAGATATTCGCTCTTTGTTTGCTGAACTTATATCTTCCCGACCTGAGTTAGAGTTTGGCTCACATTTCCACACTACTGCCCTTGGCTGGCGCGAGAAAATCGAAGCTGCCTATGCTGCCGGTTGCCGCCGCTTCGACGGTGCCCTGCTGGGCTACGGAGGTTGCCCGATGGCACAAGACGATCTGGTAGGAAACATGCCTACGGAGCGATTGCTGGAATTCGGTACCGAAAAAAAAGAGCTTCCCCCAATGGACCAGAAGGTCTTGAGGGAAGCTACAAAGTATTTTAGAAAGATAATTGCTTAAAATTGGGACCATAAGGAAGCGGATAGCCATTAGCTAGCAGCCCATGGCTCATCAGTTAGAATTTACCTCAATCACTTCGCCGTCCTTATTGTGGAAAGTAAACTCCACCACACCCAGCGAGGAATCCTTGATCAGATTCACCCAGGTTTTGTAATGAAACATCCATTTCACTTGCTGTGAAATGAAGCCCTTGGTAAAATAGGCGTACAGAAACGGGTGCAGCGAAATGCTGATATTACTTTCGTTTTGCTTAGTCAGGATGTAGTCAAGGTTACCCAGAATGGTATCGGTTACTAGGATACTTGCCTGAATAGTTCCCGTTCCACCGCAGGTAGGGCAGGTTTCGCGGGTCACGATGTTCATCTCGGGCCGCACGCGCTGCCGGGTGATTTGCATCAGGCCAAACTTAGAGAGTGGAAGTACGGTATACTTGGAACGTTCGGGTTTCATTTCCTCCCGCATCACCTCGTAGATCTTCTTCTTGTTCTCGGCTTTCTTCATGTCAATGAAGTCCACCACGATGATCCCCCCCATATCGCGAAGGCGCAACTGCCGGGCGATTTCCTTAGCGGCTTCCGCATTCACGCTGAGCGCCGTTGCTTCCTGATCTTCCTGACTGTTGGACTTGTTACCGCTGTTGACGTCGATGACGTGCAGGGCCTCTGTGTGCTCGATGATGAGGTACCCTCCGCCCGGCAGGCTTACCGAACGACCAAAGAGCGATTTGATTTGTTTTTCCAGACCAAACTGCTCAAATACCTTGTTCTTACCATTGTGCAGCCGCAGGATGTTTTCCTTGTCGGGCGCAATAATACGGATGTAATTTTTGATGTCCTCATATACATCCTTCGAGTCTACGGTAATGCTATCGAACGACTCGTTGAGCATGTCGCGGATTATGGACGAAGCACGATTCATTTCCCCGATCACGCGGTCGCGCGGCTTGGCGTCGCGCAGGGCCTTGATGCCATTTTCCCACTTTTCCACGCAGGTCTGCAAATCCTTGTCCAGTTCTTCCACGTCGTGTCCCTGCGCTACCGTCCGGACGATAATGCCAAAGTTATTGGGCTTAATGGACGACATCAGGCGTTGCAGCCGATTGCGTTCCTGACGGTCGGTGATCTTTTTGGATAGATTGACAGAATTGGAAAAGGGGACCAGAACAATGTAGCGCCCTGCAATAGAAATATCGCATGAAAGGCGAGGCCCTTTGGTGGAGATAGGTTCCTTGACAATTTGCACCAGAATGGGCTGATTACGATCGAGTACTTTGTCGATTTTCCCCTGTTTTTCGATCTCGGGTTCCATCTTGAAGCTACTGATCTTGCCGGCATTGGCCCGCTTGGCAATGACATCCTTCGTGAATTTGTTCAGCGAATTGATGTTTGGACCTAAATCCAGGTAGTGTAAAAAGGCATCCTTCTCGTAACCGACATCGACAAAGGCGGCATTGAGGCCGGATACCAGCTTCTTTACCGTACCCAGGTAAATGTCCCCAACGGTAAAATTATGGTCCGGCTCCTCTACGTGATATTCAAGAAGGCGCTTATCCTGCAAAAGGGCTATACGTTCTCCCTTTTGAGTAGAATTGATTACTAATTCGTTACTCAATGTCTAACCAAATACATGGTCTTTACGGATTGAAACTCAACCTCTATACGAAAGCCGGGAGGCCCCGGCCATACAACGCTAGAAGTAAAAAGAATAGGGAAAGAAAATAGAAAGGTTAGACCGGAGAGATATCCTCATCCGGTCCAACCTTTTACTTATTTCTTCTTATGTCTGTTTTTGCGCAGACGCTTCTTTCTTTTATGAGTGGCAATCTTATGGCGTTTTCTTTTCTTTCCGCAAGGCATAATTTATAATGTTAAGATGATAGAATGAGCGAATGACAGCATAAGTGAATTTTGGTTTCACTCATTCTGTCATTCAGAATTAATTGTTTATCCTTTTCTCCAGTTCCTTTATAGCGTCCTGAATGACAGGATCTTTTTCTCTTTGTTTTACGTCGGCCAGCACTTTGGTGGCCTCTTCGGTGCGTCCCAACTCCACCAGGCAAACGCCCAGATAAAACTGCGCTTTGGTGTTGGCGGGATGGCCTTGAAGAATCTGCTGGAAACGTTCCACCGCTTTCGAGTACTGATTGGAACGCATCGAAAGAATCCCGAGGTTGAACAGGGCCAGTTCGTTCGTTGGATCTGTATCCAGCACCTCGCGCAGCATCATGATTCCCTGCATTGGCGAAGGCGTGTTGACATACGTCATAGCCATGTTGGCCTTAGCCGAAAGCAATTCCGGATTCTGATCCAGTGCTTTCTGATAATACGACCGCGTCTGCTCGCCCAGTTTACTGGCTTTCGCTTCGTCGGTAGTAAATCCGTACGCTTCGTAATACCGGTCCCCGGCTCTGAGGTAGTTCTCGGTCGTGGGGCTTAATCGCACCGCCTGCCCTGCGTAGTAAGCGGCACTGTCAAACTTCTGATATTTTCCAAAAGTATCAGATAGTTTGATAGCGGCCTCCGCCTTTCCACTGGCAGCGGCTCCTTGGTAGGCACTACGCAGTGGGTCAATCGCCTCCTGTTGTTCAGGAGTTAGGGTTTCGTTGGAATGACTGTCGGCCGGGGTTGGTGCCTGTTCTTCCTCATCCGATGCCTGCCCCGTATTTTGCTCGCTGACCACCCCCTGATCCTTGGTATTAACCACGGTTTTGGGCAAACTGTACAAAGTACCCACCAGAGCGATGGCCAGAATGGATACCAGTACGAGTTTCTTTTTCATTTGATTATCAGATTTGCTACC
Source organism: Cytophagales bacterium (assembly GCA_038204185.1). GTDB lineage: Bacteria > Bacteroidota > Bacteroidia > Cytophagales > Spirosomataceae > Salmonirosea. Next base: position 21,359 of record JBBRDE010000064.1, read on the forward strand.
CTGTGATAAAGCTTACTTCTCAACCACTGATTTCAGGCTGTCACTGGTTTTCACCTGCTCTACAAACACTTTGGCGGGTTTGAAGCTGGGAACGAAATGTTCGTCAATAATCATAGATTCACCCTTGGAAATGTTCCGGGCAACTTTGCGGGCCCGCTTCTTGTTAATGAAGCTGCCAAATCCTCTCACATAAAGATTTTCGCCATCGGCGAGGGAATCTTTCACTACGGTGAAGAAAGTTTCGAGAGT
>JBBRDE010000065.1:0-21575 GCA_038204185.1 Cytophagales bacterium
TCTACGTTTCGGAAACAGCCTGCTACCGCGCTGGCCAGAACATAGACGACGCCATCGACGCCTTGAAAGAAGGCGGCATGGACGACGCTGAGGCCAAATTGAAGGGTGTAGAGCAATTCGCCATCGAATGCGCCATTACTAAGGTACACGGCTCCGAAGTCTTGGACTACGTAGTGGATGAAGGCCTGCAGATTTACGGCGGCATGGGCTACTCGGCCGACGCCCCGATGGAACGCGCCTACCGCGACTCGCGCATCAACCGCATTTTTGAAGGTACCAACGAAATCAACCGTCTGCTCATCGTAGACATGCTCCTCAAACGAGCCATGAAGGGCGAGCTGGATTTGATGGGACCAGCTGCTGCGGTAGCCAAAGAAATTATGTCCATTCCGGATTTCGGAGCACAGGACGACGAGGTACTTTTTGCAAAGGAGAAAAAAGTACTACAAAACTTAAAAAAATCGGCCCTGATGATTGCCGGAGCGGCCGTGCAAAAATTCATGATGAAGCTCTCACACGAGCAGGAAATCCTGATGGATGTAGCCGACATGATCATTGAGATTTACGCGGCCGAGTCTGCTCTGCTCCGCGTCGAGAAACTCATCGGCCTGAACGGCGAGGCAGCGGTAGTATTACCCAAAGACATGGCTCTGGTGAATCTACATGAGGCCGTAGACAAGATCAATTCAGCGGGCCGGTCGGCGATTACGTCCTTCGCCGAGGGTGACGAGTTGCGCGTAATGCTGATGGGCTTAAAGCGCTTCACCAAAATCGACCCGATGAACCTGAAAGACGCCCGCCGCCGCATCGCCGATGCCATGCTGGCCGAGAACAAGTATATTTTCTAAAGATACATTTCCCGTATTATTGGGAAGTTAAGACTGTTCGGGCACTGGCCCGCGCAACTAAGAACCAATACGACTACTACGTTGAGAAAGCCGATTCTGATTCAGAGTCGGCTTTTTTGTAGAAGATGTCCTGAACAATGACTCATTTTGGGCAGTGAGAAACTTTACAACAGGGTAAGTAGTTCTAAAATCAACTATTTTGCAGCCTATTGCAGAAGTGGCTCAATTTAAAAATCAAACCGGTAAGATCGTGGATAATTTCGGGTTACGTACTATGAAAATAAACATCTTGGTCTTCAGTCAAAGCAACTGTCCACTATCACCTGTCAACTCTCCACTAAATAAATGAAACTTCATTCTGTTGCGCTACGTACCACCGGCCAATTCCCAGCGCTCTTGCTCGATTATCTCGATCAAAAACCCGAACTGAACAGTTTTTACAGCGTATTTCCTAGCTTGGATAGAGCAAAGGAATCAATAAACCGACGAGCCGATTTTGACCCGGCCAAGCGGAAAACACTGGTGGAGGTGCTCACCCGACAGTATGCTGACATCCCTTATGCGCCCGACTTTTCCCTGCTTCTGAGCGAGAATACCTTCACCGTCACCACGGGCCATCAACTCAATATCTTTACCGGACCACTCTACGTCATTTACAAAATTGTGACGACGATCAATCTGGCGCGCGCGTTGAAAGAGACCTACCCTGACTACGACTTTGTACCAGTGTACTGGATGGCGAGTGAGGATCATGATTTTGAAGAAATTGCCTCATTCAATCTGTTTGGCCAGAAATACACGTGGCCGGGACAGCATAGCGGAGCCGTAGGTCGGCTCGATCCGAAAGAACTTGAATCGATAGTAAATCAACTACCCGAGGGAACGCCCATTTTCCGAAAAGCCTACCTTGAACATGAAACCCTGGCCGAGGCCGTCCGCTATTATATGCACGAGCTGTTTGGCACCCAGGGGCTGATTACGCTGGATGCGGATGATGCGGCTTTGAAAAGGCACTTTTTGCCGGTTATTGAAGATGAATTATTCAATCAAACTTCCAGCGGTCTGGTGGCTACCACAACCGAACGGCTGGAAAAACTAGGGTACCACACCCCCGTCAGCGCGCGGGAAATCAACTTGTTTTATCTCAAGGACAACCTGCGCGAACGCATTGTGCGGGAAGAGGGTACCTTCAAGGTAGTCAACACCAATGATCAGTTTACCGAAGACGAAATCCGGCAGGAAGCCACTGACCATCCCGAGCGTTTCAGTCCCAACGTGGTACTGAGACCCCTTTACGAAGAAATGATTCTGCCCAATCTGGCCTACATCGGTGGGCCGTCGGAGGTACCTTACTGGATGCAATTAAAGGGCGTATTCGACCAGTATAAGGTACCTTTCCCGATGCTCATTCCGCGCAATTTCGCGCTGTACGTCAATGCCGCAAGCCGTCACCGGGTCGAGAAACTGGGGCTTACCTATGAAGCAATTTTTAAGGAAAAACATCAGTTGAAGCGCGATCTGGTGGAGCGGCTTTCAGAACATACGCTTTCGCTCGATTTGGAGAAATATGCGTTTGCCGAGGTACTTTCTAAGGTAGTGAACAAGGCCTTCGATGTGGATCCCACGATGGAAAAGGCCGTGCTCGCCGAGCGGGCACGGTTGTTTAATTCCCTGGAAAGCCTGGAAAAACGTATCCGTAAAGCCGAAGCACGCAAGCACGACATACAGCTAGGGCAGCTGGAAAATGTGCTGGAAACCTTCTTTCCTAAAGGTACCCCGCAGGAACGTTATGATAATTTTCTGAATTTTTTCCTCAATAACCGCAACTTCATCGAGGTACTTTTCGAAAATTTCGACCCGCTGGATTTCAAGTTTAATATTCTGGAAGAGTGATGCTTCCAATTTAACCGCAAAGAAACTCAGCGCTCTTTGCGTAAAACTTTGCGCCCTCTGCGGTTAAATGATGACGAAACAAGAATCTCGCGACTATTTTCTCCAAAAAAGAACGACGAGCAATCCGGCTGACAGCGAGGGCATTGCCGCGCAGCTGGGGGTGATCCTGACAGGAAAGCCTATTGAAATAATTCATTGCTTCGTCGCTGATGGCTCCCGAAAAGAGGTCGATACCCAATCCATCCGCCGGATTCTGCAAGCGGAACTGCCCTGGCTACGTTGGGCCGCGCCCCGCATCATTCCCGGCACCAGGAACATGCAGCATTTCGTTTGGGACGATGCGACCATGTTTATCCCTAATCACTGGGGCATCGATGAGCCCGATCCTATTTATTCCCAACTTTTGGACATACAGCGAATCGACGTGGTGCTGGTACCCTTACTGGCTTATGATCGTCAGGGCAATCGGGCGGGTTACGGCGGAGGGTACTATGATTGCTTTCTGGCCGAATGCCGACCCGATGCTTTAAAAATTGGAGTTTCTTTTTTTGAACCCATCGACGCCATCAGCGATGTAAACGAATGGGACATTTCGCTCGACTTGTGTGTGACGCCCACTGCTGTATATAGCTGGAATTCCAGATTTTAGGGTACCCTACCCTACCATGTAGATATTCTTCGTATTTTTGCGCCAAAATTATCAGGTTCTGGTTCATGTTTTATTTTAATCAATTCTAACAAATGAAAATCGCAGTCGTAGGTGCTACCGGCTTGGTAGGCAGCGAAATCCTCAAAGTACTGGCCGAGCGCAACTTCCCCGTAACGGAATTGCTGCCCGTTGCTTCTGAACGTTCCGTGGGTAAGGAAATCACGTTCCAGGGTAAACAGGTGAAAGTGGTAAGCTTTGAGGATGCCATCAAAGCCAAACCTGCCATTGCGATCTTCTCGGCGGGCGGGGGTACCTCCCTCGAACTGGCACCGAAGTTTGCCGAAGCGGGCATTACCGTGGTCGACAATTCATCGGCCTGGCGCATGGATCCTACCAAGAAACTGGTGGTACCTGAAATCAACGCGAACACCTTGACGCCCGAGGATAAGATTATTGCCAACCCCAACTGTTCTACCATTCAGATGGTACTGGTGCTGAATCCCCTACACCAGAAATATAAAATTAAGCGCGTGGTAGTTTCGACCTATCAGTCAGTGACAGGTACGGGTAAAGAGGCCGTGGATCAACTCTATGCCGAGCGCAAAGGCGATCATTCGATTAAGAAAGTGTACCCCCACCCGATCGACCTGAATGTGTTGCCGCACATCGATTCCTTCCTTGACAATGGCTACACCAAGGAAGAGATGAAAATGACCAACGAAACGAAGAAAATTATGGGCGATGACAGCATCGCCGTGACTGCCACCACGGTGCGGATTCCTACCATCGGCGGGCATTCGGAAGCGGTCAATATCGAGTTTGAGAACGAGTTTGATCTGGCCGAAGTACGGGTCATTCTGGAAGCCGCCGACGGCGTAGTGGTACAGGACGATCCCAAGAATTTCGTCTACCCCATGCCGCTGACGGCGCACGGTAAGGATGATACCTTTGTGGGCCGCATACGCCGCGACGAAAGCCAGCCAAGAACGCTAAATCTGTGGATTGTAGCGGACAACCTGCGCAAAGGTGCCGCCACCAACGCCGTGCAGATCGCGGAATACCTCGTGCAGCACGAGTTGGTGGAGGTGACCGAAACCGTGTGATTTTAAAGTAACAATCTGACACCCAATAGTAACGAAAGCCGCTTCTGTCCTCAGAAGTGGCTTTTTTTATTTGAAGGAAATATCTAGCAAAATAAAACTACCGATCTACCTCCCCCATCACCAAATCCAGCGAACCGATCACAGCCACCAAATCGGCGAGCAGGCCCCCGCGCGAAACCTCACTGATGACCGACAGATTGTGAAAGGAACAGGCCCGCGCTTTGCAGCGCACGGGTACATCGGAGCGGCCGTCAGTCCGAAAAAAGAAGCCCAGTTCACCCTTCGACGATTCGGCTCGGGCGTAGAAATCCATCGCTTTGGGGCGGATTTTCTTGGGCACCATCGCCTGCGGGTCAAAATCGCGGGTGCGGGCGTAGTCGGTCGTCAATCGTTCCAGGCATTGTTCGATAATTTTCACCGACTCCCAGCACTCCGCCACGCGTACCCAATTCCGGTCCCAGCAGTCGCCGAGGGTACCCATTTCTCCCTTGCCGATAGGTATGTCAAAATCCAGGTCGGGATAAACCGAGTACCCATCCACGCGCCGCAGATCGTAGCGTAAGCCCGAGCCACGCAGTACCGGACCCGTGCAGCCGTAATTGATGGCCGTTGGCAGTGGTAACACACCTACCTTAGCCGTCCTCTGAATAAAGATTTTATTCTCTATTACGAGTTGCTGCAACTCGATCAGCTTGGGTTTGAGGTAGCTAATGAATTCTGCGCAGCGCTGCTCAAAATCTACGGGTAGGTCATAAAACAAACCCCCGATCCAGATGTAGTTGTACAGCATTCGCGCGCCGCACACCCATTCCAGCAGGCGCAGGATCTGTTCGCGGTCGCGCATGAGCCACAGAAAAGGCGTGTACGCTCCAATATCCATGGCGTAGGTGCCAATGGCCACAAAGTGCGAGGCCAGGCGATTTAGTTCTGCGACCAGTACCCTGATGTACTCGACCCGCTTAGGGATATCCTTTTCAATGCCCAGCATTCGTTCCACGCCCATTACGTACACGTGCTCCGAGTTCATCGCCGCTATGTAATCCATCCGATCCACGTAGGGGATAATCTGATTGAAAGGCAACGATTCCGCATGTTTCTCAAAGCAGCGATGCAGGTACCCCAGGTGCGGCACAACATCCATCACCACCTCGCCGTCGGTAATGATTTCCAGCCTGAGTACCCCATGCGTGGACGGGTGTTGGGGCCCCATGTTCAGAATCATCTCTTCCTTGCGCAAATCACCTATCTGGTATTTGTTAGGCTCTGAATTAGTCAGATGTTCTGGGCGGTAGTCGTATTGAATGGCCTTGTTCATAAGAACAAAGATAGGTTTTAAAGCAGGAAAGGAGGCTGGAAAAAGGGAGTAAAGGTTGAAGAAAAAGTTCTTTCTTACCTTTTATCCTTTCCTCCCTTTTTCCTGTATGTTGAAAAAAACCCCAATTCTGCCTTTTGTTCTGATCACCAGCCTGTTCCTGATGTGGGGCCTGGCCAACAATATGACCGATACGCTGCTCTCAGCGTTCAAGCGGATCATGAGTATGTCCGACTTCCAGACCACCTTCGTTCAGTACGCTTTTTATGGGGCGTACTTTTGTTTGGCTATTCCGGCGGCTATCCTCATCAAAAAATACACCTACAAAACCGGTATCCTCATTGGGCTGGGGCTTTTCATCGCAGGCTCTCTGCTTTTCTATCCTGCCAGCAAGACCATGGTGTACGGGCACTTCCTGGCCGCACTGTTTATTCTGGCAGGAGGCCTATCCCTGCTCGAAACATCGGCCAATCCCTACATCATCGCGATGGGTCCCGAAGAAACCGGAACCCAACGGCTCAATCTGGCGCAATCGTTCAATCCGATTGGCTCCATTATAGGGGTTCTATTGAGCAAACTCTTCATTCTCTCCAAACTCAATGTAGCAGGCGAAACGGAACGTGCCTCTATGTCCCCTGAGCAACTGCAAGCTATTCAGTCCGAAGAGTTGACGGGCGTGATGGGCCCTTATGTAGGGGTAGCTCTATTTCTTGTATTGATATGGTTACTGATATTTTTCAACAAAATGCCTGCCGCCTCCGACGAAAACAGCTCGCTCAACTTTGGTGAGGCCTGGGGGCGTTTGATCAAAAAGCGGTCCTATGTATGGTCGGTGGTGGCTATGTTCTTTTATATCGGTGCGCAGATCGGTACCTGGTCATTCACGATCCGGTATGTGATGAAGGAACTGAATATCAACGAAGAACAGGCTTCTAACTACTACCTGATGGCGTTGGTTTTATTTTTGCTGTCGCGGTTTGTCTGTACCTACCTCATGCGATTCATCGCTCCACACCGACTTTTGGCTAGCCTTGCTGCATTGGCAATGGGTCTGACGGGTATTGTCATGGCTTCCGGTGGGAATTTGGGTGTATATGCCCTGGTGGGAATTTCGGGCTGCATGTCGCTGATGTTTCCTACCATTTATGGTTTAGGCTTGCGCGGTCTTGGGCAGGATACTAAGATCGGTGGCTCAGGCCTCATTATGGCTATTCTGGGTGGCGCAGTACTGACAGGCATACAAGGGCAAATCTCCGACGCTACTCAGAGCATCAATACCGCCTTCATCCTGCCTCTATTCTGCTTTGGGGTGGTAGTGTACTTTGCCTTGCGCGAAGCCAAGGTAGTTCCGCAAAAAATCTGATTCGATTTACCCCGTCTATCGGGCGTTCTTTAAAAAAGCGAAGGCTGTACCCTAGTGTGGGAACAGCCTTCGCTTTTTTAGGACAACTATCCAGTTATTTTACAAGGAGTTGATCCACTTGGCCAATTTTACGACTTCCTCCTTAGGTACCTGAGACATAGCCATCATGGGAGGGTAGCCCGGCCAGTTCTCAGGATTCGGCTTATATACCAGCGCTACGATTTCGTCAACAGAATATTTCTTTTTAGCCACCTCCGAGTAAGCCGGGCCTACCAGCCGCTGGTACGGATTGTGACACGCCGAACAGGTATTTTTATTGAGCAGCGCGGCGATGTCAGCCGGAACAGGCTTTTGCTTAGGAGCTTCATCGGCTTTTTTGGCGGGTGCTTCTGCCTTCTCAGATACTTCGGCTATCGTTTTGCCGGCCGTTTCGGGTTTTCCTTCGGTCAGGGCCGTGCTGGTACCCTGCTCAGAATCGGCATTTTCGGTTACGGAAAGCGAATTGATCGTATCCGGGTTTATTTTGGCATTGTTTCCTACCAGAGTTTCGTTATTGTCCTGACGAGGGGTGAAGCTCCCCGCACCGGCAGTTTCCTCGCGCTCAGCGCGGCCACTTCCATAGTATTTATCGTACTTGTCCTTATCTTCTTTAGAAGAACAACTCATGCCAATACATCCTGCAAGGGCCAGAGAAGCAACAAAGGTTAGTCTTTTGAGCACCATATAAGTATTAATTTGGGGGTAAGATTATTTTATTATTGAGTTCCAAAGAATCATGCCTGATGTAAGGTACCTCACTGATTGTGCCAACTGGGGGCTGTTGCAAACTACGTACAAACCTCGCACTTTTTCCTGCATCATGGGTTAAAAATGCCACCAACACAAGAAAATAGTACCCCCAAAATCCCGATAATTGCCTGGAAGAGAAATAAATTGGTTTTTTTGGGAAATGTTTTTGCTAATTTAGGGATAAGCCTTACTTTTGCAATCCTATTTGTAAAAAAGAAGCAAAGCAATGGCTAAGAAAGGCAACAGAGTTCAGGTTATATTGGAATGTACCGAACAAAAAGGATCGGGTGTACCGGGTATGTCACGCTACGTCACGACCAAGAATCGTAAAAATACCCCCACGCGTATCGAGCTAAAGAAATTTAATTCGTACCTGCGTCGTTATACGGTTCATAAGGAGATTAAATAATCTACAACCCGTTGGGGGTAGTAGCGGATAAGGTACTTTGAATTAAACAAGCCTGGCCGCGTCGCCCACAATCCATAACTATATAAAGACATGGCCAAGAAAGTAGTTGCAACCCTGAAGAAAGAAGGAGGCAGAACCTTCGCTAAGGTAATCAAAGCGGTGAAGTCACCCAAAACCGGTGCGTATACCTTTAAGGAGGAAATGGTGCCTTCCGACACCGTTCAGGACGTACTGAAACGCTAAGCTATAACAGCCCACAAAAGCTGATTTTGTAATTGAATGCATAGAAAGTCCCTCATTGGGACTTTTTTTGTTTTAAATTTGGGCAACCGGCGCAGGACTATGCTACGCTGGAAAAACAAAGAATTGGCTCAGCAAAAGTAGCGTTTTGAATAAATCACCCTCAACATTTTAACGGTGGGTAACCACCCCAGGCATGGGCATATTTGGTTTTTTTTCCAAAGAGAAAAAAGAAACACTCGATAAGGGGCTGGAAAAGTCCAAGGATAGCATCTTCGGTAAGCTTTCGCGGGCTTTGGTCGGTAAAGACACCGTGGATGAGGAGGTACTGGATGAGTTGGAGGAAATCCTCATCACGTCGGATGTTGGGGTAGGTACTACGGTTAAAGTGATTCGCCGTATCGAGAAGCGCGTAGCGGAAGATAAATATACATCCATCGGTGAACTGGATCGCATTCTGCGCGAGGAAGTAGCAGCCTTGCTTTCCGAGGGCTCTGTTGTCGGTGTCACGGATAGCTTTGAAACCGAGCACCTGCCCAAGCCTTATGTCATTATGGTAGTCGGGGTTAATGGGGTAGGCAAAACCACCACCATTGGTAAACTGGCGTACCAGTTTCAGCAGCGGGGCCGTAAGGTCGTGCTGGGCGCAGCCGATACATTTCGGGCCGCCGCTGTGACCCAACTCAAGCTGTGGGGCGAGCGTGTGGGGGTACCCGTCATCGAGCATGGCATGAATACCGACCCTTCGGCGGTAGCCTACGATGCGCTGAAAAAAGGTGTAGAAATCGGTGCTGACGTGATTATCATAGACACCGCCGGGCGCCTGCATACGAAAGTAAACCTGATGAACGAGCTGGGCAAAATCAAGCGCGTGATGCAAAAGGTACTCCCCGATGCCCCGCACGAAGTGATGCTGGTGCTCGACGGCAGTACGGGCCAGAACGCTGTAATTCAGGCCCGCGAATTTACCAAAGTCACCGAAGTGACCTCCCTGGCCGTTACCAAACTCGACGGCACGGCCAAGGGTGGGGTGGTAATCGGTATTTCCGACGAATTCCAGATTCCCGTCAAATACATCGGGGTAGGCGAAAAAATGGATGATTTGCAGGTCTTCGACCGTGAGGAGTTTGTGGATTCGCTGTTTAAGAAGTAGAGGAGTTGCCCGCTACGGAGGTCAAATAACCTTATGCATTTCTTTGTATATTTGGAGATAAGCCGATTAAATTATGATCCAGACTTCACAGACCGTCACTGAAATCCTCCCCCAAAGCCTGGAAGCGTTCCTCGACTGGGAGCCTAACGATGGCTTCAAGTACGAATGGAACGATGGGGAAATCATTACATTTACAGGTATGAAAAAGGAGCAATTCTATATTTTCAATAGGCTTAATAAGCTTTTTTTTCAAAAAGGATACATTGAAACAGGCTCTTTGGTTACTGAACAGGATGTGCATTTGAGCGGTATCCAGATGCGTCGACCAGATATAGCCTATCTGACAGATGAACAGGGAGAACAGGGGAGGCTCGGCCAGGAAATGATTCCGGCTTTTGTGATCGAAATTATTTCCAACAATGACCAGATCAACCAAATGGAACGCAAACTAACCGAATATTTCAAAGCCGGGGTACAGGTAGTTTGGACGGTTATTGTAGAAGAGCGGGTAGTCAACATCTATACTTCCCGCCGTGACGTACGGATCTGCCTGGAAAATGATATTTGCTCTGCCGCACCCGTCCTGCCCGATTTCGAGATCAGCGTGAACGATATGCTAGTTGTCAGCGAGGCTTGAAGATGATTATGAGGTCATTCAGCTTTTCATAGAGCTTACCTTCCGGTGCATCTTCCATTATGAGTACCTTTCTCCTCTTCCTTCTCATTTTCGGGCTATTCGGTTGGGGTATCTGGAGGCTCCTGCGCCTTACCCACGACACGGTAGGGGAGAACTCACCGCTTAAAGTACAGCGCGTCTATCAGGTTTCGAAGCGGAGGTACTTTATGGGGTTTTTCGGAATCATGGGATTTTTATCGCTGGTACTGGGAATCGTGTTTCTTGTTAGGATCGTGAAGGTACCCCCTTCTACTGATCTCTTTCATCCCATCTTCTTGTACCTGCTGCTGTTCCTGATTGTAGCGGGTATTACCACATTGGGCGTTTTGGCATTTGCTCTACTTCTAAACCACTGGCCCTATGCCCAAGGCGTCAGCATTACTACCAATCCTACCGACCATTCGCTCGAAATAAGACTTCGTGACCGGGTGCTGACGTTACGGGAAGGGGATATAGAACGAATCGAGGCGGTTGTTCACAAAGCCCGCATGGGTTCCTCGTACCGTATTTACTACCTGGCCAATGGCGGCCGATTTCTGTTGCCGGAGAGCGTACGTTGGGATATAATCCACGAGTACTTTCCCAAAATTCCGTTTTCGGCTACCTACTCACACTTTGGTTTCATCAAAAAGGGATTGTTACCTTAATTTTCCCGAACTTTGCAGCCCGATTTTCGCTTCATACTAAGCGATTTACACAAAAAGCATACGGCCTGGGGCTTACCGCCTGCGGCACACTTATGAAAACCAAAGGAATACGTATCAATAAAGTCAACATCGTCACGCTGGGTTGCTCCAAAAATCTGGTGGACTCGGAAGTACTGTTTACTCAGCTCAGAGGTAATGGCTACAACGTGGCGCACGAATCCAAAAAGGACGATGCGCAGATCGTGGTCATCAATACCTGCGGCTTCATCGACGGTGCTAAGGAAGAATCCATCGATACCATTCTGCGTTACGCCGAAGCCAAGGCAGCAGGTGTAGTAGACAAGGTCTATGTGACGGGCTGCTTGTCGCACCGCTACAAGGACGAGCTGGCCCTGGAAATCCCGACGGTGGATGCGTGGTTCGGCACTAACGAGCTACCCCGCCTGCTCAAAACCCTGAAAGCCGATTATAAGCACGAACTCGTAGGCGAGCGTCTGCTCACCACGCCGACGCACTACGCCTACCTCAAAATTGCCGAAGGATGCGACCGCCCGTGCAGTTTCTGCGCCATTCCGCTCATGCGCGGCGGCCACGTGTCGCGACCCATCGAAGAGTTGGTGACGGAAGCGAAGTCACTGGCCCGACGGGGTACCAAGGAGCTTATCCTCATCGCGCAGGACCAGACCTACTATGGCTTGGATATTTACAAGAAAAGAAATTTATCCGACCTGCTTGCCCGACTTTCGGATGTGGAAGGTATCGAGTGGATTCGTCTGCAATATGCCTACCCAGCGGGCTTCCCCACGGATATTCTGGACGTGATGCAGGAGCGGAGCAACATCTGCAAGTACCTCGATATGCCCCTGCAATCGGGTTCTTCCCAAATTCTGAAATCCATGCGGCGCGGCATTACCCGCGAAAAAACCGAGGCACTCATCGAAACCATTCGGGAGAAGGTACCTGGCATTGCTCTGCGTACTACGCTCATCGTGGGCCATCCCGGCGAAACTGAGGCACTTTTTGATGAAACCTATGACTTTGTCGAAAAAATGCGTTTTGACCGGCTGGGCGCTTTCCAGTATTCACACGAAGATAATACGCATTCGCACACCATGTTCGACGACATCCCCGCTGAAATTAAGCAGGAACGCGCCGATGCCCTCATGGAATTGCAGCAGGGGATTTCATGGGAAAACAATCAGGATAAAATCGGGCAGACCTACAAGGTACTTTTTGACCGCAAGGAAGGGGGGTACTTCATTGGCCGCACAGAAGCCGATTCGCCCGAGGTAGATAACGAGGTGCTCGTGTCCGCAGAGCAGTACGTCCGCCTGGGCGATTTTGCTAACGTAAAAATTACCACAGCCGAGGAGTTCGATCTATACGGTTCCGTCGTTAGTGGACAGTTGACAGGGAACAGTTGACAGGGATCAAAGGTACCCTCTATTAGCCTGCCACAGGCAAAAACCACGCAGGATTGGATGAATTTGCCAGTATCCTTATCTTTGCGGAAATTTTAAAATTCCGGAATTACTATTTTGAGTCGGTTACCCGGTATTTTCAACTGCCAGGCGGCCTTATTTTCACTTTCAACTTTCGACTAAATTGTTACAGCGACTTCAATCCCTCTTTCTGTTCATCGTCGCCGTTGCGATGGGTGTTTTTATTACGCTTCCCCTCTGGGAGAAAATCGCCTCCGATGGCATTCACCAGGCATCCATGACGTCTATGTACCTCACCCATAAAATCAATGCGACACAATCGGAGGTACAACCGGTGTTCTATCTGGCGGGTATGGCCGCCCTGGTGGCGGGGATTGCACTTTTTGCGATTTTCAAATTCCGTAATCGCCTGCTGCAATCGGCTTTGTGTGCGGCTAATTCTATTCTGATGACGGTTATTCTGGCCACTGTGGTGTATCAGACCTTTTACAAAGCCGCCAAATGGTTTGAACCCGATCAAACGGGCGATTACCTGGTTGGCTTTTATGCGCTGATCGTGGCGATGCTGTCCAACGTGCTGGCCAACCGCTTCATCCGCCGCGACGAGAAGATGGTGAAAGAGTCAAATCGGATGCGGTAGGGTTAATCGATTAAATCAATCCTTCCTTCAGCAAATCGTGCAGATGCACGAAACCTTTCAACTGCCCTTCGTCAACTACGACTAGTTGCGTAATACTCCGGACCTGCATGAGTTGTAGGGCATTTACGGCGTACTCATCGGAGGCAATGCTAATGGGCGAGGCCGTCATAATGTCACGGGCGGTGAGGTGCAGCAGTTTAGTCTCTTGATGCTGATTGAGCATTCGTCGTAGATCACCATCTGTGATAATTCCTATCAGCTTTTCATTTGTATCTAGTACTGCGGTAGCACCCAGGCGCTTGGAAGTTATTTCCAGAATTACTTCTTTCAGCTTGGCCGTTTCGGGTACGGTAGGTAGAGCATTGTGCGGGTACAAATCGCTAATCCGCAGATACAGTTTTTTGCCCAGGGTACCCCCCGGATGGTAGCGGGCGAAGTCCTGCCGCGTAAAACCCCGGGCTTCCAACAGGCAGATAGCCAGTGCATCACCCAACGCCAGACAAACCGTCGTGCTGGTCGTAGGGGCAAGATTCAGCGGGTCGGCTTCGAAGGGTGCGTAGGCATGCAATACAAAACGGGCGTTACGACCCAGGTAAGAGTCTTTGTTACTCACCATCGCGATGAGCGTGACACCTATCTGTTTTAGCAGAGGTACCAGTATTTTCACCTCGGGTGTATCGCCACTTTTGGAAATGGCAATCACGACGTCGTCGGTCTGAATCATACCCAAATCTCCGTGAATGGCATCGGCAGCGTGCATGAATAAAGCCGGGGTACCGGTCGAGTTGAACGTAGCCACAATTTTCTGCCCAATAATGGCGCTCTTGCCGATGCCTGTAACAACCACGCGTCCACCCGATTGCAGGATTGTTTCGACGCATAGTTCAAAAGACTCATCGATACGTTCCGCGAGCTGCTGTATGGCTTCGGCTTCCTGAGCCAGTACATCTTTTGCAATGGACTGAATATTTTTTACTAATTTCAAACTTGAATCCTGGTTATGGAATTGCTATTTTTAAAATTGTGAAGCTGTAGAAGGCTGTTTTATCAAAAACCATTTTGATGGTCCAGGATAAAAACAATCCTAAAATCGCTTCATTACCTTCGAGCAAAGATAAAGAACTTTGGAACAACCCATTTGTGACACAAATATGATACAGCAGGTCGATAGAGTCGTACTGGACACCCTGAAAGAACGATTGAAAGAAATCTTCGGGTATAGCCAGTTTCGCGGTGATCAGGAGGTGATAATCAAAAACATTCTTAACCGGAAAAACACATTTGTAATCATGCCTACGGGTGCGGGTAAGTCGCTGTGTTACCAGCTGCCGGCTTTGGTCACCGATGGCATGGCGATTGTCATTTCACCCCTGATCGCCCTCATGAAAAATCAGGTGGATCAACTTAATGCCTTCGGGATAAACGCCCAGTTTCTCAACTCCACTCTGACCAAAGCCGAAATAAACCGCGTGAAGCGCGATGCCCTCGATGGTAGCCTAAAACTACTCTATATCGCCCCGGAATCGCTTACAAAAGAAGAAAATCTTGATTTTTTGCAAAGAACGAATCTTTCTTTCGTGGCCATCGATGAAGCACACTGTATTTCGGAATGGGGCCACGATTTCCGGCCGGAGTACCGGCGCATCCACGGCATTATTGATAATATCGGTGATCTGCCGATCATTGCCCTCACGGCCACCGCTACGCCCAAAGTACAGCAGGATATCCGGAAGAATTTACAAATGGAGGAGGCCGAAACCTATAAATCCTCCTTTAACCGTAAAAATCTTTATTACGAGATTCGCTCAAAAAACGACGCCAAAAAGCAGTTGATCCGCTATGTCCGAAACAATAAGGGCAAATCGGGCATTGTGTATTGTTTGAGCCGCAAAACCGTTGAAGAAATTGCGCAGCTATTGAGCGTCAATGATGTGAAAGCCCTCCCCTACCACGCCGGGCTGGACTCGAATACCCGCATGTCCAATCAGGATGCTTTTCTGAACGAGGAGGCCGATGTCATCGTGGCTACCATTGCATTTGGGATGGGCATCGACAAGCCGGACGTACGGTTTGTGATCCACTATGATGTACCCAAGTCCCTGGAAGGGTATTACCAGGAAACGGGTCGTGCCGGACGCGATGGGCTGGAAGGAAACTGTCTAATGTTCTACAGCTACGAGGATATCCAAAAGCTGGAAAAATTCAATAAGGACAAATCCGTGACCGAGCGCGACAATGCCCGGCATCTGTTGGGCGAAATGGTTGCCTATGCCAACCTGGGTGTATGCCGCCGTCGGCAGTTGCTCAGCTATTTTGGCGAATATATGGATCACGACTGCGGCTTCTGTGACAATTGCATAAAACACACCGAAAGGCAGAAGGTACAAGATGAAGTGGTGCTGTCCCTACGAGCGGTCATGCTCACTGACGAGCGCTTCGATGGTGAGCACATTGCCGATTTGTTGACAGCCACAGAGAATCAGTATGTACGTAGCTACGAACACGACAAACTGGATGTATATGGCAAGGGGGCAGAATATAACGAGTCCGTTAATTTTTGGATATCGGTGCTACGGCAGCTGGTGATTTTTGACTATCTGGAAAAAGATATCGAAAATTATGGCGTACTAAAACTTTCGGAAAAAGGAAGAAACTATCTCAGTGATCCCTACCCCGTCACAATACATGGGGATCATAACTACGCCGAAGAAGCGACTAAGCCCGAAGATGATGACAGCAACGGTTCGAGTGGCAATGCCCATGCCTATGACGATGCCCTACTGGGCTTACTAAAGGCATTACGTAAAAAAGTAGCCAAAGAAAAAAATCTGCCGCCTTATGTCATTTTCCAGGATCCTTCGCTGGAAGAAATGGCCACAACCTACCCCACTACACAACAGGAAATGGCCCAGATCAACGGTGTGGGGATGGGAAAGGTTCAAAAATTCGGTCGTCAATTCCTGGAAACGATTAATCGCTATGTAGAGGAAAACGAGATAGAAACCGCTAAGGACGTCGTGATTAAATCCATGGTGAATAAATCAAAAATCAAGATTTATATCATCCAGCAGGTCGACCGGAAGGTAGATCTGGAAGAGATTGCCGAAGTCAAGGGGCTAAATATGGAAGATCTGATCGAAGAAGTCGAGCATATTTGCTATTCAGGCACTAAACTCAACCTTGACTACTACATTAACCAGATTATGGACCGAGACCGGCAACAGGATATTTATGATTATTTCATGACGGCCGAAACCGATAATATCGCTGCAGCGCTGGACCAATTCGCGCAGGACGACATCACTGAGGAAGAACTCCGGCTCATGCGAATCAAGTTTCTCTCCGAGTTGGCCAACTAGATTCAACCATAGTATCCAGACAAACAGGCTCCGAACCAACGTTGCCAAATCAAGCCTACTATTTCTATGAATATACTTATACTGGGTTCTGGGGGACGAGAACACGCGTTTGCCTGGAAATTGGCTCAGAGTCCTCTATGTGATGAATTGTTTGTAGCACCCGGCAATGCTGGTACGGCCTCGATCGCTACCAATCTCGACATTTCTTTTAATGATTTCGAAGCCGTTGCCGCTGCCATTACCAAAAACCGCATCGAGCTCGTCGTTGTAGGGCCGGAAGAACCGCTGGTTCGGGGCATCGTTGATTTCCTCCAGAGCAAGCCCGATCTGAAGCACGTGCGGTTAATCGGCCCTAACGAGGCAGGAGCACAACTGGAGGGCAGCAAGGATTTTTCCAAAAACTTTATGCAGAAATACGGCATACCTACCGCAGCTTATCGTACGTTCACGGCTGAAACTTTGGAGGAGGGCATCGCTTATCTGCAATCACACGCGATGCCTGTCGTTCTTAAGGCGGATGGTTTGGCAGCTGGTAAGGGGGTTATCATCGCCGAAACGGTACAGGATGCCCAGGAGAGCCTGCGGGAAATATTACAGGACGGAAAGTTTGGCGAAGCAGGTAGCAAGGTGGTGGTGGAGCAATTCCTCAAAGGAATCGAATTATCGGTGTTCGTTCTTACCGACGGAGAACATTACAAGATCCTGCCCGAGGCCAAAGATTATAAGCGCATCGGCGAAAACGATACCGGGCTCAATACCGGCGGTATGGGTGCCGTGTCGCCTGTTGTATTTGCCGACAGCAATTTTTTGCGAAAAGTAGAAGAAAAAGTAGTGAAGCCTACCCTGGAAGGGCTTCGCCAGGAGGGAATAAAATATGTAGGATTCATTTTCATTGGCCTGATGAACGTCAAGAGCGAACCCTATGTGATTGAATACAATGTACGCATGGGCGATCCCGAAACCGAAGTGGTACTTCCACGCATTCAGTCGGATTTGGTAACGCTGCTGACGGCCACAGCTAAGGGTACCCTGCAGGATACCCCGATGAGCATCTCGCCGCAGGTGGCCGTCACAACGGTGGTAGTGTCGGGTGGCTATCCAGGCGACTACGAAAAAGGCAAGGTAATTGCCTATACAGACAAGACCGAAGATGTGGTGGTGTTTCACGCCGGAACCGCATTCAACGGCAATACAGAGGTCGTTACCAACGGTGGAAGAGTATTAGTCCTGACGGGTATCGCCAATTCATTGGAAAACGCCGTTCACAAATCACAGCGAGCGGCCCAAACGGTGCAATTCGAAGGAAAATATTACCGCCATGACATCGGCCTCGATTTACTTCGTTTCAAAGATTGAGGAAAAAGAGTTATGGGATGTATATCATGTTCATCGGGTGGCTGCGGCACGAGTGGCGCAGTAGCCGGATGTGGAAGTAATGGCAGCTGCGGAACCGGCGGCTGCAATAAAATGAACGTATTCGACTGGCTCAGCGACATGGACATTCCTGTGGCGCAGCGGTTTGATGTACTGGAAGTAAAATTTAAGGGCGGACGTAAGGAATATTTTCGAAATGTCAACCAACTCGACCTTATCACGGGCGATTATGTGGTCTGTGAAATGCAGTCGGGTTACCACATCGGGATGATGTCCTTGCAGGGTGAGCTCGTACGCCTACAAATGAAGCGTAAGAAGATACTGGTCAATGATGACCTGAAGGTAATCTACCGGATCGCAAACGAGAAAGATCTCGAAAAACATACGCAAACCGTGGCACGCGACCTACCTGTGATGTACCGTAGCCGGGAGATTATTCGGGAATTGAAGCTGAACATGAAGCTGTCGGATGTAGAGTTTCAGTCGGATAATACCAAGGCTACCTTCTACTATTCGTCGGAGGAGCGGGTGGATTTCCGCGAGTTGATTAAGTTCCTGGCTTCTGAATTCCGGGTACGAGTAGAAATGCGGCAGATCAGTCTGCGGCAAGAAGCCAGTCGTCTGGGAGGTCTGGGATCATGTGGCCGTGAACTGTGTTGCTCTACCTGGCTCACCGATTTCAAGAGTATCTCAACGTCAGCGGCCAGGTATCAGAATCTTTCGCTCAATCCGGCCAAGCTCTCCGGGCAATGCGGACGGCTCAAATGCTGCCTGAACTATGAGCTGGAAACCTATATGGACGCTCTAAGTGATATTCCAGCGGTTAATGCGCCTCTGAAAACCAAAAAAGGCATCGCATTTCTGCAAAAGACTGATATTTTCAAGCGGATTATGTATTTCGGCTTTGAAAAAGACAACAACTGGTATCCCGTTGCGATCGAAAAAGTGCAGGAAATTCTGGATATGAACAAAAGAGGCATCATTCCCGAATCACTGGAAATTATGGTGATGCCCGAAATGGTGCTGGCCCAGGAACGCAAGGAAGCTAGCTCTCTTAGCACCGATCTGGAAAGCCTGGATCGCAAGTACAGTGAAGCCACGCAAAAGAAGAAGAAAAAGAAAAACCGTAACAACCGGAACAAGAATCGGAATCAGCCGCCCAAAGTGGAAAATTCCTGAAGTGGAAACCGAATAGTGTGAATGTAAGAGGTGAAAGGGGCTGTTCGATTCGGGCAGCCTTTTTTATAAGGAACAGCACAAACCCAATGTCTTCTAGTGAATAAAAAAAGACAACGTGAGCCCTCAACTTGAAAAATTATTCGAACTAGCTAGACGCCCCACACGGCGAATTATCGGTCTTATGTCGGGCACCTCGCTTGATGGGCTCGATATAGCTCTGTGTCAAATAACGGGTAGCGGGATGGAGAGCAAACTGGTAGTCGAGAATTTTGCCACGGTACCCTACGCCGAAGCCTTCCGTGATGAAATTCGGGCCGTTTTTGCCAAAGAAGAAATCAGTTTTCAGCGGTTATGCCTTTTGAATCCCTATATCGGCATTCAGCATGGGCATATGGTGCTGGACTGTCTGCAAAAGTGGCGAATTTCTCCCACGGAAATAGACCTGATTGCCAGCCACGGCCAAACGGTATACCATGCTCCCCAAAAACAACATGGCCTGACTCACTACCCTAATGCTACCCTCCAAATTGGCGACGGCGATCATGTGGCAGTCACAACAGGCATTATCACAGTCAGTGATTTTCGGCAAAAACACGTGGCGGCAGGTGGCGAGGGAGCTCCCCTCGCCGTGTATGGCGATCATTTGCTTTTTTCTAAAAAAGGTCATAACCGGATCCTACTGAATATGGGCGGTATCGCCAATTTCACTTACCTACCCAGTTCTCAGGAGGCCAACGAGGTTTTTACTACTGATACCGGACCAGGTAACACGCTGTTGGATGCTTTTACCCGATTATACTTTAATAAACCCTACGACGAGAATGGTGCCATAGCCGCCGCTGGTACCTGCCATCAGGGTTTGTTGTACGCCATGAAAGATCACTCTTTTTTCAAATCAGATTTCCCTAAAACCACAGGACCGGAAGTTTTCAATAGCGAATACGTCATGCGCGCGCAGCAAGAAAGCAATTCTGAGTCTATTTTCCCCCACGATCTCCTAGCCACACTCACCCAGTTTAGTGCCGATACGATTGTGGATGCCATTAAAAGAGTGATTCAGCGAGGCCAGTACTACACACTGTATGCCAGTGGGGGGGGGGCGCACAATCCTGTTTTGATGAGGCAAATTCAGAATCAGTTACCCGGTTTAGCATTAAAATCTATGGAAGAACTTGGGGTAGCAGGAGATGCGAAAGAAGCGGTGCTTTTTGCCTTGTTGGCCAACGAAACCGTGGCAGGTGGAGCCGTTGATTTTGGGGCGCGACAAGAGGTACCCAGCATTACAATGGGGAAAATCTCGTTTCCGGGATAAGGGTCGTTTATGAGGGGCAAAGGGCCGGGCTTGGGTACCAGCAAAGGCGAAAAGTTCCAGAGTGGCAAAGGCACATAGTATTTTATAGTGAGGAGTAGGTACCCATGAGGGCCGAGTCTCCCTTCAACAGTTTAACAAAAAAACAATTCAACAGTCTGAATGTACGATATAATTATCATTGGCGGCGGCATAGTGGGGCTCGCCACCGCTCTGCGCCTGAAAGAGACGCGTCCCCAACTGAAAGTACTTGTCCTTGAAAAAGAAAAAAGGGTAGCCGAACACCAAACCGGCCACAACAGCGGGGTAATCCATTCGGGACTCTATTACAAACCCGGTAGCCTGAAAGCCACCAACTGCATCCGGGGCTACCAAATGCTGCTGGATTTCTGCGACCGCGAGAGTATTCCTTACGATCTCTGCGGAAAAATTGTCGTAGCTACCCAACTCGAAGAGGTACCTATCTTGCACGGCCTGTACGAACGGGGTTTACAGAACGGCCTGACCCAAAACCGTAAAATCACCTTTGAGGAAATGCGGGAAATTGAGCCGCACGTGCGGGGTCTGGAAGGCATTTGGGTACCCTATACCGGAATTATCGACTACAAGGCGGTTTCGGAAAAATACGCGAAGAAGATCAAAGAATTGGGCGGAGAAATCCGGTTGGGCGAAAAATTGACTCAGGTTCGCACCGTGAACGGTCGCGCGCAACTCAGCACCGAAAAAGGCGGCGAATACAAAGCCAAACTCATTATCAATTGCGCTGGATTGTACTCCGATAAAGTAGCGCAACTCACTCAGGACGATTCCGTCAAGGTACGTATCATACCGTTTAGGGGGGAGTACTATAAACTAAAACCGGAGAAAGAGCATTTGGTCAAAAACCTGATTTATCCCGTTCCCGACCCCAATTTCCCGTTTTTGGGCGTTCACTTTACACGTATGATCGAGGGCGGCGTAGAGGCCGGGCCCAACGCCGTGCTGGCCTTCCGGCGCGAAGGGTACGGTAAGCTGGATATTGATTTGAAAGAATTTGCGGAAACACTGGCCTGGCCGGGGTTTCGCAAAGTAGCGGCCAAATACTGGCAAACGGGACTGGGCGAAATGTACCGTTCCTTCTCCAAAGCCGCTTTTACCAAAGCCTTACAGGAACTCATTCCCGAAATCCAGGCCGATGACCTCGAACCCGG
>JBBRDE010000066.1:0-21412 GCA_038204185.1 Cytophagales bacterium
AAAACAACACCATCGCCCTTTCGGGAAAAAGTGGGGTCGTCGTGATGATCAATGGGCGGCAGAATTATATGACTAGTGAAGCCGCCGTTCAGAGGTTGAATGGCATGAGCGCCAATAGCATCGAAACCATAGAAATATTGGTTACGCCTCCCGCCAATATGGATGCCGAAGGCAATGCAGGATACATCAATATTGTGTTGAAGAAAAATGAAAACGAAGGCTTCAATGGTTCTTACTCGCTCTCGGCAGGCTACGGAAAGGGCGAAGTGGGCGGTGGTAGCATCAATACCAATTATCGAAAAGGAAAATTGAATACCTTTTTAAACTACGACTATAACCGCCAGGGTCAGCAACAAAACTTTATTTTTTATAGAAGTGTACCCTTCAATGGACGGCAAGTTGAAACCAATAATAATTCGTTGCGCCTCCCCACGCGAAATACGAATACGGCACGCATGGGTTTTGATTATCAATTGGACAAAAAAACAACCATTGGTGGCTTGATTTCAGGTTATAAAAACCATTTTATGATGGATGCGCTTACAAACTCTACTTTTTCTAGCAATAAACTTACTGACTCGCTTATTAACACAAAAGTTAATACAGTAAACATATGGAAACACCTTGGAGGGAATCTCAACGTACAACACACTTTTCGGGCCAAAGAAACCCTTAATTTTAGTGCCGATTATTTGTATTATGATAATAACAACCCAAGTAAGTTTGATGACCGTTGGTCAACACCCGACGGCACTCCTTATAAAACACAAATGATAAGGAGTGGCAAGAAAACACCCATCACCATTGCCGTTGCTCAGCTGGACTATAACCGCAACTTAGGAAAGAAAGCAAAAATGGAAACGGGTATCAAAGCCGTCTCCTCCGATTTTACCAACGACATATCGTTGGAGTCGCTGGAAGGAACACGTTGGTACATTGACCCTGAATTTACGGCAAAATACCAGCTGAAAGAGCGGATACTGGCTGCGTACTCATCCTTTGAGGTAGCTCTCAATCCCAAAACTACCGCCAAAGGCGGGCTACGCTACGAATATACGACATCCAACCTGGGGTCATTAGAACAAGCCAATATTGTGGACAGAAAGTATGGTCGGCTATTTCCCAGTTTGTTTTTATCGCGTACCATCAACAAAGAATCCTCGCTTGGTGTGTCTTATAGCCGCCGCATAACACGTCCGAATTTCAATGATTTAGCTCCCTTTGTGACATTTGTTGGTCCCAACACCTATATTTCTGGCAATGCAGCTTTGCAGCCTGCTATTTCCAACACGTTGAAAGCCGATTACCGTTTCAAAGGCACACTTATCTCCTTTCAATATACCCACGAAGACAGCACCATTGCTTCTTTTCAGGCGCAAGTGAAAGAGGGAACAAACAAACAATATTCTATCGCCAGGAACCTGAAAAACCAAAAAACGCTTTCCTTAACCCTCAGCCAAAGCTACACCCTCTCCAAGTGGTGGTCTATGTACGCTAATTTGACGGGGATTTGGCAGCAGACCAATGCCTACTACAACGATGCGCCCATCCAGGTAGCAGTACCCAACCTGATCATAACGACCACGCAAAGTTTTTCCTTTCCGAAACAAGTGTCTTTGGAACTAACAGGCTTCTACAATTCCGGAGGATTATCCGGTATTTTCAAGCTCCAACCTTTTGGCGCAGCCAATGCCGCATTGCAAAAGAAGCTCAAGAAAAACGGTGGTAAACTAAGCCTGGGATACGACAATATTTTCAATACGATGATTCGCCGTATGAAAGCAGATATTCCAGAACAAGGCCAGGCTTTTCAATATAACTTACAGTTTTCATATCCTACCGTCAAACTCTCCTGGTCGTGCCCTTTTGGGAATCAGAAAATGAAAACAAGTACGAGGGTGCTGCGCTCCGAAGATGAAAGGAAGCGAGTTCAATAAATGCAAGAACGTTGCTTATCCGTGGGGTCATTACCGATGCCTGTGGAGCAATTTTAAGTATATACACAACTATATTAACCTTTTGAGTTGATAAAATTACCTGATAAACGATTGGAGCGGGTTCTAGAAAAGTTTTCCGATCTCATCCGCCATCGTCAGGCGCTTTCGATGCGCAAGTTAGCCCATTCCCGCAAGGAAGAAATACAGTTCAGCCGTTTTCTGAGCAACCCTCGAGTCAGCGTTTAAAGCCTTGAATCTGTTATTTATGAGCAGTGTAGCACTTTTGCGTCTGGCTGCCAATCTGCAATTAGCAGGCCCGTCCGGGGAGTAGTCGGGGCCAATGGGTAGCAGGAAATTGAACAGCAAGAAAGTACTCGTCACTGACTGCTTATTGGCCGCTCTCGCCTTTATGTTTGTATTCTTAGAATATTCTAAGAATAGATTATTTTACCAGTAGGCAAAACGGACCAGCACATCGGTCCGGTTTCTTGCCTTGCATTAGAAAGAAGCAAAGAACCCCCCGCCCCCGCTCGGCCCCCAGCGCGACAGGGATGCTGGTTTTTTGATTTTGCCGCGCTGATGCGGCCTGCCTTCCTCCGTGTCCCTTGCGGCCAGGCCGTGCAGTCGCGGGGCTTCCTTCGTACCTGACTGCTGCGGGCCACCGAGGGGCGGCGATTCTTTTTATGTCCCTACGGCTTCACTTTCTCCCATCCCACCCGGCAAATCGCGCCCCGACACCCCCGCCACCGGGTATGGGAAGCGGCCTCCCTGCGAGCCATGATCACGGCTCCCGCACCAGCTATGCCCGATCAACGCCCTGCGGCGAGTGTTTGGTGGTCGGCTGAGGCCAAATTCTACCAGGCGCAAAAGGGCTATCGGCGCCGAAATTGGCCTGTTTCGAAAGGGTTTCCGATAAAGGCCTGAATTCTTAGTAAACGGTAAAAGTGAAGTGATTATACATTTCTATTTTTGATGGAGACCCTGAGGAATCTCTAATGCTCACCTCTCAATAATAATCAACGGGAATTCCGTCTCACTTGGGACACTACGTCTGGTGATGTTTTGATGATCTGCTCGGGCCCGACTCTGATTGGCTTAAAAAAGCTGCATGAACAGCCATTGACCTAATACGAATAGGAAACAAATTTAAAACGGATCATTATGCCTAAGTACGTAATTGAAAGAGAAATACCAGGTGTTGGCAAATCATCTGCCGAACAACTGAAAGGCATTTCGCAAGCTTCTTGCGGAGTATTGAGCAACATGGGACCACAAATTCAGTGGTTACACAGCTATGTGACGGGGGACAAAATTTACTGTGTTTATATTGCACCTAACGAAGAAATGGTTCGTGAACATGCAAAGCAAGGAGGCTTTCCAGCAAACTCAGTAAGTGAAGTGATGACGATCATAGATCCGACCACAGCAGAGTAAGTTTACATTGACAATTTCAGAGGCAAATACGCAGGAAAGGTGCTTTGAAAACCTGTCCATAACCTCGGTTTGGCCTATTGGCAGATGAATTGCTGACGCATGGCTTTTGACCCCGCAGACCATCACATAAGTACCTCCCAAAAAACCACCCCTTCCAACCTACCGCCTCTCCATGATCGCTGCCCCATGTGCGCCTCGCGCATCATCGAGGGGCAGCGATTTTTGGCCAGACCGTGTCCCGCCGTAATTATAGGATGCCTTCCGAAGAGTAACTGATGATTCGGGTTATTTTCACGTGGGGGCTTATACCGGTTGTTGAGGGTACCTCTCTGGGAATTTACCGATCTGAAAGTAGATGCGGAGTGCGAGTACGCCCAATCGCCTGAAAAACTTTTGCGATTGGCTTAAAAAAACGTCGGTTTTTTACAAAAAACGACGAAAAGCACGCGCCTACCTTGCATTCTGAAAATCAATACTGTTCACATTATGGAAAAGGTCTACAGAAATAGCAGGTTGTTTTTGGCTTGTTTAAGTGTGGAAGAGCTAGAAGCTACGGTAGAACCGTGGTCGACTGTGGCTGCCAAGCATTGATATTTCCTTAAAAGCCCCCACCATCATTGAGGTATGGATGGTGGGGGCTCAAATTATGGTTCTGCCTATTGATCCCTTTTTGGTCACTTTATTTAATGGCCATTATCCTCCGGGCAGGCGTATCGAGCCTGATCGTTTTGCGGATAACTTCTTGACCATTGGCAACTTCTATGGTGTAAGTGCCGTCATGGCTTGGGGAGAAGTTGAAGTAGCAGCCAAACTTGTCCATTCGCTTACCTAGCAGTTCCTGATTCAGCACCAGGCCCTTTTCATCAAGCAGCCGGACAGTTACTGTTTCACCAAAATTCTTATGGACATTGAAGCGGATCTTTGTTGAATTCATAATTGGATACATCCCGACTGCGAAAGTTTTGGACCATTCCTGGTACTTTACTTGGCTGTTTAGGGGGGGCGAATCCAGATATTCCGGTACCATGACCAGTATCGTGGATTTCTGTAAATAACTGGTTCTGTCGATGTCTGGTTGGTCGTTAGAGCTGGTGACCTGTGCCAGCAGCGAAGTGGAGGCAGCAAAGGCGATTAATAAGGTAGTTCCGGTACTTCTGAGCGTTTTCATGATACATTTTGTTTTAGTGAAAAATTGGGTTTAGGAATAATCTTTGGTGTCAGTTTTGTCGAAAAGAATATTGGTTCGATGGCTTAGCCAATTACAGTGAAGTGAGGGGGAACTCGTCGCTCCTCTTTTCTCCCCCTCACAAGGGTTCCGCGCAGGGTGTGGTCGGTGGGAGCTTGAATCACGGGTTAGTTTATGGGTACCTCTTCGGCGTCGTGAATTGGCTGCTTGGACCGTAGGTTATCCCTTCCCCCTTAGTCATCACATAGGGCTTGACCGTGTAGGTCGTGTTGGGTTGCAGACCTTCCATGTAGGAGGTCAACTTGTAAGGCTCTCCCCCGTTGTCATTGACAGTCCCCAACTCTGTCTGCTCCTCAGATGAGTCATTATGACCGGGATTCACCAGTGTAGAACTCCATACATGACCATGCTGGATAATTTTTCGGCTGCCTACACTCAGTAGGGTGCTGGAAACCCTGGCAAATTCTGCACTAAGGTTATCCATTTCGTCCGAACCCTCTCCACGGAAAGTAGGCAAAGAGTGCTTTACGGTGAAAATGTGAGGAGAAGTAACGGCCAGGCCATTTACTTCCACGGCCAGATTACTGGTTTCGGCATCGAAGGGTACCCTCACGATCAGTTGATTGGCTGAGGCGGAACTCACTACCCCGGTAGCTTCGCCAAAACTGACGACATTGTCTGATGGATTGGCGGAGAAGCCGCTGCCGTCGATCTGGATGACGTCTCCCATACCACCATAGGAGGGAAGGACGGTGAAGACGACCAGGTTGCCACCTGCATTTGGTAGAAGGGGGCCTTCAACAGTTGGTTTCTCACAGCCTGCAAAGACTGTGGCCAACAAGGCTAAAAAACCGAATCGGATAATCGATTGCTTTTTCATGATACATTTTGTTTTAGTGAAAAATTGGGTTTAGGAATAGTCTTTAGTGTATGTTTTGTCGAAATGAATATTAATTCGATGGCTTAGCCCATGGCAGTGTAGGAAGGGGGAGCCCGATACGCCTCTTTTCTCTCCCCCTTACTACAGTTCTGCGCGGGGTGTGGTTGGTGGGGCCTAAATCAAGGTTTTATGGGTACCTCTTCTGCGTCGTGAATTGGCTGCTTGGCCCGTAGGTCACCCCTCCGTCCTTGGTCATTACGTAGGGCCTCACCGTATAGGTCGTGTTGGGTTGCAGACCTTCCATAGGGGAGGAGAACTTGTAAGTTGCTCCCCAGTTGTCATTGACAGCCCCCAGCACAGTCTGCTCCGGGGAGTCGTTATAGCCGGGACTCGACTGGAAGCTGCTCCATACATGACCATGCTGGATAATGCTTCGGGTGCCTGCCCTCATTAGGGTGCTGGAAACCCTGGCAAATTCTGCACTAAGGTTATCCATTTCGTCCGAACCCTCTCCCCGAAAAACGGGCAATGAGTGATTTACGGTGAAAATGTCAGGAGAAGTGGTGGACAGGCCATTGGCTTCCACGGCCACATTATTGGTTTCGGCATCGAAGGGCACCCTCACCTCCAGCCGAGTGGCCGAGGCGTAACTCACTACCCCGGCAACCTCGCCAAACCTGACGACGTTGGCCGATGTGTAGTCGGAGAAGCCGCTGCCGTCGATTTGGATGATGTCGCCCATACCCCCAGAGGAAGGAAGGACTGTGGAAATGAACAGGTTTTGGGCCGGATATACTATACCGCCTATCGGGGGAGACATAGGTTTCTCGCAGCCTGCAAATGTTGTGGCCAACAAGGCCAACGAACTGAATCGGATAATCGATTGCTTTTTCATGATACATGTTGTTTAAGTGAAAAATCGGGTTTAGAAAAAGTCTTTAGGGTCTGTTTTGTCGAAATGAATAATGGTTCGATGGCCTGGCCAATGACAGTGAGGGAAGAGGCAACTCGTTGCGCCTATTTTCTCTCTCCCTTGCCAGGGTTCCGCGCGGGGTGCGGTCGTCGTAGTAGTTGGTGATGACCTCCCGGGTAAAGTCACGGTCAGGTTTTCCAAAAATCGGACGGTCATACATCAGGTGGTCGCTTTTGTGGAAGGCCCTGAACCATATTTCCTCCAATTTGACCGCACTTTCACCGCCCCGATGAATGATGTAAAGCGTGTCGGTATTTTTATTCCTGCCCGCTTTGTGCAGGAAGCCGATCACATCGCCGGTAGGCAATGTCCCCGGAAGGGTATAGAAAATGGAGTCGCCGGGCAAGCGCACTTTGACCAGCACCGAGTAGTGGTTTTTATCGTACCCGTAATAATTTAAGGGAATAGCATACCTGGTGTCCGGCGGGAGAAGGGGGGCGTCGAAAATGCTGGGCTGCCCGAAAGTGCTTTGAGCAAAGCACAGAAGCATGAACACGCCCGCCAACGCGTACTTCCTGAGTTTGCCGGTACTCGACCCGAGCGCAGAAAGCCACTGCCGCACCGCCACGCGCCGCCGCCGGGCGATGGGCAGAATGCGGCCATCCACCAGGGTAACTTCATCCCGGTCGTAGTCGAGTATGTGGTCGGCATTGACCAGGTAGGAGCGGTTGACTCGCTTGAAGCACCGGCGGGCCAGCCGCGCTTCGAGGATGCCCAGCGTGGTGGAGACGAAAGTTTTGCGTCCGCCTACAAAATGCACATAGGTGTAGTTGCGGTCGCCCTCACAGTAGAGGATGTCATCGGGAAGCTCGTATTCGTAACTGCCCAGGTGGACATAATCGTAGGTCGGAATGGCTTGAGAAGCGTTCATGGTACAGGGATTTTAGTGTGAAAAGAAATATCCCGAAGCGGAGCTAAACTGCTCACGGCGAAATACTTCTAAATATTCCCTACAAATTTCGGGGGAAAAGGAAGGTCATAAAATCCCATGAAGAGGGGACGGGGAAACTACGCAGTGGGGCGGGTGTTTTTACCTGGCCGCGCGAGACGAAGACCCCAACGTGTCGCAGCAGGGCTGGGTGGGATCAGCCGGAGAATTGTAGGGAGAAGAAGGGGGAGAAAAGCCGCTATTTTTTCCAGAACTTGGCCACGGCCTCGGTTACGGAATGCACCTGTAGCTTTTCGTAGATGTGCTTGATATGGGTGCGGACGGTCTCGATGCCGATGCCGCAGACATCGGCTACCATTTTGTAGCTGTTGCCCTCGGCCAGGAATTCGAGTATCTGCATTTCGCGGTCAGTCAGGGTGCTCAGGCTACTGGCGGGGGCCGGGTGCTTGTGCAGGTGAAGCAGCACCCGCCGGGCGATGGAAGGGGTGATGGGCGCTCCGCCGTTATACACCTCCCTGATGGCCTCCATAATGCGGGCGGGGGAGGTTTTTTTTAGCAGATAGCCCGTCGCTCCTGCTTTGAGGGACTCGAAAACCCGGTCGTCGTCGTCGAAAACGGTGAGCATCATCACGTCTACGTGGGCGTAACGTTTTTTGATGTCGGCCAGGGCTGCGATACCGTCGCGCTCGGGGAGATCGATGTCCATCAATACCACATCGGGCTGTAGCTTGCTGACCTGCTTGGTAGCATCCAGACAATCGCCGAAAGCCCCGGCCAGTTGGAAGCCCTCTGTACTGCCTATCATGAACGAGAGCGCCTCGCGGAGCATGGTGTTGTCTTCGTACAGCAGCACTCTTATCTCAGACATGGTCAGTACCGGGTTGAATGAATGGGTTGTGTAACGAGGTAGATTAGGTGTAAACATGGTTTGACTCTTTTGAATGAAGATCTTTTTACAAAGATACTTTCAAACCAGCGGGCGTCCTCTCCCATGAAATGGGGATGCCTAGGGAACGGCCAAAGTGAGGATTATGGTGGTACCCTGCCCCGGAAGGGAGGTGATTTGGTAGGCCGCCCCAATTTTAGTGGCCCTGTTTTCCATGTTTTTCAAGCCATTTCCCCCCTTTGTTTTTGGCGGACAGGCAGGGTCGAAGCCCCGGCCATCGTCGCGGACGGTGAGGCGGAGAAACCCCGGAGGATGTTCTATCTTCACCTGCACCGAACTGGCCTCGGCGTAACGGGCGGCATTGGCGAGGGCTTCCTTGAATATCAGGAAAAAATCGTGACGCTTTTCCATCGGCAGACTGGTTTTCAGGACCTTTTCGTCGACTTCGACTTCGACTTTCGTTTCTGACATGTCGAAAAGCTCGCTACCGTAATCCTTCATCCGTTCGACAATCCGGGCCAGCGAATCGTTCTCGGGATTGACGCTCCACACGATGTCGCTCATGTTGTCCATCACTTCCCGGGCCGTTTCGCCGATGCGGACCATAGCTTTGTGGGCCAGCGCCGGATTCTGGAGGGCCATTTGCTCCATGTTCTGGGTCATGATGCTGATGCTGCTGAGTTGGCTGCCCATGTCGTCGTGCAGGTCGCGGGCCACGTGTTCGCGCATCCGCAGCAGCCGGAGTTTCTGCTGGTAGCGGTAGAGGAAAAGAAGATAGATGGCTATGCCCATCATCATAAACAGGTACAGTATCCCTAAAACCCACACCCAGAAAGTCTCGAAGATAGTGCGCTCGATGTCGAAGGTATGAAACCCGGTGGCTTGGTTGGCTTCGTCCCTTACCTCAATGGTTTGCTTCCCGCCCCGCAATTGGGCCAAGAGCACTTGGTTGGCACCACCGCAGTCTATCCACTGGTACCTGTCGCTTTCTTTGATTTGGTACTTATAGTGAGGTGTTTGCCGCGCGTTTTTGGTTTGAAAGGTAAGAAGCAAGGATCTGTCGACGATCTTGCCCATTTTATTTGGCGAGTAGGTGGAACCCTTAAAAGTGAGAACATCGATCTCCACAGTAGGCGATGGCTGAGACACACCATACCGGACCATTCCCAGCCATACGAAGGCTAGGAGCGCAAGCCGAGAGGCTGATCCATACGGCGTCGTTCTTTCCATATGCCAACTGCGTAAAGGAGATTACAGACAATGAGAACCAGGTAGACGAAGATAAGAACATTGAATGACCATTGATCGGAATAAGCTCTTAATTGAGACTCGAAAACGTCATACAGACCGTTTCCCAAACCACTCAGAAGTTTTGAACCCGCCACCCAAAATAAGGGTACGGTCAACAGGCTGCGGTCGGTTGGGTTTACCACCAGGTGGTATAAGAATATTAGTGAGGAAATAATCAGTACCATTGTCATTAAGATAACCGAGAAACCATCCTTCGAATACAATCCCGAAATCACTACCATGTCGAACATCAGGTACAGGCAGGCCGTCAGCCCGAGCACCACTATAGCTCTGCGTTTTCGCCCGGAAGGAAGTGCCAATGCGTACACCGTTGTGAAAGTAACCCCATAGATAAGTGAGTAAAGATAGGAGGTATAAGACCGATATTCCCAGTTGATGACTTGCCGCCTATGCAGGAAGAAAACAATTAAAAAGACCAGGTAACATCCCAATCCTACTACAAGTACTTTAAAACCAGGCGAAAGCCTAGTCCAGCTTGCCGCTCCCAGCCCCACCGTAATTAACAGGGAGAGAGTGGCAGCGTCGACCACAAAATGTAAGATTTGGTTAGGATCCATGGGAGGGTTCATTATTGTTCGGAATAGGGAGGACCTGACGTTCCGGGGGGTTCAGTCTGCTGCACTTCCCCAGAGTCCGAGGCAAACCAAGGACCCTTTTTGGACAGTTTTACTACATAGTCACCTTCCGAATCTGCCTGCACGGTCTGCATCATCCAGGCTATGCGGGTTTCTCCTCCGGGTAGTTGTTTTTTGCCCAGCCGCATTCGCACACAATTCCGATCATTCTCTTCCATTTGATCCATTAGCCTTTGCAGGAAATCTCTCGAGACAAAAACCTGATATGGATTAATTAGAAGGTTAGAATTGAAAGCAGAATTAAAGTTTTCATTTACCGCATTGAAGTCAGCGATCATTTCTTCAGCTTCTACGTTCAGCACGGCTTGTAAGCCACAAGTGTCAAAAATATTGCTCATAAAAGTGGGGTTTAGAAGAAGTTATTTTCACAATAATAATCTTTATCGAAGATACAGTAAGACTCTTTTTATCAAACGGTATCTCTACCTCCTGGCAAGTATCCTAAATTGCAGCTATACTATACACTTAAACCACGATCTACCATGCAAAGGCGCATCATATTCAAGCTTCGCGATGATCTCGATACTGATTCTGTAGAAAAAATTACCGATTTGTTCAAGGTGCCGGATCGCTACTCGGCAGAGTTGGCGAATGCTAATAAGGAGAGGCGCCAGTTTAAAAGCGAGCTTGTGAACAAAGCAGTCGATTCTTTTGTCAACCTCCTGAGCAAGGTCGAAGCGCAACTCAGCGCAAAGCCTGATAATCTGTTCCGTCATATACCGACGGATACTTTTAACAAGTTTAGAGAACAGACTGAAAACAGCAACTACGAAATGCCAGTCTTTCATTTTGCCTTCGATAGCGAAGTTCCCCGAAACTTTTCTGAAAGTGAATTAAAAAAAATAGTGAATGGCTTCAAAAGCTATCTGCCTCAGGAAGGGACAAATACCGAAAACTCTGCTCACTTACTTGACTTTGCTTACATCAAGTACGAAAATAAACCGACTGCGGCGGACTACCAACCAAATGCAAAAGGGAATCAGGATTACTGGGAATCTACTGAAATTTCGGAATTGCCTGATCATAGACCATCTGGCGAGGGTATGGAAAGAAACCTGGCTGCTATTGGAGATACTTGGGTGGGCATCGTAGAAAAATGGGGATGGAATACGGCTCATCAGGCATTTGGGGATCTAAACAACCGCGTCGTGTTGGTCTCCAACCCCGCGCCCAACCCCGCGCTTGGCCCAACAGGCAATAAGCTGCATGATCTATTATTGGATCAAAAATCATCGGACGATGAGTCCCATGGTACGAAAACGCTTGGGATTCTTATTTCGAAAGAGCAGCAAAATGCTGGTAAAGTTTTCCAGGGAATTTTACCCCCAAAGGCCAAAATAGCACTATCGTCGTGCATCGTGGAACTGGACGAGGCAGCAGAAACGCTCTATGATGCCAAGGGTTTTAACGAGGAGGCTGCTTTAGCTAACTTGATAGCGTACTATTCTTCCAAGGAATTATTCAAGCAGGTGATTCTGGTGGAATTGGCCACCTATGAAGGGTTTCCCATTACGACGGAACCCATGATGGCCCAACTTGTCGAGGCGGCTTCTCGTCTCGGCCATACCGTCGTTATCCCCGCCGGAAATAGAATTAATATAGAGAATATTGACGGGCTTGCGGCTTTAAAACTCAACGCCCCCTACCTTTTAGTGGGAGCCTACGAACCTAAGGACACTAAAAAGTTGCTTGTGAGGGACTCCACCAATTGGGGAAAGAAAAATGTCAAAATCTTCGCCCAGGGTTCCAATGTACTCACCACCCACAACGCCAAACGTGTCAAACGTCTCGACCACCTGCCCATTGGCGACAATAACCTGCCCATTGGCGACAATAATCTGTTTGATTCCATGGGATATACCTCGGCGGCTTCGGCTATTGTGGCTGGGGTAGTAGGTCGGTTGCAAGCCTACGCCAGGAGTATACCACAAAAAGGCCGGGCACTTTCTCCAAGTGAGATGATGGAAATATTTGAGAAATCAAAAGGGACGCCTGTATTCAAGGTTCATGAAGAAGTAGGCAACAGTATCAATGTCAAAAAAGCCAAAGAACAAATTGATATATTGTTAGGGGGGGGGATTATGAGGTTATACCGTGTTTTAATTCCATGGTTATTAAAAATAGGGTTTACACTCCTCTTTTTTTGGGATTACCGACCACTGTTTTGCCCAGGCTAACTTCCGGGGTACCCTCCAAGACATTATCGCTAAGCCACTACTATTTACCAGTGTAGCCCTGTTTGACGCTCGTGATTCGCTACACCTCAAAGGTACCCTCTCGACCGAGAACGGAGAATACGTTTTTACCAGTCTGCCGAAGTCGCCGTGAACCTTGATAAAGTGCGGGTAACGGCCAAACGGCCCTTTGTGGAGCAGCGGATAGACCGGATGATCGTCAACGTGGAGGGCAGCATCATCGGGAGCGGAAGTGCGTGCCGCGCTGGAAGTGCTGTAAAAAGCACCGGGCGTAACGGTCGATTACCAGAACGAGCCGCTACAACTGCGCGGTAAGGACGGAATTATCGTGCAGATCGACGGGAAACAAACCTACCTCTCTGCCCAGGATGTGATTGCGCTACTGCGGAGCATGTTGAGCGATAACATCGAAACGATCGAACTGATTACCAATCCTTCGGCCCAATACGACGCGACGGGTAAAACGGGTATCTTCAACATTCCGCTTAAGAAAAATGCGAAAATTGGTGGCTCTTCCTGATTACTTTCTGGTCGGTAGAAATGCTGTTGGGGAGACACAGCTCAGGGAATTCAGAGGCCTTCACCCACGGATCGCAGCTACGCGCCCCAGTTGCAAACGCGAAAAGAAAACGCCACAATTGCAAATCAGGCCGAGACCAAGGTGCCTTTCCTCCTTTCAGCCCTCCTCCCGCCGGGCGGCCCCCTTTTCTCCCTCAGGAACATACCGTAAATTATCCTCCATAATATCCTCCGTCTCTTCCAAATGCCCGAAGGCGTAGTTCATCTTGACCCGGTCGAAGTCGTTTTCATTGTTGGCGATCCAGATGGTAGCCACGCCGTTGCCGATGAAATTGGTAATGGCCCGGGCCTCGGACATGAAGCGGTCTACACCCAACAATAGGGCCAGGCCTTCGATGGGAATAACCTTGATGGCCGATAAAGTAGAAGCCAGCACCACGAAGCCGCTGCCCGTCACGCCAGCCGCACCCTTGGACGTGACCATCAGTATGCCGATGATCGTGAACATTTGGGTCAGGGTAAGTTCCACGCCATAGACCTGCGCCAGGAAAATAGTCGCCATCGAAAGATAGATGGTGGTGCCATCGAGGTTGAAGGAGTAGCCCGCTGGTACCACCAGGCCTACGATCGGTTTGGAGCAGCCCATGCGTTCCAGCTTTTCCATGAGCGATGGGAGCCCTGCTTCGGACGAGGAGGTACCCAGTACAATCAGCAATTCTTCGCGGATGTAGTTGAGGAATTTGAAAATGCTGACTTTGTAGTAGCGCAGGATCAGAAAGAGGACCACAAAAATAAAAAGCCCCATCGTAAGGTACACCGTCAGCATCAGTTTGCCGAGAGGAAGCAGGGTTTTAATGCCATACTTGCCAATGGTGAAGGCCATGCCGCCGAACGCCCCGATGGGTGCGAAGAGCATCACGAAATGCAGGGCTTTAAAGACGTACTTGGAAAGGTAGGTCAGCACGTCCACGATGCGTTGCTTGCCGTTGAATTTGCTGAGAAATATCCCGAAGAGTATTGAAAAGATCAGTACCTGGATTGTCAGGTTATCCTGCAGGAACTGCCACCAGCTGAATCCCTTGTCGGCCGTTTCCTTAAACTTCGAAACATCTCCGGCCGTCATACCGGCCGTCACCACGCCGTCGCCGGGCCGAATGAAGTGGGCTACCACCAGTCCGATAAGCAAGGCAAAGGTGGTCACAACTTCAAAGTAGAGCAGGGCTTTGCCCCCTACCTTGCCAACCTTTTTTAGGTCTCCCATCCCGCTAATTCCCAGCGAAATAGTCAGGAAAATAATCGGGTTGATAAATATTTTTACCAGATCAATGAATCCCTTGCCCAGCGGCTGCATTTTCTGGGCGGTTTCGGGCTGGAAGTGTCCCAGTAAAGCCCCGGCCGTGATGGCGGTTAACACCCAGAATGTGAGGTTGGTAAAAAGTTTTTTCATGGATTGGTTTTTCAGAATTTTAGCGGGTGAGGGTACCCCTGATCGAAGACGCGCCGTGGCTTGGCTCAAAGTAAGAGATAAACCCCTTGATTTCAAAAAACGATTGCAGTTTGGCAGGCCGATTTTGACGAACTTTGCCCGCAAACCCTTCGTTTACCTACTATGCAAATTCTTATTACCGGAGCTACGGGACTGGTGGGCAGTGCCACGGCCCGACGGTTTCTGGCCGACGGCCACAGCGTGTCCGCCCTGTATCGCCCTGGTTCCGACCGCTCGCTTCTGCACGATGTGGAGCAGCGTATCCAATGGATTGAGGGCGATATTCTCGATCTGCTCTCGCTGGAAAAAGCACTCGAAAACGTGGAGTATGTGGTTCATGCGGCGGCAGTGGTATCGTTTGTACCGCGCGACGAAGCCGCAATGGTGAAGGTTAATGTGGAAGGTACGTCTAATGTGGTGAATGCCTGTTTGAAAAAAGGGGTACTTAAACTCTGCCACGTCAGTAGCGTGGCTGCCCTGGGACGGCCCAATCTCCGCCTGATAGATACTGCCGTGCCGGTCGTTATTGATGAAACCCAGCGATGGGAAGATTCGCCCAACAACTCAGCTTACGCCAAAACCAAGTACCTGGCTGAGCTGGAAGTGTGGCGGGGGATTGCCGAAAGCTTACAGGCGGTAATCGTCAATCCATCCCTGATCCTTGGTGAGGGCGACTGGCAGAAAAGTAGTACGCAGCTCTTCAAATATGTCTACGACGGCAAGCCTTTTTATACGGGTGGGACAGTCAATTACGTTGATGTCAAGGACATCGCCGAGGCCATTTACAGGCTTATAATTTCCGATATTCACGGGGATCGCTTTATCCTGAGTGCGGGTTCGGTTTCGTATCAGGCACTGTTTGGAGCCATTGCCGAGGGCTTTGGCAAGCCAGCCCCGCACCTGAAAGTAGGTGCGGGGCTGGCGGGGATCATCTGGCGGGTCGAGGCGGTGCGCTCGTGGCTTACGGGAAGTCGACCGCTGATTACGAAAGATACGGCCCGATCGGCCACGCATCATTTCCAATTTGACAATTCCAAAATAAAACGGACTCTTGCTTTTGACTTTCAGCCGCTTGATAGGACCGTGAGGCGGGTGTGCGAAAGTTTTTTGCCTCCGAATGCAGATGCGGACAAGATTTATTATTAACTTTCTTCTACAGTAGAGTTTGGTACTTTTGTGCCGGCGACATTAACCCCCGCCCGTAAGATGGAACAGGATTTTGACGAACGGAAAAATTATATGAAGGAAACCCTACGCCGTTTCGAGCGCATGTTGAAGACGGATGAGAAGGAGTTTTTTGATTTAGATGCCTACGAACAGGTGGCTGAACACTACCTGGATCAGGGTGATTTTGAAAAAGCCATCAAGGCTTGTGATATAGGTTTAGAAAACTATCCGTATGCCCTGGAACTGATGTTGAGCAAGGCGCAGTTGCTGGCCAATCGCACCCAGTTCGAGCCCGCCCTGGATCTGCTGGAAAAAGCCGGACTTTTTCATCCCGGCGATTCCGAAATTCTGTTCATGCAGGGCGCGATTTACAATCTGATGGGTGAGTACGAACTTTCGCTCAGTATTCTGGAAGGAATGCTCGAAACCGCCGAAGAGCGCGACGATATTTACTACCAGATCGGGCAAACCTACCAGAATTGGGGCAAATACGAAGAGGCCATTGAGAACTATAAGAAATCCATTGCCGGGAATCTCAATAACGAACACGCCCTCTATGAACTAGCCCACTGCCTCGACCTGGTCGGGGAACTGGAAAGCCACCTCGATTTTTATAACTCGCTGGTAGACCGCGACCCCTATTCGCACCACGCCTGGTATAATCTGGGCATAGCCTACAGCAAGCTGGAGCGGTTCGGGGAGGCGATTCAAGCCTATGACTACGCGACGCTGGTGAAGGAGGATTTTGCCTCGGCCTATTTTAATTTGGGCAATTCGTACATGAATGTCGAGGATTATGAAAGCGCGAAATCCAACTACCTCAAAGCCATTGAACTGGAAGGCAAGCAGCCTGAAACCTGCTGCTGCCTGGGGAATTGTTACGAGAAACTGGAAGAATACGAAACAGCCATTACATACTACCGCGAAGCTGTGAAGCTGGATAGTGAATGGGACGACGGCTGGTACGGCTTAGGCGTGTGCATGAGCGAATTGGGACGCTGGCACGAAGCCGTCGGATTTCTGCGCAAAGCGATTCAGATCACGGAACTCAATCCCGACTATTGGCTGGCGCTGGCCGAATCGGAGTACCGACTGGGCAATGTGGTGTCTTCCTTTGAAGCGTTCGAGAAATCGGCGGAAATCGAGCCCGGTATGCCCGAAGTATGGCTGAAATGGTCACTGGTACTGTTTGACCAGGGTAACTACGCCCGCGCCTGCGACCTGCTGCAGGCCGCTGTGGACGAAATGCCGGAGGAATCCGATCTGTACTATCGCTTGTGCGTGTATCTGATCCACGCTGGTGAGTATCGCGAGGCACTGCTGAACCTGGAAATCGCCCTCACACTGGATTACGACGCTCATGTGCAACTATTCGATTTCTTCCCTGAGTTAGAAAAACAAAAAGCCCTCTACCGTATCATCGAGCAGTATCGGCAAAAATCTTAAAGGGAGGAAAGGAATTTATTCTCCGATGAACGAATTACTTCCCTCCCTCAATCGCCTCCAACAACCTTTCCGTCCTGATTTCCTTCGCGCAGCGGAAATGCCCTTCCGGGCAGGCTTTGTGGCCGTGCAGCCCGCAGGGGCGACAATCCAGCGCCTCTTCTATTTCTACGATATAGGATTCCTCAGACAACGGCCCGAATCCGAAGGCAGGTACCGTAGAGCAGTACACCGCGCAGACCGGCGCGTTCATGGCCGAGGCGATGTGCATCGGCGCGGAGTCGTTTACGTAGTTCATCGTGGCATGTTCCATCAAAGCTGCCGATTCCAGAAAGGATAGGGTACCACAGAGGTTAGTGATTTTTTCTTTTCTATTCGCCAGACCCATCAGTTTTTCTCCCAACGCAACATCCGCCGGACTTCCCAGAATATAGATCGTGTAGGTATCGGGTACCCTATTGACCAACTCCGCCCAACGCTCCGCCGGGTACTGCTTGGTAAACCATACCGAAGCCGGAGCGATGCAGAGGTACCTTGCTGATTGGTAGGTTTTTACGGAAGCATAGTCGGTTGAGGTAGGGTAGAGGCGTGGTTTCTGCGGGGTACCCTCCACCCAATTTTCAATCAAAGTAAAGTTGCGCTCTATTTCGTGGGTACCCTGGCTGAGTTCGTGGGGTTTGGTATGGGTAAAAGCAAAAGCAAACGGATTTTTATCAAAACCGATGCGCGCTTTGGCTCCCGAAAAAGCCGTCAGAAAACCCGTGGAAGCGAAGCGTTGCAGCGTAATTACCTGGTCGTACTGCTGCGACCGAAAGTGTTGCAGCAGTTTCCACAGATTACGATACCGATCCTTTTTTTTATCCCAAACCAGTACCTGATGCAGGTAGGGATGGCCGTCCAACAACGCTTCGTGCCCTTTTCTGACCAGAAAATCCAGCCGGGCTTCCGGGAAAGCCTGATGCAGGGTTTCCAGCATGGAGGTCGCCAGGATGGCGTCGCCCAGGAAAGCGGTTTGGATAACGAGGATGAGGCGGGGCGTCATGGAGAAATGGGTATCCGGCAAAAATCCGTAATTTTGCCCACACCACCGAAAATTATCGGGACGGTTTTTGTGTTAGCTAAGAATGAACGAAAACAATACCCGCCAACGATTGGTCCCCGCTCCGGCCCTGGCCAAAGTTGACGAAGAATACCAACTGCATACCCTCCCTAATGGCATCCGCGTCGTCCACAAGCAGGTCGCTCACACCCAAATCGCTCACTGCGGCATCATGCTCGACATCGGTAGCCGTGACGAGTCGCCCGAGCAACAGGGACTGGTACATTTTTGGGAGCATATGGCGTTCAAAGGTACCGAAAAACGCCGCTCCCACCACATCATCAACCGCCTCGAAATTGTGGGCGGTGAATTGAATGCCTATACTACCAAGGAGAAAATCTGCTTCCATGCCTCGGTGCTCAACGAGCATTTCGACAAAGCGCTGGAACTGCTGGCCGATATTACGTTTCACTCGATATTTCCCGAAAAACAGATCGAGCGCGAGCGCAACGTGATTCTGGAAGAAATGTCGATGTACTACGACTCGCCTGAGGACGCCATTCAGGACGATTTCGATACGCTGCTGTTCCCCGGCCATTCGCTGGGCTACAATATTCTGGGTACCCAGGAAACCGTAAAAGGATTTTCGAGCGAGGATTTGCGGGCCTTTATTCTGGAAAATCTGGACACCGAGCAGATCATTGTGTCTTCGGTGAGCCGGTTGCCCTTTGCCAAAAT
Organism: Cytophagales bacterium; assembly: GCA_038204185.1. GTDB lineage: Bacteria > Bacteroidota > Bacteroidia > Cytophagales > Spirosomataceae > Salmonirosea. The sequence continues at coordinate 18,719 of JBBRDE010000066.1, forward strand.
CGTACGGCTGGCCGAACGGTACCTCAGCGATGTACCGTTCAAAAAAACCACGCGCGTGCGTACGCCGCCCAGGCACTACCTACCCGTGCAGCAGCAGGTACAGCGGTCGCTCACGCAGGCGCAATGCGCGATGGGTCGCCCGGCCTACGCCCTCCACGACGTGCGGCGGCTGCCGTTTTTCATGCTCGTCAACCTACTGGGCGGACCGGGGATGAACTCCCGCTTCAACATGGCCCTGCGCGAGCGCTTCGGCTTTGTCTATTCCATCGAGGCCGGGTACACCGCCTACCTCGACACGGGGTACCTGGGCATCTACTTCGGTACTGAGCCCCGGCAGCTGAACCGCAGCATCACGCTGATCCACAAAGAGTTGAAGCGACTCCGCGAGCAACCTCTCACCGCCACCCAACTCCACCACACCAAGGTACAGCTCATGGGCCAACTGGCGATGTCGGAAGAAAGCAACCTGAGTTTTATGCTGATGATGGCCAAAAGCCTGCTGGACACGGGCCGCGTGGATACCTTACCCGAAATTTTCTCCGAAATCCAGAACGTGACGCCCGCGCAGTTGCAGGAAATGGCGCAGGAACTCTTCGATGAAAAGGAGTTTAGCTATTTGACTTTTTTGCCGGAGGAGTGATTTTAACCGTAAAGCGCGCTGAGTGTTTACCCAAAGAAGCGCTGAGTTTTTTTGCTTCAAATAAAGAAACGATCCATTTTGAATTGTTCCAATAGATAAAGATGAGTGTACGGGTGTGAGATCAATAGTTTGATGCGATTTTGTGCAAGCCTGCAAACCTTATGCCGCCATATATTTGGAAAAAATTGGGAACAATAAAATTCCATTACCAATCCTAATTCTTGAAAATATTTAGTAGTGTGCTCGGGGTCTATATCGAGCGGGCCTTTTTTTATTACTCTGTCATAATCTTCAAAATCCAATCCATCCGCCTAGTACAGGCTACCCCCATCACATTCTACTTCGTAAAAGCGATCTTTGTCAAGCAACTGGGCCCGGACAGTCCGAGGTTTAGAATTCGTAGTATTCGACACTACGAATTGCGGGGTTAATTTAAAAAAAGTAAGGCTTAACCGAACGAAAAGTGGTTCAGGTAAGCCTTACGGTACATGAGTGGAAAAGGCGGCAGTTTTAGACGGTCACATTAGCCAGGGAGTCCCATACGCCAAATGCTTTGAGCAGCCAAATTACCAAAATAATGACCACCACGGCGTTAAGAATACGCTTGATGGTAGCCTGCATGGGTATGTAGGTGTTGATCAACCAAAGGAGAACGCCTACCACCAGAACGACGGCAAGGATAGTAAGAAGAGGCATAGTTTCAGATTTTTTTTAAATATAGAATATAGTATCGAGTATCCAATAGGGTATGTGCTTATAAATACTGTACCTGACTCCAACAAAACCTAGTATTCCCACATTGCAGTGCTGTTTTTACCAGAATACTACGCATTATTTACATAAAAGCTGCCATCCGGCCCTACTTTACCACCTTGGCCAGTGTCTCACAGGTTTTATTCTACAAAAATCTGTGGAGACACAGCCCCCTGATCGGCGAATTGTTTCTAATGTCACAAAGGGATTTCTACCAGCTTCTTTCCATCCTCAGTCATCTCATAAAGTACCTCGGGGGCTATGTCGAGCGGCCCTTTTTTTATCACTCCGTCATAATCCTCAAATTCTAATCCGTCAGCCCAGTACAGGGTACTTCCATCACATTGCACTTCGGCAAAGCGATCTTGGTCCAGTAATTGAGCGTACGAGTTCTCAGGATTTTTAGCCTTTTCAGCGATGAATTCTTCCAGGTCTACGGTCCGGCTAATTCCATCGTTCCATAGGCAAATTACCGTATAGGGGGCTACCTTAGATATTTTTTTAATCCACTTCATTAGGAAAGAGGTTTAATTTTCTTAAAAGTCTGCTTTTCAGCGCGTAATGAGTTAAAGTTACCAAGTAGTTCTTCTTTATGAATTTCTGACCACACCTGAACGAACTTCAACTGTTTGCCGGGTAAGTACCCTTGCAATAATTCACCTGTCTGTATTTCGATGACTGCTCTATACTCACCATACAAGGCATGAAAATGGGGAGGAACGTGGTCATTTCCATACATCTGGATAATTATTCCAAAAACCTGCTTATTTCTGGCATTTTTCGACTGAGCAAAAAAGTTCATCTAATTTCAACGTGTTGCATTCACTACTCACCCCAAAAAGAACACAAAAAAAGCGGGTAGTTCCAAAGAACCACCCGCTGTGTATCAATGCGAAAACCACCCTTACTTCTTCGCTGCCGTTTTGGGAGCCAGTGAATTGATGTACTTGGCCAGCGTCAGGGCATCTTCTTTAGGTACCTGCGTCATGGGAGCCATGGGGGGGTACCCGGGCCAATTCTCGGGAACTGGCTTATAGATTAGTTCGATGATTTTCTCATTGGTGTATTTCTTCTTGGCAACCTCCGTGTACGCCGGGCCTACGAGGCGAGCATCCGCCCGGTGGCAGGCGCTACAGGTGTATTTGTTCATCAGGGTGGTGATATTCTCCGGTACCTTCACCTGGGCGTTCGCCGAACCCATGCCCGCCGCCAGCGCGAAGGCCGTGGCCCACAACATTCCGATTTTCTTTTTCATCATTTTGATTTATTAGTAACTAAGTAAGGAAATGAATAGTCTAGCC
>JBBRDE010000067.1:0-21374 GCA_038204185.1 Cytophagales bacterium
TGCGAATCTGAATGCCGGAATTGAGTTTATCATCCACCATGACTTCCAGTTCCAGAATAAAATCGCCGTACTCCTTTTCAGTCGTCAGGAACGAATTGGGGGTGTTCATGGTCGAAGTACCCACAATAGCTCCGTCCTTCACTTCGTACTTGGCCTTGCCGTTGAGTTGTTTCCAGCCGTTCAGGTCTTTGCCATTAAACAAGTCCTGCCAGCCGTCCTTTGACTTTTGCGCAGATGAAAGCTGAACCATGCAGCCCACAAGCAGAGTTGTTAATATCAATTGGGTTTTTCTCATTCTCTACTGATTATTTTTTGATAAAAGAATTATGTATGCTTTCGCAGAATTAAGCGAACTTTTAACGAACTCGAGTTCCTTATATTTCCCCCTTATTCAAAACGACAATAGGGAGGCTTTACCCTGACAAAAGTGAAAATTGCAAAATTTATACTATACTCCATAAAGAGAAAAGCCCCCAAAGCGGGGGACTTTTCTACCGAGGAATCAATCGCGCAGTAGCCGTTTTACCGGCCAACTGCCCTACCTCACACAGGTAGTTTCTTAGTCAATGGTAACGGGGTCGCCCGTGCGATGAGTGACCGGGTCGCCGGTGCGATGTCGGAATGAGTGAATAAAAGAGCGTAAGCAACATTTGCTCACTCGGACATTCCCACATTGGATTTCAATAACCAGGATTCTGCGCAAAGCTGGCAGTACCACCTTCTACCCGATCCAACTGGTTTTGGGGAATCGGGCGTAGCAGGTGTTTGGTTGTAATATTGGGAGCAGCTTGTGGATTATACAACTTCACCCGCTCAATCAATATACCCCAGCGCTTCAAATCGAACCAGCGCTTCATCTCACCGTATAGCTCACGGGCTCTTTCTTCATAGATCAGTTCCATGTTCATCTGGGCCTCAGTCACTTCCATAGCCTTTTCCTTTCCAGGCCAGGCAGCGCGGCGACGTACTGCATTGATGGCCGCTACGGCCCCGGCTTTATCACCCGTGTTAAGTAGTGCCTCACTCAGCGTCAAATACGTTTCACCAAGGCGGTAGTTAAAGTAATCGCGGATACCGGGTTCAGCGGTACGGTCAGGACGTCCTCCATCAATATGTTTTCTCAAAGCCGGAAACACCCGCTCAGAATAGGCACTGGGAACCAAAACCTGGTACTTCTTTTTGGCACGCTCAGCCACGGGCATCTCGTAACCGGGATCGTATATGGCTGTATCGCCCAACGCAAAGGTCACCGTCGCTTTCGATTTATCGAATGTGGTGTTGTAAGTACCGGGCTTGTTTGAATAGTACACATCCTTAAAAGTCTTATAGTACCGGCTATCGTTTACCCGGTTAGACATCGCAAACACCTTATTAAGGGTGTAGTCGGTACCACGGAACCGCTTGAAGGGGCGGCCATTTTCTGTATCTCGCTGCATGCCAGGAAGTACATCATACTCCATCAGGAAGTACAGGTGAGAGGTATTACCTCCTCCGTTAGCCAGCACATTGGAAGTATTCTGGGTAGCAAACACGATTTCGTCGTTCTTCTCATTGCCCTGACGGTATACATCGGCAAAATTGGGCAGCAGGCGGAAGCTATAATTTTTGATTACGTTGTTGGCAAAGGCAGCCGCCTTGGAATAGTCGTCCGCCGCCTTTGCTTCCGAAGTAGCCTTCGTTAGATACACATCTGCCAGCATCATTTCGACTACGGCCTTGGTGACCCGTCCGTACTCAGCCGCCTGCCCTTTGTTCTCCACATCGGCCAGGGCCTCTGTCAGATCCTTAAGAATGGCCGTATACATTTGTGGAATCGTAGCCCGGGTAGCAACTTTGGTAGGAGCAGTAGTTTCGGTAAGCCTCAGATCTACGCCACCATATAGACGGGTCAGGATAAAATAATAGTGCGCACGCAGGGCTTTTACTTCGGCCACGCGCTGCTTTTTGGTAATTTCAGCGATACCCGTCACAGCAGGAGCACGGTCGATGACGGCATTGGCTGCGTTGATCCCTACATACAGCTGATCCCATACCTCGCGCACGTAATCCACGCGCGAGTCGAAAGCACCGTCATAGGTGTTCATGAACTTATAGTTACCATCGGCCCCGTTGGTAAAAATGTCGGTTCCGAATGTAGTCATGCTGTGGCCCCGCTGGCTACCGTACCACTCACGCAGGGTAGCGTACACGGCGTTCACGCCGTCATTGAAACCGGAAGCGGTATTGAGGTAGTCGCTACCGATACCGGAAACCACCACTTCGTCAAGTACGCTGTTGCTGCACGATTGTCCCAGCAACAACGCGGCACCCAATGCCCCTACTCGCAGGAATTTCGATTGTCCTAGATTGAATTTCATTTTATTATATTTTTAATTTCTGACTGTCTGATTAAAACTTAGCATTGATACCAAACGTAAAGATTGCCGTCGCGGGCGAAAGGTCGGAGCCGATCGAGCGGTTCTGGTTGCTGGGTCCGTTATCCAGTTCTACTTCGTGATCTATACCTTTGTACTTGGTACGGTACTCCGAGAAGATAAAGGGTTGCTGAATACTGGTGTACACCCGCAAACTGGTCATACCCAATTTGGAAGCCCAATTTCCCGGCACATTATAGCCAAAATTGATATTCCGCACCTTTAAGAAAGAACCATCGAAGTACTGCAACGAGGAGGCATTGCGAGGTGATTCCTGGTTCTCGTTGGGCCGCGGAAACGCATTGGTTGGATTGTTGGGCGTCCAATAGTCAATGTCCAGGTTATTGTAACGTCCGGCTAGTGCGTTGTTACCCTGGTGGAAACCACTAACAATGAACTGCCCGGCCCGTGCATACAGGAAGAACGACAAATCGAAGCCTTTGTACTCGAATCGGTTGGTTAAGCCTGCCACAAAGTCTGGAATGGCCGAACCCAGAATCTGACGGTCAGCGGCATTGATTACGCCATCGTTATTAAAATCCTCGATCTTGATTTCACCTGGATTGTAGCCGAAGGATTTTGCCTTATCCAATTCGTCCAGCTGCCAGATGCCGATTTTTTTCAAATCATACACCACCGATAGGGGCTGACCGATGAAGCGTCCGGCGGCGACATCGTCCACCTTGCCGTTGGCCAATTCAACGATTTCCTCCTGGTTGCGGCCGAAGGTCAGGTCGGTGTTCCAGCGGAATCCCCCTTTATCCACATTCACCGTGGAAAGTGTCAACTCGATCCCTTTGTTGCGAGTATGGCCGATGTTGGTCGTAAAGCCTCCAAAACCTGTGGAGTTGGGCAGCGGCTGCGGTGCTAACAAGTCTGTAGTGTTGGTGATGTAGTATTCCAAAGCACCTGAAACCCGGCCACTGAAAAAGCTAAAATCCAAACCGGCATTGGCCGTGGCCGATGTTTCCCATTTCAAATCGGGGTTGCCGATCGAGCCGGGACGGTAACCGAAGGCAGCGGTGTTATCCCAGGCGTAGGAGGTACGGCTCAAATTCGCTTGCGTTTGGTAAGGGTTGATGGCCGTATTACCCACCGCTCCGTAGCTGAGGCGGAGCTTTAACAAATCCATCCAGCGAATTTCCTTCAAGAAGTTCTCATTGGAAACGTTCCAACCCACTGCTACTGAGGGAAAATAACCGAACTTGTTGTTGGCTCCGAAGCGGGATGAACCATCAGCCCGGATAGTAGCCGTCAGCAGGTATTTGTCGTTGAAGTCGTAGTTGACCCGCGCCATATAGGAAAGCAAAGTCCACTCGCTAATTCTGGTATCCACCCCATTGACCTGGCTGGCATCGCCCAGGTTGTAAAACTGCTGGGTAGAGGCCGGAATGCCCGTTACGTTAATGGCTGAGTTCTCATAATTATCTTTTTGGAAGGACTGCAACAACGTCACATTGAGGTTATGCACCTGGTTGAATTGCTTCGTGTAGTTCACGATGTTCTCGAGCGTGTAGTTGAAAGAGAACTGGTTTGCCACGCTACCCGAAGCGGGGGCTCCCCGGCGGGCCTGGGTCTGGCTACCGAAGAAACGTCCGTAGCGGTCGATCTTGAAGTCGGGACCAAAGTTGAAACGGTAGGACAGCCCGTCGATGATTTTCCACTCGGCGTACAAGCTGTTGAAAATTCGGTAATTCTTACGTTCGTCGATAATGGCACCCGGTACAATTTCGGCAAATGGGTTAGTCCGTAGCCCATCCTGCGTGGGCAGGAATATTATATTGCCCTCATCATCATACGGTTTGCCCAGTGGGTTTTCGGCTAATGCCCCGCCCAGCGGGTTGAAGTTTTGACCATTGCGAACATAATGACTGCCCAGCGAGGAGATACCCAGCTTAAGCTTGTCGTTAATCTTATGATCCAGATTGACCCGGAACGTGTAGCGGGTCAGATCTTGTTTCTTGACTACGCCTACATCCTTGAAAAGGTTGGCCGAAACGTTAAACTGTGTTTTTTCGGTACCGCCCGATACCCCTACCTGATAGCTATTGATTGTACCCGTGCGAAGCATTGCTTCGGGGTAGTCGGTGCTGCGGCCCAGTTTGATGGACTCCAATTCCACAGGTTCAAAAATGATAGCATCAGCGGCATCCGTTGACGGGCCTTCAGGATAATGCTTCCCCGCCCGACGTGACTCGCGCTTGTACTCGGCATACTCAGGTCCATTCATTACATCGATCCGGCCCAACGACTTGCTGACACCGCTATAAGCATCGATGCTCACGGTGGTTTTGCCAGGCGATCCGCGTTTAGTAGTAATGATTACGACCCCGTTAGAACCCCTCGAACCATAAATGGCGGTAGAGGAAGCATCTTTCAGGATTTCCATCGAAGCGATGTCATTGGGGTTGATGTCCTCGATTCCCCCTGCCAAAGGAATACCGTCCACTACAAAAAGCGGATCGTTGGAAGCATTGAACGAGCGGCGTCCCCGGATGCGGATTTGGGGCGTAGAACCGGGCTTGCTACCCGCCATGTTCACGTCAACCCCAGCAGCACGGCCCTGCAATGCTTGTTGGGCATTGGCGACGGGTAGTTCGCTGATAGCCTTCGCGCTTACCGATGAAATGGCCCCCGTTACCTGGCTCTTCTTTTGGGTACCGTAACCCGTCACGATCACTTCGTTCAGGGTTTTTAGGTCCACACCCAGCTTTACGTCCACGGTACTGCGATTACCTACGGCGATTTCCTGAGTAGTAAAACCTACGGCTGAAAACACCAGCGTGGGGCTGTCGCCCGTAACTTTGATGGAGTACTTACCATCCTGGTCGGTCGTGGTGCCTACGGTTGTGTTTTTCAATACTACAGTTACGCCCGGGACGGTTGAGTTGTCTTCGGCAGCAATAACGGTACCCGTGACGGCACGGTCCTGAGCCATTGATGTCTGTGGTAGCATTCCCACAGACAACAGAAGCAAAAAGGCTGATAGCCTGGAAGTCCACAGACCGAACCTGCGCTGGGATTCCCGCTTTTTGTTTGTAAACATTCTTTTCATTAGGTAATTGATTTTTGGTTGAACATGCATTGAGTTTATTTTATTTTAAAAAGGGTATGCTTCGCTGTGGTATCTTGTTTATCAAACGAATGCGTGGTATCTGACTTAGCAATGCCTGTTTCATGCGGTCGAGCCGAGAAAGCAGTGGGTTCCCAAAAAAACCACAACATAATCATAAAGACGGTGGCTCCGATCCCAACACTCCACCGTAAAAAATGCCAGTTGGTCGCCATGGCCTTCAAAGAAGGTTCCAGGTGATCGATTTCGGGCAATATCTCAATCGTGTTGCGTATCCTACTCCACAACGATCCTGACTCCTGCGCCGTTACTTCTTCCAGATTCCAGTCTGAGGCTGTGTGCACTAATGCTTTGGCCTGTTGCACCGTTTCCGCCATATGGGGATGATTTTCAACCCATCCCATCCAAAATTTCCGAATCGGCAGATCATCAGGTTGCCTTACCCACCTGATAAACAGACGTTCCATTGCTAACTCTTCGGCACTATATTCCGAGTAGGGTTTCATCGGATTGGTTTAGGGAGCGTAAGGGGAGGACGCTTCTTCACTTATTATCCGATCGTGTTAAATCGGACGCATAGATCGGATACCTACCCCTACAAGTAGTTCACAAATAATTCTAAGAATTATTGAATAAAAGGAAGAGGGGGGACGGTTTCTACTCAGGAAGCGGACAACCTGGCAAACGACAACTACGGCAGATAAAACCCACCGGTAAGTAGGTAAAATAAAGAAAAAGAGAATTCTACTCTATCTGAGTCAAAAAGATCGATGGCGAGCCAAACCATACGCTTAAGCATTATTTTGAACTTCCAATACCCGAATAAATTCCGTGGGAAATTTGATCACAGTGACTGATATGGGCTGGAAAGAGCATTTTTACTATTTAATCTTTTCCATTTTCCATTCGGTCAGGGGGCCTGGCTCCTTTGTCGTTTTTGAATTACTAAAGCTGGCCGTAAAGCCCAGGGAGGTATTGGCTGGGACAGAAGCTTCAAAACCCACCATCTGCGTACCCGGATTGGGCGCGTCGTAATCGTGGGTAGGCAGGGTTGACCAGGTCTTAACGACAAGGGGTACTTTCGCACTAAAATGCAAGTACATGGTCTTGCCATGTTGCGACAATTTTACGGTTTTATCGTTCAGAATTTTAACGTCGGCGGGCGTGAGCAAAGTCCAGCGCACGGTAATGTCCTTGGCGGGTGCCGTCACTTCATCCCGGATTACTACGTATTTCTCGTCCAACAAGGCTATGCCGCGCTGGACGGCAGCAGCATGCCCCTCATAGACCGTCGAGAGGTCGGAGATGACACGCATATCCCGGGGATTATCCAACTGAGCGTCTATTTTGGCATACCCCTTTACATTCTGATAATGCCCGTCGATGGTTAGGGTATTATGAACCAGATTATTATATCGAAAAATATCCCAGCGCTCAGCGTCCTGTTCCCGGCCAAAGAGCTTGATACCCCGCTCTTCCAGCGAGTTGTAGTTTTGCGGGCCAAAATCCATGGCCCAGCGCTCACCCTGGGCGTCCAGTACAAATGAGCCCGCGTCCATGTGTGCATGGTTGACGGAAGCTGAGCCACCTTTGAAGCCCACAAAAATAGCATTCGGGTCGGTCCAGGATGTGCGCATGAACGCTACCGGGCTAGGCCCCTGCCCTACCCACATTTTTTTGGTTGGTGGCTTACTACTTTCCAAATTCAGGCTGTTACCCCAAATCAATAGGGCAGGCAACAGTCGCTCACTCACAAATTGTGCGGGAGCCTGTTCCCTGATGACTTTGCGCTGCATCCAAAGCAGCGAAGGATCGTTGTTTTTGGCAGCGAACCAGAACATGGCCGGACTGATGCCATTTCGGTCCCCGCTGTCGCCCCAGTTGTGGACGGTACCCTGCGGGCCCACAATATTTTGTTCAAAGCCGGCTGTCTTTAGGAAGCCGGGAGTTTGGGCCAGGCCATAATCCGTCGCCAGGGCTTTATCAAGGGCACTTAAAAATAGCACGTTGAAGCTGGTTCCGTACTCCCAGTAGCCAAATCCCTCGGGATAGCTACCATCGGGGCCGTAGGGAACCATAGATTTTGGAATTGTAGCCAGTGCCCGGCGGATCGTGCGGACCGCTAAAACGGGTTCGTCCTCCGCAATGGCCAGCGCGCCAAAGGTCATACCGGCATTACAGACCTGGTTCCAGTTATGCTCGGCATCCAGAAACCAGTTGTACTTATCGTCAAAAGAAGGCAGGATACCTTTGTTGATAATCGCCTCTTTGAGGGTAGACCGGCTAGCCGCCGATAAATCATTGTAAAGCCAGTCGTAGCCGATAGCCACGGCCATGGTCATTTCGGCTACATCCAGAAAATGGGTAGGATTCCAGTCCGAGAAAGCCGCTACGGCCAGCATTTCCTTTTCGGCTCGCTGGAGGTATTTTTTCTGCCCGGTGGAGCGGTAGGCATACGCCAATTGAAACACCCGCCGCAGGCACTCGCGAGATTTATCCAGGAGCCGCCTTCCGATCTGAATTCGTTCTACTGGCGGAACCCCGATGAGACGATCACACTCCGTCAGGATGGCTCCATGAATATTTTTTAGGTATTGATCCGATTCTACATTTTTCAGCAAATTCGTTTCTTCACCCTTAGCCAACAGCAGTCGCGGATGGGTGTTTTTTAGGGCGACGAGTTTTGAGGTGATAGCCACGCTATCGGGTAGGGTACCCGGTTGCGCCTGGGCACTTACAACGCACCAGCCGATCGAGAGGCAGAAGACGAGTATCTTTTTCACAAGAATATGCATAGTTTTGAATTAATTAAGTCCGAGCAGGGCAATCAGCCGGAACAGGGTACCTGTATCTGGTTCTTGAAAAATGGTGATTCATTCCATGAGAATACGTTTCTCTGCGCTGAGTTTTTCCTGTTTAGCTGAATTTCCATTCCCTTCGTAGGTATTCCCCCCCACCGTACCGTCTGTAAGTGCATAGGATTCCACCCCAAAGCCATCATTGTATTGGATTCGGTTCCGCCGAACGGCTACCTGGCTAGAACCAATATCCAAATATTCAATCATTACCCCGCTGCGGTCGTTGGCTTCGATCAGATTGCCTTCAATTGTTATATTTTCCGATTCAGCCACCAGAATTCCGTAATGCCCGTTGCGGGCTATTTCATTGGCCGATACCACAACATTTTTACAATGGCCTAATGACAGCCCACTTCCGAAGGGCGACGTGTCCAGCCGGGAATCCTGTATTTTCACATCCTCGCAGTGGGTGAGCAGCAGGTTATGCTGCAATTTTGGGCCCGGTACCACACTTCCCCCATTCTCCGTAAAGTCACAGGCGGTAACCGTCACACCCGTGGCACCGCTCACAAAGACGCCATTGTAGGTACAGTTCTGAACGGTCAGGTTGATGAAATTGAGGTTTTTCATGTGGCCCTGCCGGGGCGACAGAAACATAATCCCGCCCCGGTTGGCCGTACTCCGAAACGAACGCCGGGTATTCGGATCCGTACCTACCTCGGCCCGGCTGGCTCCTTCCAATACGAAATCGCGGAGTGTCACGTCGTGCAGATCGTCGGTAGCGCTGACAATGGCATCCCTGACCCCCGATGCGGGATCAAGGAAAAGGACTGTTTGAAGTCCCTCGCCAGCCAACGTAATGCCGCTGGGAATCTTGAGGGTCGTGGGAAGCGTATGCAAACCTGCCTGAGCCACTACCCACCGCTTGCTACCCGCCGCGTTGTCCATGGCTTTCTGTAGAGATTGTCCTGGTGCTACCCGAATGGCATCTGCCGGTACGCTTACTGAAGGTGCGGCCAGTGCTCCGGCTATGTAGCCCACGGGACTGGCTTTTAAGATAGGATTCTTGGCCGCCTTGATTGTACCGGGTTTGCGAACGGAAGTAAGGACACTCCGCGAGGCTTTGCTGCGCACCGAATCAGCCGCCATGCGGGTGTAGGGTACTTCCACGCCCATGGCGGTGTAGTGGCGGTACACGTATTCATAATCATCCCGTATGGTTTTGGCGCGATCCGAAATGACTCCGTAGCTATGGGGCAGTTTATCCAGCAAAAACTGGGCGGTGTATTCGTAACCGAGGGCCAGGCGATTATCCGCCATTGAAAACACGTCCACGCCCTGGGTATAAGCGATCTGGGCGGCTCCGGAAAATTCGCCGAGCCCTAGCTGGACATGGGCCTGGTCTCGGGCGCTTTCCTGACACTGTCCACTGGGGTAAATGTACTTGAACAAACTACCATTGATTGGTCCGTGTACCAGGCGGTCCGTGGCCTGATCGAATAACGGACGATTATCGGTGAATACGGCAATCGCCAGAATCGAATGGATAATGGCCCCGTCCCAATTGCCATTGGCTTGCGGAAAATAGTAGCGCAGGAGCGGGTAATACACCGTCTTCATCAGGTGTGTGAACTGATCCACGTCCTTTTTCTCCCAACCCGATGGACTGTACCTAAGTAACTCGGCAGCGTTGCAAAGCAGATGGCCTGTCCAGGCGGCAAGAAGTTTGGCGTCATTATAGTCAAAATCCCAAAGGGTACCTGACCAGGCATTGAGCAGTTCGATAGCCTTATCGGCATAGGCCTTATCGTCGGTGATGTACCAGAGCAAGGCACAGTTATACGCCAGGGTAGCTCCTTTGGAAAGATCATCACCCCCGATGTTGGGGCGACCGTAGGGCCCCCTTAACACATGGGTGTAGGGGGTTATTTTAAAACCAAGATCGGTGGCTGCCTTGAGCCGGTCAAAGGCAGCTTTGTAGGGTTGATGCCCTTTCAGCACTTGCTCTTTCATATACCGCAGATCGGCGGCAGTCTGATTGATACCGGGATGGGCAAACTTCTGCCCCGAAACGGGTTCCAGCTGAAACAACATCATTCCTAGTAATAGCCATGGTGTCAGCGAGCGTCTCATCCTTAAAAATTCGGGTTCAAAAGTTTGGTAACAGAAAGGGGTTATTCCGCCTGTTTATCGACAGAATAACCCATTTAAATATTTGAATCTATTTCAGCGTGTAGCGCTTCATGCTGATTTTGGCGCTTTTTGCAGTATTGTTCACAGAATTCATATAAATGTAGGCCCGGTACTTACCATCGGCCGTCTCGACCCAGGCCCCGGCTTCGGCCCGGAGGTTGAGGGCATAGTTGGGCGCCGTAGAAATATTGAGTTTCTCAAAATCCAGGTCGTCGATGTAAATGCCAAATTGCAGGCGGGCCAGGTGAAAATCCCGCAAGCCCCACACTCTGCTGATTTTAGGGCTGTTAGTCAGCCCGGCGGGTAAAGTCAGACCGGGCCGGTACTGGACATCTGCTGCCGGTGCTACCAGTGCGTGGTTGAACGTAATGTTGGGGATCGAACGATACAGGTACACCAGGTCGATCTTGTTAGGCATTTGGGCGGCTTCAGCTGCCGTATACACCTTCATATCCTCGATAGAGATATACTGGGCGCCCCCGTCCTTCACGTCCAGATCGAGTACCATATCCATTTTGGCGATCTTGTAAGGGCCCAGATTAAAGGTAATTACCTGGCCCGTGCTACTAGTGGACGTAAACGTGAAAGAAACGGATTGCCCCCTTGCCTCTTGGGGAATTTTATAATAATAGCGCAAGGTAGCCGCTGAGGTATCGGCGGTGAAATTGACCTTAGTAATTTTGCCTTCGCTGGACGACGGACTACCCACCACGATCCCGACGTCGTTACCGCTGCCATTGGTATAGTAAGACTTATTTTCAAGGTAGGTACCTGATGCTCCACCAATGGATGCCTCGACCTGCGCGGCGGTGAGTTTTCCTTCGGCTGCGGGCAGGGCCATGGCAAAAGCAAATTCCATGTCGAGCCCCACGACATTGGGGCCCAGGGTCCTTTTGATGACATCGTTCTGAAAACCGACTTTTTTCAGCGGTGTGACCGTTGGGTGGTCGCTGGAGTCGCAGGCCGTCAACCCCGCCAGGAGGGACAGCGCGACGAGCGTACTCAGTAAATAGCTACGTTTTTGCATGATCTGTAGGGTGTTTAGGGTTGTTGAACAGTGACGTTGACCGTGTAGGGCTTCCTTATCTTGCGATTACCCGATACGACGGTGTAAGTCTTGGGTTTGCTGAGATCCGAAAAATCCACGGCTCCCGTTATTTTGGGGTCCAGTTTGGCATCGGTCACCAGCGAGAACTGGGGGTACAGGTTTTTAAGGTCGGTTCCGAAGAAAACCTCGACGGCGATAGTCTGGGCTGTTGTGTCAATGACCGCGTTTTTCGTGCGCACAGTCTGGAAATCGGCCCCGAGTAACTCGAAATTACTGACGTAGCAATCCGTACGGGTTGTAATGAGTAGGCCGTCCTCGTCAATGGGGAAATCCTGCTTACAACCCGCCAGCAAGACCGCGACTAGCAGAGGAAGGAAAATAGCTTTAATATTAGATTTCATTGTGTATTTAGATATGAGATTTGAATAATGAATGAAGAGTGATGATATCTTTCAAGAATGATTTTCAACTGTCAACTCTCCACTCTCAACTAATTAAAGCCAGGGTGTATTTTGGGTCAGGTTCGGATTCCGGTCACGCTCTCCGGGTGGAATTCGGAAAATGTAGGCCTGCTCGTAGGTACGTTCGCTGGTGTTCTGGAAATAGCGCTGCTGGTTGGCACCGTGGGTGTCGATGCGCCAGAGACCGTCGGTATAAGGAGCTCCCCATACCCGCTCGATCGCGCGCCAGCGGCGCAGGTCGAAGCCCCGGTGACCTTCGGCTACCAGTTCGATAATACGCTCTTGCTCGATGGCATTGAAGAAAACGGATTTGTTGGCCGTTTTGCCGGCGGCCAAAGCGGGCAGGTTGCCCCGGCGGCGGATCTTATTCACCAGCGCAATGGCATCAGCCTGAGGCCCGTTGATTTCGTTGGTGGCCTCAGCGTACATCAGGTACACATCGGCCAGTCGCATTACCGGGAAGTCATAATCACCGTCGCTCCGGCCCTGACCAGCATAGTTGCGCAGGAACTTCCGGAAGACAAAGCCGGAGTTAGTACCATCGGTATTGTAGGTGGTCAGTTTTTCACCATTGATCGTGATGGGCTGGTTATACGTTTTGTAGATAAAAGGTACCCAACCCGTCGATTTCAACGAATTCAGGCCGATGCTCCGCTCATAGTCCCACATGATGGAGGACTTCATACGGTAGTCCCGCCCTGCGTAGCTTTGTGGATTTACCGCCGAATTCTTCGCGGTGCGCGCGCCCGCTGTACTTGGATTCAAGGGAACGAGTGGGGGGGCAAAATCGCCCGTAGCTATTAGCTGGTAGCGGTCGGCGAGTTCGTAACGCGGCGTCACCCAAGCCTGCGACCCTTCGTGCGAACGGCCCGAGAAGTCACGCATGAGTTCCTCCCCCTGATTAGTGCCCGTACCCCCATGAGTAAATGTCATAATCATTTCGGGATCGCCGTTGGCTACCGGAGTAAACAGGTAGTAGTAGTTGGGCAATATATCGGCCTTGCCTAGTTCATCGATGGAGCCCGGTTCACCGCCCCGAAACAGATTCAGTCCGTAATCGTTGACAACTTTCTTAAAGTCCGCAGCTGCCGCCGTGTAAGCCGCATTGGCTTCGGAGGCGCTGGGTTTGAAGGTATTTAGTTCGGGCCAGCCATTTTTGTTCCAACTTCCCCAGTACAGTTGTAGCTTACCCCGGAAAGCAAGAGCTGCCGGTTTGCCAGCCCGGCCCACAGCCGCTCCCTTGACGGGTAGCTTGTCTAAAGCGTAGGTAAAATCGGCCATGATGGAATCTTTCACCTGAGCCATAGGCGTGCGTGCAAGGCTGGCTACTTCGGAGTTGTCATTGATAATGCGACTGAAATAGGGTACATCGCCCCACATCGAAATCAGACGAAAATACACCATGCCCCGCAGGAGGCGTGCCTCACCGACAATGGCTTCCAGGCCCGGTACAGCAGAAGGATTGGCCGTAACGAT
Organism: Cytophagales bacterium; assembly: GCA_038204185.1. Lineage (GTDB taxonomy): Bacteria > Bacteroidota > Bacteroidia > Cytophagales > Spirosomataceae > Salmonirosea. The sequence continues at coordinate 13,464 of JBBRDE010000067.1, forward strand.
CAGACGGTTGACGTTCTCGATAACGTAATTGGTCCGGTTGACACCTCCGTACAGATAGCGGTAGTATTTATCAAATCCTGCGCCATACCCCGAAGGATTGTAGTTGGCCCCTTGGTAAGCATCTCCGAGCCGAAGGTTACCGTTGGTGGAACTGACACCCCGTACCCGGGTAAACTCACCATGGCCGGAAAAATAGTAGTCGCGGTCGAAAAGAGGCCGAACATCGGCATAAGCGCCGTATAATCCAATTAGGGCATCGCTTTCGGTTTTCCAGAAGACGTTGGCAGCCAATTCGGTGGTAGGCTCCTGTTCGAGCAGAGCTTCTTTACACGAGCCGGCTACGAACACCAGCCCGGTGACGAACGTCAGAAGCATTATTTTTGAAATCGATTTTTTCATAATTCTCATTCCTATCATTTTCAATACTTTATTTTCAATTTTTTCAAAGTCCGACATTAATTCCGAACGAATATGATTTGTTCAGGGGGTATGCATCGCTCCTGTTGCCTGCCTTCTCGGGATCGAGGCCCCGGAATTTGGTAAAGGTGGCCAGGTTCTCCGATGAAACGAACAGGCGAACATTGCTCAGTCGAACCCGGTTCAGCAAAGCCTTAGGTACATTGTAGCCAAACTGAACGTTTTTGAGCCGTATGTAGCTCAGGTCATCCAGCCAGAAGGTAGTTTCTTCGCGGTTGGCGTTTCCTCCCAGGCGCGGCCAGGCTCCGGCACGGTTCTCTACCGACCAGGGTTCTGTCAGGTGCGAGTAGGTGGAGGCGTAGCGCTGGTTACCAAAGTTCACATTGTTGTAGATATTGAGCCAGTAATCCTTGCGTCCGGCAGCTCCCTGCACCAGTACGGTCAAATCAAAGCCTTTCCACGACACATTGGTGTTCAGGCCGAAGAACGTGGTAGGACGATCGCGCTGGACATGGGGGTCGGCCGTTCTGTCGTTACCGTCGATGCGGCCGTCACCGTTGATGTCCTTCCGGAGAATGTCACCCGGCGAAGCTCCCTGGGGGGTAGCATTGCGCACGTCTTCCCAAGTCTGGGCAATACCCATGTCTTCGTACGTATACAGGAAGTGGTAGGGCATATTCAGGAAAGTGTAGCCCCGGCCCAGGAATTCATTCCATTTTTCAAGCACTGTGGCGTTGTACGAAGCATTCAGGTTGACCCCGTAGTTGATCTGGCCGAAGCGGTCGCGCCAGGTGATGTTGGCTTCTATCCCCTGGTTGCGCAGGTTACCGATGTTCTTGCGGGGTGCGTCATACGCTCCGGTCAGCAAAATCGACATTTCCGAAGGGCGGTTCATGCCCGTGGTGAGACGGTCGTAGTAATCGAGTTCGGTGGTGAGGCGGTTATTGAGAAAGCCCAGGTCCAAGCCGACGTTAAATACGGTGGTCGTCTCCCATGAAAGGTCTTTGTTTACCAGTTTCTGGTTTGAAAAACCCTTTACGATCCCATTGCCAATGAAATAGTTACTGGCTGCCAGCGTAGATTGCTGCTCATAGCGGCCCACGCCGCTGTTGTTGCCCAACGCTCCGTAGGACACCCGTAGTTTGCCGTTCGACATGAAGCGGTCGGTGAACGCTTTGATGAAAGCCTCCTCCGTAAAGCGCCAGCCAACGGCTGCCGAGGGAAAGAAACCAAACTGCTTTCCACTCAGAAAGCGCGATGAGCCATCGTAGCGGAAGTTCAACTCTAACAGGTACTTGTCGAAAGCCGCGTAGTTGAGACGGCCGATGTACGACTGCAAACCCTCGGTGCTCGAATTACCTCCCGTCGATTGGATATCGGTTAGAGCGGCATCTATTTCGTGGAGGTTAGGGTATAGCCGGTCGTTACGTGAGCTAGCCTGGTAGCGATCCTTCCAGTATTCCTCGCTATAAACGAAAAGAGCTGTGATGTCGTGATTCTTGGCAATAGTCTTCTTATAGGTAAGGCGACCATTCAACAGGGTTTTGTACCCCGTATTGGTGAAGTTACCTACTCCCGCATTGGGTCCGACGTACACGCGGCTACCGAATGATTGAGTCTGGAAATTATAGGACTGATTGGGCGTGTTGGCATTCCAGCGGAACTGATTGTAATAGTTCAAAGCATAGTCGATGCGGGCGGTCAGGCCCGGAATCGGCGACCAGTCCAGGTAAAAGTTGGTATTCGCCTCCTGACGATCCTGGCGGTTCAGGTTGTTGACGTACAGCGTATAGGGGTTATAGGCCTGAGGGTCTTCGTTATAGGCCATTACCCCGCCAAAGTTGCCCGATACCGGATCGTAGGGTACAATACCAGCAATGGCATACTGCATGTCAAAGCCCGCCGTGTTGCCGGGAGCGTCGTCGGTGAATCCGTCTTCCAGGGCGTAGGTCAGATTGGACCAGTTACCCGTGAAGCGTACCCCAACGTTGATGTTATCGCGAATTTTATAGTCGTAATTGAAGCGGGCGTTGTAACGCTTGTAGTCGTTGTTGACTTGTAAGCCTTTTTCGTCCATCACTCCAACCGAGATGAAGAAGTTTGACTTATCCCCGCCCCCGGAAGCAGAGACGTTGTGATTTTGTACAGCACCAGTGCGCAGAATCACGTCCCACCAGTCGGTGCTGGGGTAGGCCAGCGGATCTACTTTGCTTAGAGCCAGCCACTGGTCGATGGTGCCGTCACGGAAAAAATAGTTGGAGCGCAAGGTATTGACTGCCGCCAACTGCTGATGCAACGTAAGGGCGCGAGCGTAGTCGGGCAGGAAGTCGTAGGCACGGGTGGGGGTTTGGAACGCATAGTTGCCCGAATAGTTAATGCTGGCTTTAGCCTGTCCTTTACCCGTTTTTGTGGTGATCAGGATGACGCCATTGGCTGCCCGCGATCCGTAAACCGACGCCGAGGTAGCGTCCTTCAACACCGATATTGTTTCTATATCATTGATATTTAGCCGGTTGATATCCACATCAGGCATTCCGTCCACGACTACCAGCGGGCTGGCGTTGTTGACGGTACCCAGTCCCCGGATGATTAGTGCGGCGCCATTACGGCCGGCCATACCCGTTGATTGCGTAACTGCCAGACCGGGAACCAGGCCCGACAAACCCGATGAGACGTTGGTTAGGGAACGGCTGGCGATCTTGTCGTCGATAGTAACCGTCGCGACGGCCCCCGTTACGTTGGCCCGCTTCTGGGTACCATAGCCTACCACTACCACTTCTTCCAACGCCTTCACGTCAGTTAGCAAATTCACGTTCAGGGTACTGGACGAACCTACCGTGACCTCCTGTGAAATGTAGCCAATGGCACTAAATACCAGTACCGAACCCGGACCGTTTACATTGAGGGTAAAGCGGCCTTCGACATCGGTGGAAGTACCGTTGACCGTACCTTTTTCCAGCACGTTCACCCCCGGAATGCCTTCCTGATTATCGCCGGTCACCTGACCCGAAACCGTAACTGCTTGTACTTTCGAAGCATTCTCTAACATTCGCACCACTGCTTCAGACTGAAAAGCCGTGCGCATTCCGGATTTCGGCTCGCGGGCAGCCAATTGGAGCGGTTCCATTGGTAACGCACTCAGTTGTTCCGTAACCGTTACCTTTTTGGTCGGACTAGGCTGCACATAAATGGTTTCCTTAATCCGCTTGAAGCTAAGGCCAGATTCTTTGGAAATGGACCGCAGCACTGTGCCCAGGCTCACGTTCACAAAATTGTGGTTAACCTTCTTTTTATCCACCATCTCCTGGGTGTACTGAAAATTAAGGTTCGTTTTCTCCACAATTTTCACAAAAGCGTCTTCCAGGCTCAGATGGCGAAGGTTGGCTGAAATGTAGATATCCTCCATGCTTTTTCCCTGGTCTGCCGGGTCGGCAGCCCAAAGATTTCCCACGGAAAGCACCCCAATCAGCATGTACCTTGCTACGGCCATGATTTGCGGTAATAATCTGAAATTCATAATTGTTGGGTTAAAATAGTATTCTGTTGTGTTTACGAGTCTTTTCAAAGGGTTCATGGCTTAACTCCGCGATCGGTTAGTTAGCGTTCTCAATGATTCAGCTGCTATTCATGGATGCTTCCTGTTTTTTTATGTGTTTTGATATGTACTTGCTTACCCAACACCTGGTAGGTAAACAGATTGGGATACTGGCAAACATCCAGAATATAATCAATGGATTGATTCTCAAACTTCCCACTGAACCGCCAGTCGGCATCCATTTCCACATTGTCGTCCACGCTGATTTCCACCCCATACCACCGCTCGAGCTGACTCATGACCTGAGCAAAATCCGCCTTTTCAATATATAGGATTCCGTTTTGCCAACCCAATGCATCATTCTTGTCAAAGTCGGTTATAGTAAGCTCTCCCTTTGTTTTTTCCAGGGTGGCCATTTCATCCTTCTTTAGCACCACTTTCTCTCTCTTTGAAGTGGCTTCCTCTCCGCCTGCCTGCACGGCCACAGTACCCTCCACCACCGCTACTTTCACCAGGTCGCTTTCTGGATAGGCCTTTATGGTAAACTTGGTTCCGATCACCTGCACGTCCACATCGCCCGTACGGATTACAAAGGGAGCGGCCGCGTTAGGGGCTACCTCGAAATACGCCTCCCCCTCCAGATGCACTTCCCGCTTTTCGTCAGGAAATGCCTCAGGGTAGGTGAGCGTCGAACTGGCGTTGAGCCGGACGGTGGTCCCGTCGATTAGTGTAATCGTTAGCTGCTGCCCGTTGACGGTTTGGGTTTGCACGAGTCCGGGCGTTTGGGAAACGGGAAGATAGTCATTACCCACCCATACACCCGCAATCAACAGAATGGAGGCGGCTACCAGCCAACCCCAGATGGGCATGAAGCGCGCTGGGATGTACTTTACCTCATCGGAAGGGGTACCCTGCGCTACTCTGTGCTTCATTTTCTGCCAGGCTTCATCGACTTGCTCATATTCCAGGGCATGGTTCCGAAAGGCCATCGCTTGCCATAGCAACCGGGCTTTTTCAAATTCCCTGCGGCTTGCCGGATTTTCGGTGAGCCATTGCTGCCAGTTTTCATCCGCCTCGGGATCATCACCCTTTATCCAGGCCACAAAATCATCGTCGAGCAAAAAGTCAGGAGCCTTAAAATCGGAGTAGCGTTCTTTTTCCAAATGGGTACGTATTGTTCTTTACCCTGATAAAGCAGTATTTTCAACCGAGTGACCCTCTCTGATTCATTTTTTTTCTAAAAAAAGTATATTTTGTCTGGAAGCCCTGGTTTATAGTCCACAAGCAACAGGTATTTGGCAAAACCAGGTAGGCGTCATGCGGATTACGAGTTGGAAAGGAAGAAGGTGGGTATGAGCCTGAAAGCGGAGAATGTCAGGCTACACGTGGCGAGCCTGCGAAATGAGCGCGTTTAGGCTATCGAGCGCTTTGTAAATGAGTTTATACACGGCGCGGGTTGTGATATTCATGATGGCCGCAATTTCAGCAAACGACTGGTCTCCGTAATATTTGAGATAGATTGCTTCCTTTTGCCGTTCAGGTAGTTTTTCCATCGAGCGCTGTAGAAGTGCCAGGTTCTCAGCCGCCAACTGCTCCCTGATCAGCGTGGTCTCTAGCGGGAGCTCGACCCGGAGATCAAAAGAATCCCCGTCAATTTCCAGACGACCCGTTTGCAACTTCATCCTTTTCAGAATCAGTCGGCGCAGCGAAGCCAGCAGGTAGTTTCTCACCGATGTCGTAGGGCCCAGTGATTCCCTTCTTTCCCAAATTGTGATAAACAGCACCTGAATGCAGTCCTTGATTTCGTCTTCATCACTATGAAAGCGCAGCCCATAGTTGAACAGGAATTCGTAGTAAGTTCTGAAAATAACCTCGAAAGCCGATGCGTCCCCACCTTTCAACGACTCCCAATGCATGGCACCACGTTCGGGTAGCACGTCGTTCAGACTCATACTTTGTTTACTGACTAGGATATCTACTGTTTTCATTTGCTACGGCACCTGACTTCTACTCGTGCTTACCCTACTACCTACGGAGTTATATAGCGAAAATCAGGTTCGAAAGCAAACCGGGCTGTTGGTTACCACATGATGGCAACGCACCCATAACTAAACGCAATTATATGGGATTGGGTGTAGTTTAGTATGGCCGGAAAGCGTATCTCAATAGCAAGGACGGATATTACGGAAGCAACCCCTACCCCTATACTTCGAATAGCGTCTGGAAGATCGATCGATGCTGAATTTTTGATTCTGGAATAATACCACTACCCAGTATGTTAGTTCCTTTATTTGGATAAAATTGAGCACAAACTTCTTCCCCGTGTTTATTTACCACGCCCTTTTATATCAAAACATCACAACCTGCTTGTTGGCCTGGAATTCGGTGGCCTCCAGGTAATTCTCATCATATCGAAATTCTCGGAAATATACAATTTTTATGTAATGAAAATCTTAGAATAATTAAATAAAAAAATATTTTGAGTTTATAATTATTCAATCGAGTTTCGGAATAAACAATTGATGTTACCTTCGTGTTAAATCTATTTTCTAACTTAAATTAACTATTTCATGAAAAAATGCTACTTACGCTTTAGTAGCGGTGCCTTTGTGTGCCTACTATTGATGTTTCTTTTCCAAACCTCCTATGCCCAGGATCGGACCGTGACCGGGAAAGTGATTGACGACCTGTCAGGTTCAGGCCTTCCGGGGGCTACAGTTACTGTAAAGGGAGGCAGTTCCCTGACGGGAACCACCACCGGAGCCGACGGCACCTATTCCGTACGGGTTGGCACGGATGCTTCGGCCCTGGTTTTCTCTTTTATCGGCTACCAGAACAAGGAAGTACCCCTTGGCAATCAGTCGATTATTAATGTACAGCTCGACAGCGACGTCAACGCGCTTTCGGAAGTAATCGTGACGGGCTACGGGTCACAGTCCAAGCGGGACATCACCGGGGCGGTAACCACCGTGAATGCCCAGGACCTGAAGGCGGTCCCCGCGACTACTTTTGCCCAGCAGCTACAGGGCCGTGCCTCGGGCATAAACGTGGTGAACGACGCCACACCCGGCGGTAATGCCACCATACGTATACGAGGATTCGGTACCATTGGCAACAACGACCCGCTGTTCATCATCGACGGGGTACCCACCGAGAATTCGGGCAACCTGAACCCGAATGATATCGAGACCATCCAGATTTTGAAAGATGCCTCCTCCGCCTCTATCTACGGTTCACGGGCGGCCAATGGCGTGGTCATTATCACCACCAAGCGTGGCAAGGTAGGGCAGCCGGTTATCTCTTTCAACGCGTACTACGGTACCCAGAACCCTTCGCGCAGCCCAGATGTGCTGAACGCCAAAGAGCTGGGTCAATACCTGTACCTGGCTGATAAATACGCGGGAAAAACGCCCTCACACGGACAGTACACCTTTGGTCCTAATGGCGAAGTGACGATTCCCGACTATGTGTTCCCCAGCGCAGGTAAAAACGGCACCCCCGAAGTAAACGCCGACCGCTACTCGCTCAAGCCAGGTAATATATACGCCATCACCAAGTCAGCCGATACCGATTGGTGGAAGGAGCAAACCCAGGCCTCGCCCATCCAGAACTACCAGATCGGGGCCACAGGCGGCACCGAAAATGGACGTTACGCGATCTCACTCGGGTATTTCAGTCAGGATGGCGTGGTGAAGTTTATCGGCTATGACCGCTACACCCTCCGGGCCAACACGGAGTTCTCCGGCCTAAATAAAAAACTGCGTATCGGTGAGAACATGTCCGTTTCCTTTGACAATCGGAAGGGTGGTTATGGCAACAACGAAGAACAAAACGCCGTATCGGGCTCTTACAAGCACCATCCGCTGCTCCCTGTTTATGACATCGCAGGCAACTTCGCCGGTTCACGCGGCCTAAACCTGGGCAACAACTCCAATCCTTACGCCACGCTGTCGCGGCAG
>JBBRDE010000068.1:0-20785 GCA_038204185.1 Cytophagales bacterium
TGACCGTCGTTCAGGTACAGACGGTCGAATTGTTCGGGCATTTTTTCGTAAAATTCGTTTCCACCCGATACCACGTACAGATCGGGATGGCCGTCGCGGTTGGCATCGAAGAAGATAGCATCGGTATCTTCAAAGGTCGAGTCGGTGCGAAAATCCGGTTGTAGCCTTTTCGTAAACCTGCCTTGGGCATCCTGAATAAAGAGCGAACCGATTTGCCACTTGGCCCCACCCACATAAAAGTCGTCGAGGCCATCGCCGTTGACATCCGCCACGGCTACCTTGGGCCCTTCGGTCGACACCAGAAACGGCATCAGACTTTCACGGTAAAAATCGTAGTAAAGGTTTTCTTCGTGGCGGTAGGGAATTGGGGTGGCTGCCGTTACGTCCTCGAAGAGTTTGGGGTCAGGTCGGCTGACAATCCGCGAAGCCACATCCGACGCTGCCTGGGGGGTACCTTCGTACTTCACCACCAGCCGTTGGTTGGCTTTTACGCCCGCCAGCACCTGCACCGTCTGGTTGGGCCAGACAATCAGCAGACTGTCTACCGTACTTTTATTGCCTAATCCAAAGTGCGCAATGGGCTCGCTGCTCGACTCAAAGCCCCGGGTAGTACCCAGTTGCTGCATCTGGATGGAGGTACCTTGTTTCAGGATCACTTTGGCTCCCAAAGCAAAGGTATTGCCCGGAAACCCTTCCAGTTTTATGCGCAGGTAGGTCGTGGCGGCGCTGTCGGTTTTCGGAATCTGGCTGGTTTGGTTTTGGTAAAAGAGCGACGGCTCGTTCAAGTTGTTGGTGACCAAATCCAGGTCGCCGTCATTGTCGAAATCGGCATAGGCGGCCCCGTTGGAAATCGTGGGCGTGCCGAAACCCCAGGCTTCGGACTTATTCTGGAAGACCAGATTCTGACTCCCCTTGAAAAGATAGTTGTGTACTTTTCCCTCCGGCATCATGCCCATGGCCCGTTTGTCGAGATCGTACGAAGTTTCGGGGGCATAGCGGAGCGAGTCGTCGGCGGCGTACTTGGCGTAGTCGAGATTGTTGGGGCGGTGCGCAATGCCATTGCTGATGAACAAATCCTTGATGCCGTCGTTGTCGTAGTCGGCCAGCAGCGGCGACCAGCTCCAATCGGTAGCGGCCACGCCCGCCATCGCGCCTATCTCCATGAAACCCTTGCCTGATTGATTGATTTGCAAACAGTTGCGGCTCAATTGGGGCATATAGCCGAAGGATAATTTGAACAAAAAAATGTCGAAAGAGTCTTCCCCAACGGACGATTTTTCAATCGTTTCATCCTCAGGGTACATATCCAGCGTCACCAGATCGGGGTACCCGTCGTTGTTGACATCGGCCATATCGTTGCCCATGGAATAGCGGCTGGTGTAACGAAACAACTCCCGGCTTTGGTTGGTGAAGGTACCATTGCCGTTGTTGATGTAGCAATAATCGTCTTCGTGAAAGTCGTTGGACACGTAGATATCATCCCAGCCGTCGTTGTTGAGGTCGCCTACGGCGACGCCCAGGCCGTAGCCCATCGCGGCTCCGAAAATCCCGGCCTTCTCGCTGACATCTTTGAATTTGACGGGCGAGGTTGGGGGTACCTTAGCATCGCTCACTTGACTTTCGTACAGATGGTCGCCGGCCTGGTGGTCGCGGAGGTTGCGGGTCGTGACGCGGTCGTAGCTGCGGGAGGTGTGGATGGCGTGGTTGAGCAGGTAGCAGTCCAGGTCGCCATCGCGGTCGTAATCGAAGAAAACCGCCTGGGTCGAAAATCCGGTAAAATCCAGGCCGTACTCGGCAGCTTTTTCCGTAAAAGTCAGGTCGCCATTGTTGATGTAGAGTTCATTGGCTCCCTCCATGCCCCGAAAATTCCCGACCGCTGACACATAGATATCCAGCAATCCGTCGCCGTTAACATCGGCCATGGTGACGCCCGTCTGCCAGTCGGAAAAACCATCCACGCCCGCGCTTTCGGTGATGTCCTCGAAGGTAAAGGGTTGGCCGTTGCGAGCGCCTTTGTTCAGGTACAGTTTGTTTTTACCCTGATTGGAAACGAAATACACATCCGGCAGGCCATCGTTGTTGATGTCCCCGGTAGCCACCCCGCCGCCGTTGTAAAAATAGAGGTAATCCAGGAGGTTGACTTTTTCATTACCTACCACCCGATTGACAAACCCCACGCCCGTACTGGCGGAATCTTTGACGGCAAAAAGAGCTTTATCCGGGCTTGTATCATCCGTTTTGCAAGCCTGGATACCCAGAAAAAGGATTACTATACTGATGAGTTTTAGAGGATTCATGGGGAGGGGGATGCTGGCTGTTATATTCTGGATTTTTGAGGTAGGATAGGGTTTAAAAATCTACTTAGCCCGGTATACCTGCACTTTACTGTTGTTGGTACCCAGCACGATTTGTCCCTGACCGAGTTGCTTCATAACCCGCACCTGATCGTTGGCCCACAATCCTGTTTCGGTTGGATTTTTTACTTCAAAACCTTTCGGGCCGTTGCGCAGAATCAGACCGCGCAGGGCGTCGTACCGACCCAGTTCGGGTAGTACGTCGTAGTTGTTGCCTGCGATGGCCAGATCCATGCGCCCATCGTGGTCGTAGTCGAAGGGGAGAATGGCGTAAATGGGGGCCAGTTGGGCCAGCCGGGGCAAAGGCAGGAAGGTGAACGCCGTCGCTGCCGCCCGCGAGTCGTTACGCAGAATAACCGACTCACCCGTGAATACTTTTTTATGCACCGCCCCGGCCAGTTGCTCCGGACTGAGCACCTCGCTCAGCGTTTTGCCCGCGTACTCTTTGTTGAGCACAAATTTTTTCTTCAACGAAGGCATCGCCCGCAGCAGGTCGGGCTTCATGAGCATGGGGTAGGGTACCCCGCTTTCGTCGGGGCAGGTGATGATTTGTTTCATCTGCCCATTGTTGTCGAAGTCTTTTACGTATAGCTCAACGGGCGTTTGCTGGCTGGCTCTCAAGCTGGAATTCAGCCCCAGGTTCCCGGCAACCAAATCCAAATCCCCGTCCTGGTCAATATCTACGGCTTCCACGGTATTCCACCAGCCGTTGGTTTTCATCGGCTCCCCTTTTTCATTTTTGACTACTTCGGGCGATTGTAGTTCAAGTCTATTGTGCTTATTACTAAAAATAGTAATCGGCATCCAATCGCCTACCACTATCAACTCGGGGTATGTGTCGCCGTCCAGGTCGGCCCAGCAGGCATCCGTGACCATGCCGAGTTCGCCGATTTTGGGAATATAGCGCCGGGTGAAATTCTTGAATGAACCGGTTCCGTCGTTGGTAAGGAGGTAGCTGGGCGGATCGACGCCGTACTGCCCCGCTTTGAGCCGCGAGCCGATGAACACATCCACGTCACCGTCTTTGTCGTAGTCGGCCACGGCCACGCAGGAGGCGTTGATGGTTAGGTTGGGAAAAGTGGTGCTGCGGGTGAATGTACCTTTGCCATCATTGAGATAGAGCCGGGGTACCAACGTAGGGTCGTTATCGCGGAACTCGTTACTCCCCGATACCACCAGCAGATCCTGATCACCGTCTTTGTCGGCGTCAAAAAATACGGCATCCGAAGCTTCCAGGTTAGTCTCCTGGCTCAGAATTTCCGGGGTACGGTCGGTAAAAGTCCCGTTTTTGTTCTGGAAATACAACCTTCCCCCCTGCCCGATAGCTCCGCCCAGATATACATCGTCCAGGCCGTCGCCATTGACATCACCGACCGCCATGGCCGGGCCTAGCCGGGAGTACATTTGCTTCAAAAGAGGATTCTGATTGTAGTCCACAAAATCAGCTTCCCGATGCACGAAATCGAGTCCGCTGGAAGCCGTGATGTCGTTGAAGAGTTGTTTATTTTGACTGCGGGTAGGTGTCCAGATTTCGTTAGCACTTTGTTGATCCAAGACATAGGTAGAGTCGGCGCGCAGCCCCCGAAGTACCTGTTGCCGATCGTTAGGCCACAGCACGGTTACGGAATCGACCTTGGGTTTTTTACCCAATCCGAACACCAACTGTAAGTCCATGGACGACTGAAAACCCCGGTTGGGCATTTGCTGGAGCATCTGGGTGCGCTCGCCCTGATGCACGTACACCACGGTACCAATGGCGTTCCGATTTTGTTGCTCGCCCAGTAGCTTGAATTTTAGGTAGTGAAAATCAGGCTGCTGGCTGGAATTATTGCGATAGACAGATAAGGGGCTGTTGACATTGTTGACAACCAGATCCAGGTCGCCATCGTTATCCAGGTCTCCATAAGCTGCTCCGTTGGAGAACGACGGCGTGGCCAGTCCCCAGTCGGCGGCTTTGTTGGCGAATGACAAATTACCGTTGTTTTTGAAGGCATAGTTAGCCAGGGGTTCGGAGGGCATGTTATCGATAAACTTCCGGTAGTCGAACTTCCGGGTACGGCTGGCCTCGGCAATGTTGGCCGGATCGGCCAGAAAGGCCATAAAATCCTGGTTGGTCAGATCCCTATTGATGGCATTAGCCACAAAAATATCCTTCTCACCGTCGGAGTCCATGTCAAAGATCAGAGCACCCCAGCTCCAATCGGTGGCGTGGGTACCCGTGAAGCGGGCTATTTCGCTGAACCAGGTTTTGCCATCCGGCCCACCCGACTGATTGAGTTGCAGGGAGTTCTGCATGTACTGGTAATGGAAGTCGCGCGCCTCTTTGAGCTTCATCAGATCGTGTCCCTCAAAGGTTGAAGTCAGTTTCAGCCGTCGGTCGCTGGCGGGCAACATGTCCGTGACGTAAATATCCAGCTTACCATCGTTGTTGATATCGGCAATATCGGCTCCCATAGATGACAAACTGGTATGACCCATGGACGATTTAAGGGATTCGGTAAACCCACCCTTTCTATCATTAATGTAGAGATAGTCGTGTTCGTAAAAATCGTTGGAAACGTAGATATCGAGCCAGTTGTCGTTGTTTACATCCCCGATAGTGATACCTAGCCCAAAACCGATGATGCTTCCGTAGATGCCCGCCGCTTCGCTGACATCGGTAAAGCGCCCGCCTTCGTTTTGGAATAATTTGTGCCCGCCGTCCTTATCGCGCTGGGCGCGCAGATTGGCATAGGCCAATTGACCCACGGGTGTAAAGCTGTTGTTGAGCAGGAACATATCCAGGTCCCCATCCCGATCATAATCAAAAAACGCGGCGTGAATGGAGTAGCCGTCCTCGGCTAGTCCGTACTCCTTAGCACTTTCCCGAAAAACCGGCAGGCCGTTGGTACCCTTGCCCTGATTGATAAAAAGTTCGTTACTGCGCTCCGCCGATCGCCCGGCGTTACAAACATAGAGGTCGAGCAAGCCGTCGCCGTTAACATCGGCGAAGGTAGCCCCAGTACTCCACGATTTGGTACCCGCCACGCCCGCCTGCTCGGTCACATCCTCAAACTTGAAATTACCTTTATTCAGGTATAGCTTGTTAGGCCCCTGGTTGGCAATCACGTACAGATCGGGCAGGTTGTCATTGTTGATGTCGCCAATGGCTACGCCACCTCCGTTATAGAAATTACGGTAGTTGAAAATATTGAATTCTTCGCTGTTAGTGAGGGTGTTTTGAAAGGCGATGCCCGTGTGAGAAGTAGGGAGATCTTCAAACAGGGTAGGGGTACTGTCCGGGGATTTGGAGCACCTTAGGAAAACTAAAGCCAGTAATATCCAAATCCAAATTCTTATTCCTTTACTCATTTTGTGAAGTAGCTTTGGCCACAGGCTATAAGCAATTTTTTGGGATTTAGAGTTTCACTAATTCATTAAGGGGGCAACCTTCATCGTTGAAATGAATTTAAACGCGAATAAATTGAAACAGGCAAAAAACAAGGGAGCAGACTTATAATAAGCCTACTCCCTCATTATCAACGATCAATTTTCAATCATCCATTCAATCAATACCCTGGATTCTGTTTCAGATTTGGGTTCAGGGAAAGTTGCGTAGAAGGAATAGGGAAAACATTCCGGAATGTGGGTGAAGTATCCTTGAACTGCCAAGCTTTATTAAATTGCCCAAAGCGGATCAAGTCCTGACGACGGGTATATTCCCAGGCCATTTCCCAGCCTCTTTCGGCCAGCAGGTTATCCAGCGTTATTGCCGTAACAGGCTTGGCGCTCGACCGGGCCCGAATGATATTTACATCACTGATCGCATCGGTGGCGTTACCCAGGCGTAGGTTGGCTTCGGCCCGCATAAGGTAAGCATCACCCAGGCGGAACAGAACAAAGTCATTGTCCTGGTCATTGCTTGCACCATTACGCTGAATCTCATACTTCCGGCTTCTGGCTCCAGCTAAACGGGCTACCGGACCAGCGGGCATTTCAAAGGCCGGTATTTCGGGTGTGAAAATCATAGGCTTGGTATCATCGAATATAGGTGCACCACCAGACGTAAACTGCTGCCCTACAATCCACATGTTCTTGCGATTGTCTGCTGCATCAAACGAATTATAGAACTCGGTGATGGTGCAGAATCCATTCCAGGGAGCCTGGGGAAGGTTATAGGTCAGTTGGCTTAGATAGTGAAGCGTGCGCATCTGGATGTTCATACCGCCACGCTTGGAAGCATCGAAAGGCACGACGAAGATGTTTTCCTTCGACCCCGTATTGTTCGTCGTAAAGTTATTGAACAGGTTCGCCTCCAGCGAGTACTTGCCCGACTTGATGACGATGTCGCTCTCGGCCTTTGCCTCAGCCCACTTGGGTGTTCCGGTATAGACCTGAGCATTGAGATACAATTTGGCCAGAATCATGTTCGCCACATACTTGTTAATCCTCCCGTAGAACTTGCCCCCAACGCTCTCGCTCAGGTTGGGGTACGATTCCTTGATTTCCTTTTCGATAAAGGCAAATGTCTCGGCGGGGGTTTTTTGTGAAGTGGCCGTATTACCCGCTTTATCGGCAATAATCACATTGCGGAAGTTGTCAAGGGCCAGGTAATGGTAATAGGCCCGCAGCGTGCGGAGCTCCGCTACTGTGGCAGGGTCGGTAAGCGTTCCCAATTGCTGGTTGATGGAAGTAATACTATTGTAAATCCATGTCCATAGTCCGTTGAAGGTGCCATCGTCGGTGGTGGGTACCCAGCTGTGTTGCTGAAGTCGCTTCCAGGCGTCACCATCCTTCCAGTCACCACCACGGGTGGGCACCACCTGTTCGTCGGTCGTAGTATTCAGAGCGGCGTAACGATCGAAGTACTGTCCCAGCGAGCCATACAATGGTCCCAATAGGGCCGCCTGCTGGTCGGGCGTGGCGCCAAATTGGTCAGTGGGAATGACATCGTAGGTAGTTTCTTCAAGGTTCGTGCACGATTGCGAGACCAGTAGGCCCGCCGAGACGAACAGGATATATTTTAAATTGACTTTCATAAGGTTAATTTTTTTAAAGATACGTCAGTAAGTCAGGTTTGGATTAGAACGTTAAATTAACGCCTAGCTGTACAGTACGCGTTTTAGGATATATTCCGTTGGCATCCAGTCCAAGGCTGTTCGGTACTTGTGAGTTATTACGTAGGTCCCCCTTCACTTCCAGCTCAGGATCTACACCCCGGTACTTGGTCAGCACGAAGAGGTTATTTCCACCCATATAAATGCGGGCGTTGCTGATATACTTGCTGTCAATCGAGAGGTTATAGCCTAACTGCCAGTTATCCAAACGAACATAAGTTCCGCTTTCAAGCCAGTAACTTGACAACGCGTTGGTGCTGAAGCCAGCGGGAAGTTCGCTCACGCTTTTCAACATGTTCGTTTCAAGGATTGAACCGGGGATCGACAAATTGGAGCGGACGTTGTTGAGGATACTGTTGCCAAACACACCCCGCAACTGGAAGTTAAGGTCGAAATTCTTATAGGTGAAGCTGTTCACCCAGGCGGCCGTCAGGAAGGGCTGTGGGTTGTCGTCGAAACCAACTTGCGCCTTAGCAGGGTCAGTAACGGGCTTGCCATCGGATCCCTGCAACTGCATCTGTCCTTTTTCATCAAACCCAACAAAGCTACCAACGTTATTAAAAGTACCCAGGGGTTGACCGGGCGTGAGCGTTGAGGCAAACACATTGGATAAACCCCGGCCACCGAAGGCATTGAAGCGAATAATGCCCGAGTCAAACTCGTCGCTCTTAAGACTGACAATCTCATTTTTGATGAACGACCCGATCACTCGGCTGTTCCAGACAAAGTCGCCAGCATCGACCAAGTCGCCACCCAGCGAGAGTTCGATTCCCTTGTTATTCATTTCACCTACGTTAGCATAGATAAAGTTAGCGAAGTATTTCACGCCGTCGGCAGGTACCGAGTAACGATAAAGCATGTCACTGGTTTTCTTATCGAACAAGTCGATCGAACCTGAGAAGCGTCCATTAACAAATTGGAAGTCTAGTCCCAGGTTGGTTTGCGTTACAACTTCCCATTTCAGGTTTGGGTTGGTGTTCTGGGTGATGGCGTAACCGGGTAGGAAGTTGTTGATGCCGCCGTCGTAGTATGTGCCACTTTGGCCATAAAGCTGTAAAGACTGGTAAGGGGCGAGACCTTCGGAGTTACCCGTCTTACCCCAGCTCACTCGAAGTTTCATGTAATTGAAAGCGTTTGACTTGGGAAAGAAATCCTCATCGGAAATGGTCCATCCACCCGCAATCGAGGGAAATACACCCCATTTATTGTTCTCACCAAACTTGGAGCTACCATCGTACCGTAGCGTGGCCGTCACGTTGTATTTTTCGTTCAGGTTAACTGTGCCACGACCGAAGAATGAGGCCAGTGAAGTGCGGTTCTTGTACGAGCTGGTATAGCCACTGCTGGGTAAAATCAACGAACCGGCACCTAGGCCCAGGTTGTTGTATCCCAAGCCGGAAGCTACAAACTGACGGTTGTTAGCACCAAAACCATCGTTGATAATATCCTGGTAGGAATAGCCGGCCAACAGCGAGAAATTGCTTCCTCGCTCCCCGAAACCCCTAATATAGTTCGCTGTAAGTTCCAGGAGTTTGTCATTCGTCTGACCCAGGTTACGGGACGATTCGCCATTGGTGATTTGAAAAGCCTTAATGGCACCATTGCGGGAGCGGCTGGTGACTTCCTGATCGCTCTTGAGCGCTCCATTTACACCTAGTGTAAAGCCGCTGAAAAGTTCGTATTTCAAATTCACGCCGCCGACCAATGTATTTTTCTCGCGCTCGAAAATCTCATTTTCCAGCATAGCGATAGGATTGTTTAGGTCAAATGCACCGGGTACCTCGTAGTAGCTTCCGTCGGTATTGCGAACGGGCAACGTGGGCAGAAAGGTCGTAGCGTTGGCCAGAATGCCACCATCCGTCAGGTCCGAATTCAGTTTGGTATAAGACAGACTATACTGAATGTTCAGGCGATTGTCAATGGCTTTTTGATCAATGTTGATGCGGCCCGTCAAACGATCGAAGCCCGTGTTCTTGACGATGCCCTGGCGATCAAGATAGTTGAGCGAACCTCTATAAGAAAACGTGGGTCCTCCACCCGAAACCGCCAGATCGTGGTTATTGGTGTACCCTACCCGCGAGATTTCGTCCCACCAGTCTGTGTTGTAATTGCCACCACCAGCCGGTTTGGGAAAGCGCAGGTTGTCGGCCAGGGAGGCATCGCCCTTGATACGCTTAACCTCGGACACATAGCCTGGGCCATCGAGCAGATCAAGCCGATTTGAAATAACATCGGCTCCTACATAGTTGTTGAAGGTCACAGTCGTGCGGCCTGACTTGCCTCGTTTGGTCGTTACGATGATAACACCGTTGGCTGCGCGCGAACCATAAATGGCAGAAGCAGAAGCATCTTTCAGTACGTCCATAGTCTCGATATCCTGCGGGGAAATCGTATTGATGGGAACGCCGATAATACCGTCCACCACATACAGGGGGTCACTACCACCGGCCAGTGAGGTGTATCCCCGCAAACGGACAGTGGGGCTACTGTTGGGATCGCCGTTAGGCTGGGTAATCACCAAACCCGCTACTTTACCCTGAATAGCCTGAAGGGGGTTCGGGTTAATCCCCGAGTTAAAGTCCTTGGAGGTAACAGACTGCACAGAGCCCGTCACGTCCTTACGCTTGGCAGTACCATACCCTACAACCACGACCTCTTCCAATGCTTTAACGTCATCAGACAGGGTCACATTGATCGTGGATTGATTGCCAACGGGTATTTCCTGAGTGGCAAACCCGATAAAGCTAAAGGCCAGTGTCGCGGTAGGGCCAGCTGCTATGGTGTAGTTGCCTTCCATGTCCGTGTTGGTACCTTGGTTGGTGCCTTTTACCTTAACAGTAACACCAGGAAGCCCGCCTCCGGTGCCGTCTACAACCTTCCCCTTCACAGTAGCATCCTGTGCCATGGCGAAACTTACTGACAGTAGGAGGGCTAACACGGTTCGCCAAAGGTGTGTTCCGCTCATTCGCTCGCGCGCGCGATCGTTCTTACAGGAATAATTCATCATAGGTTATCTGATTGGTAGTTGAATTAACTTTGAAGGTGAAAATATATAAGGTATTTATTAAAGAAAATGTTTTAATGTACGGTGAATGAATGGTGCAAATGTCAGGAATAAGGCTTGATAATGCAAAAAAAAGATCAATTAGAAGAAGATCCTTTCAGGGCAAATTGCCTAAAATGCCGTCTTAGTGACCACTAAGTATAAAAGTCCAATATTTTGCTTTTATAGTTCAATTACATGCAGATATATGCATACTTATTAACTGTGAATAAACAAAAGATTGCACAATTCAGCACTTTGTTTGCAACCTTAGTCTGACTATGTTAAAAGATGAACGCCAGTATAGAATTCTGAAAAGTTAAGTACGGACAACAAAGTGTCGCTCGTCGCCCTCAGCCAACAACTGGATGTTTCGTACGACAGTATCCCCCGGGACGTCATTGAGCTGGAAGAGCGAGGATGTTGAAGAAGGTACATGGAGGGGCAATTGCTAATTCCTACTTACCGATACAGGTACGGCAGGTGGTGAGTATCTCCAGCGCGGAAATATCGACAATTGCCCAAAAAGCACGTAGCCTGTTTTCCGATGAACAGATCGTTTTGATGGATGGCGGTACAACCAATCTTTGCATTGCCGAGCAATTGCCCCATACCCTTGAACTAACCGTGATTACCAATAGTCCGCTGCTAGCCAGTTCACTGGTCAACCATCCCAAAGTGGAAGTGATTTTGTTGGGAGGATCGTTTCACAAGCGATATCAGATCACGATAGGCAGCGAAACGGCAGCGCAGTTAAGTCATTTCAAGGCCGACCTGTATTTCATGGGCGTGGTAGGGATTCACCCTGCGGCAGGGCTCACCATTCGGCACTACGAGGAGGCCCAATTGAAACGGCAGATGATGGCTATATCGGGCGAGACGGTGGTCTGTGTAACGATGGAAAAGGCCAATACGGTAGAAGCTTACAAAATTTGTGGATTTGAGGATATTGATAAACTCATTTATAGCACAAACAGTATTATGCCCCAAACCGAAGCCTGGCCACTGCACGAACTCAAATTTATCTGAAAACTACGCGGGCTTGCCTAGGCCGTTGGTTATCTTTGCGGACGTTTAAGCCCCAGGCAATTTATTCATGACCGCACCCGCTTCCGAAGTTGTACCTACCCTGGATTCGCTGGCCCGTCAGCTTGATGGGGATCTTTTCCGCGATTCCACCCTCCGAACCTTGTACGCCACCGACGCATCGGCCTACCGCGAAATGCCGCTGGCCGTGGCCATTCCCCTCACGCATCAGGACTTAAAAACGCTGATTGCCTTTGCGGGGCAAAACGGTGTGGCGCTTATCCCGCGTACGGCAGGTACCTCCCTGGCTGGTCAGGTGGTGGGTAGCGGCCTGGTGGTGGATGTGTCGAAATATTTTAACAAGATTCTGGAAATAAACCCGGACGAGCGTTGGGTACGGGTGCAGCCGGGCGTGGTGCGAGATGAATTGAACATGGCCCTGAAAGAGTACGGCCTGTACTTTGGCCCCGAAACCTCCACTGCCAACCGGGCTATGATCGGCGGCATGGTGGGCAACAACTCCTGCGGCTCCAATTCCGTGGTGTACGGTTCCACCCGCGAGCATCTTCTGGAAGTGAAAGCGCTGCTGTCCGATGGTTCCGAAGCGGTGTTTACGGCAGAAGATCAACTAGAAAAACTGGCCGAAAAGCCGGGATTGCAGGGGGAGATTTACCGAAAAACATTTGAGATTCTTTCCGATCCAGCCAATCAGGCCGAAATCCGGAAAAACTTTCCCAAGAAATCCGTCGAGCGGCGTAATACGGGCTACGCGCTGGATATGCTGCTGGATTGTGCGCCCTTCACGGAAAACGGCCCGAACTTCAATATGTGTCGGCTGATCGCCGGGTCGGAGGGTACCTTGTGCTTGTTGACGGAAATAAAACTCAATCTGATTCCCCTGCCGCCCAAAACCCAGGGGCTTCTGTGCGCGCATTTCAATACGATCGACGAAACCCTCCGCGCCACAATTATCGCGCTAAAATACAAGCCGCAGGCCGTCGAGCTCATCGATAGCTACGTGCTGGAATGTGCCGCCAGTAACGTGGAGCAGCGAAAAAACGCGTTTTTTGTCAAAGAAAAGGAAGACGGTACCTACCCCGCCATTTTGGTGGTGGATCTTTCCCGCGAAACCCAGCCGGAAGTGGAAAAACTAGCTGCTGACCTGGAAGCCGAGCTTCGGGAGATTGGCCTGGGCTTTCATTTTCCTTTATTATTCGGAGAAGACACCAAGAGAATCTGGACGCTCCGCAAAGCCGGGTTAGGCTTACTGGGAAATATTCCGGGTGATGAGAAGGCCGTGGCCGTGATCGAAGATACGGCCGTGGACGTACTCGATCAGCCCGACTATATCCGGGATTTTAACGAGATTCTGCACAAGCACAACATGTCGGCGGTACATTACGCCCACGCGGGTTCGGGGGAGTTGCATTTGCGGCCTATCATTAATTTGAAGACTAAAGAAGGCCACCAGCAATTTCGGATGATCGCGGAGGAGATCGCTGTTTTAGTCAAGAAGTATGATGGTTCACTGTCGGGTGAACACGGCGACGGACGATTGCGGGGGGAGTTTATCCCCAAAATGGTGGGAGAACACAATTATGGGTTATTTAAGGAGATAAAGAAAGCCTGGGACCCGCAGACGATTTTTAATCCGGGTAAAGTAGTGGATGCCGCGCCGATGGATACTTTTCTGCGGTACGAGGCCGACCAGCAAACGCCCGAAATCAAGACCTACTTTCGCTTCGAGAACCAGACGATCCTGCAACATGCCGAGCAGTGCAACGGCTCGGGCGACTGCCGCAAAACCCAGCTGAGCGGAGGTACCATGTGCCCCAGCTACATGGCAACCCGCAACGAAAAGGAAACAACCCGCGCCCGTGCCAACATCCTGCGCGAAATGCTGACGCACTCAGTCCAGGAAAATCGTTTCGATCATCAGGAAATTAAGGAGGTCTACGATCTCTGCCTGGCTTGCAAAGGCTGCAAGGGCGAGTGTCCCAGCAATGTGGACGTGGCTAAGCTGAAAATGGAATTCCTGCAACAGTACCACGACGTGCATGGGGTACCCCTGCGCTCGTGGCTGGTGGGGAATTTCTCCAAGATGACGGGCCTGGCCAGCTATGTGCCCTGGGCCTATAATGTAATTTTCAAAAATGCACCGCTCCGCCGTATTGCCAACCGCATGGTAGGTTTTCATCCCGACCGCACCATGCCACTGCTGCACGGCGAAACGCTGAAAGGATGGTTCAAAAAGCAACCTAAGACTACCTCAGAGAAGAAGGTGTACCTTTTCTGCGATGAGTTTACAAATTATAGCGATGTGGAAATTGGCAAGAAAGCCATTTTGACGTTGCAGAAGCTAGGCTACGAAGTCGAAATTCCTGACCACGCGCCCAGCGGTCGGCCGCAACTTTCCAAGGGACTTTTGAAGGATGCGAAGAAAATCGCGGAGCAGAATGTCAAGGCTTTAAAAGACCTCATTTCGCACGATACGCCGCTAGTCGGCATCGAGCCTTCGGCGATTCTTACCTTCCGCGACGAGTACCCCGATCTGGTCAGTGATGCGCTGGTAGAAGATGCCAAAGCCCTCGCGCAGAACGCCCTGCAATTTGACGAGTTTATTGCGCGGGAGATTGATTTGAAGAAAATATCCTCCACCCTTTTCACGAAAGAAAAGCGCACCATCAAACTGCACGGCCACTGCCAGCAAAAGGCTATCGCCAGTATGGTACCTACCAAGAAAATGCTTTCGTTGCCCGAAAACTATACTGTCCAACTCATTCCCAGCGGCTGCTGCGGTATGGCAGGTAGCTTTGGCTACGAAGCCGAGCACTACGATCTCTCGATGCAAATCGGCGAATTGGTACTGTTCCCTGCTGTGCGCCATCAACCAGACGAAGTCATCATCGCTGCGCCAGGTACCAGTTGCCGCCACCAGATTCACGACGGCACAGGTAGGAGGGCCCTGCATCCAGCGGAGATTTTGTGGGAGGCGTTGGTGTAGAGCGATTTAGGACAGGAGTACAGAAGTTCAAGAGTACAAAAGTTCAAAGAGCCAATACTCGGGCTGAGGAGTTTTTATCTCAAATAGAATAAGCAGGTATGGCAGGGGTAGGTTCATTTAGAGAATTGATTGTTTGGCAAAAAGCCATCGCGTTTGTAACGAGTACATACAAAGCAACCCATGCTTTCCCAGCCTCAGAACAATTCGGATTAACCTCTCAAATTAGAAGATCTGCTGTATCTGTGCCCAGCAATATAGCCGAAGGGTATGGACGCTGGAGCAACGGCGATTTTATTCGTTTTCTACAAATCGCGATGGGATCTCTGTTTGAGGTGCAGACTCAAATTCAAATAGCTCACAATTTGGATTTTCTATCCAGTACGATGTACGAGACACTACTAATGCAAAGTGTAGAAATTGAAAAAATGCTCGCCAGCCTGATCCAAAAGGTAAAAGTACAGAAATGAAGGGAGCTATCGAGCAGCATTGTTATTAGTCCACTTTTGCACGCAGGTACTTTTGTACTGCTTCACTCACGTACTTCTGTACTCAGGTACTTCTTTACTCCCCTTCCCTCCCCTTAAACCTCCTCCAAAAAATCCAAATCCTTCCCATGCGTTTCGGGAATCGTGAGCGTGGAGTAAAATCCAATTGTATAGGCTAGTATGCCGACGAAAAAACCGGCTATAATGACTCCAAAGGAAGGTTTTAGGGATAAAAACAGCATATTCATGGGTACCAGCGCGCCCCGCACGAAGTTGGGTATAGTCGTGGCGGCCGTGGCCCGCAGGTTCGTGCCGAATTGCTCGGCGGCTACTGTGACGAACATGGCCCAGTAGCCCGTACCCAACCCCAGCCAGCAGCAGAGTGCATACAGCGCCTCGGGTGATTTGAAATTTCCAAATAGAAAAAGCAGCACCCCGATCAGGGCAAAGGCCATCATCAGCGCAATAGCCTTTTTGCGGGAGCGCAACCCTTGGCTGATGAATCCGCTCAGCAGATCGCCGATGGAAACCCCAATGTATCCCCACATGATGGCCAGCGCGGGTTCTACGGGTTCGGCAATACCCATCGCTACCCCAAACTGATTGCTCTGGTAGGCCAGGATACCCATGCTGAACCAGGTCGGTAGGCCTATTCCGATGCATTTGATGTACTTCACAAACCGCGCCCGATTGGTAAAAAACGCCAGGAAATTCCCCTTGGATATGGACTTATTTTGGGTAATGTCCTTGTACATCCCCGATTCGATTACACCGACGCGGAGCAACAATAGCAAGATTCCAAGCCCGCCGCCGATGAAATAAGCGATGGTCCAGTCGCCCGCCAGCCGCACGGTGAAGGTACCTACCACGGCCCCGGCCAGACCTACCCCTGCCACCAGCGAGGTACCTATAGCGCGCAGATGTTTGGGCAGGATTTCGGATACCAGCGTGATGCCCGCCCCTAGCTCGCCGGCCAGCCCTAGCCCGGCGATGAACCGCAGCCATTTGTAAGCCTCTACTTGATCCACAAAATGTATTTGGGGAATAAAACCGCAGGCGATATTGGCCAGCGAGTAGGTGACAATGGAGCCGAACAACACGGAAAGTCGCCCTTTTTTGTCACCCAGCATCCCCCAAAACAGTCCACCCAGCAGCAGACCGATCATCTGATAATCCAGAATAGTGATCCCGATGGTATCGGCTTCTTCGGGCGTAAGTCCCAGGCTCAACAGGCTGGGAATGCGAACGATGCCAAAAAGCTGTAAATCGTAAATATCCACAAAGTACCCCAGCGCCGCCACGATGACGGGCAGGCTGAAGAGATGTTGAAAGTCGGTTTTTTCGGGGAGGGTAGAGGTGGTCATGGGGGAGGAAAGCAGGATGGAACGGACGCCGCGCGGAAAAGAATGAAAAGGATAGAATCAGATTTTAGCTTAAAGAGGATGGATATCAGCCCTACCTACTCCCGTGGAGGCTTTCGGCGCATTTTTTTGGTATCAGAACGTTGCTTTTTTGACTTTACTCGTCGTAAAACTGAACCCAGGGTAGGACGGGTAGCGCGGCGGTTGCGGGGTACCACAAATGCCTCCCGAATCAATCGGTCAAATTTCCTGACTACCTTTTCCTTATTGGCCAGTTGGCTGCGCTCGGTTTGGTGATACAGGAACAATACGCCTTCATTGGTGAGTTTGTTAGCGAGTTTTTTTTGTAAAAAATCTTTTTGCTCCTCGTTCAGTACCTGCGAGTTGGGAATATCGAAACGCAGCTCTACTTTGGTTTCCACCTTATTGACATTCTGCCCCCCCTTGCCGCCGCTGCGGGCGGTTTGGAATACCACTTCTGCATGGAGTGCTTCGGGGTCTATTTTATGCTCGTGTATCATGGTATTTCCGAGTTCCATTTCATGAAATTCTTAACTTTCGACTTCCTGATTTCCAAATTTCGGCAACAAAGTACCGTACTTTTCGCTTTCTTATCAACCACTTCATGCAATCGATTCAGGGTACATTATGACGACGTTCACAATCTTTCGGTTTCCGACTAATAAGGCCTGGTGGGCATTCGGACAGATGGGGCGTCGCACGCTGGAGCAGCCCACAGGCTCCCTGTTCAGTAAAATGCTGGGAACCGGACATAATGGATTCAGTGTCATTCCCGATTTCCAACAATATACCTTCCTGGCCACCTGGGAGAGCGAACAACAGGCCGACGCTTTTTTCAAATCGACTGTGTTCCAAAATTATGCGTCTCAGGCATTGGAACACTCCACTCTAAAAATGCGGCCCATCCTGGCCCATGGGCAGTGGAATGGGCAGGAGCCCTTCACGGTTTCTGAGCCAGTAGAAAAGGGGTATAATGGTCCGGTAGTGGTACTGACCCGCGCAAAAATCAAGTTTACGAAATTACTCGACTTCTGGCGACACGTACCGCACGCGCATGCCTCCCTGAGAAAATCCGAAGGCGTACTGATGGCGCTGGGTATCGGGGAGGTACCTTTGGTAGAGCAGGCTACGGTGAGCGTTTGGGAGAGTGTCGAATCGCTGAAAAATTTTGCCTACCGCCAGTCCGGCCACAAGGAAATCGTGCAGCGTACCCGCGATCAGGGCTGGTACAGTGAGGAGCTTTTTGCACGGTTTTTGCTGGTGGGGGAGTGGAAGTTAATGGACTGAAACGCCCTGATGAAACAAATGAACTGTTCCAGAACCGTTTCCCCGGGCCTGATTTTTTCAGGTCAGGAAGCTAACATAACCCCTGGCAGTCGGTTTATCTCACCAAACCAATATCGCCTGATCCAGCAAACACCAATGATGAAGAAAATTGCAGTTATCGGCAGTGGAGCAACCACCATTTATCTCCTCAAACACTTAATGGACAGTACTGATGTACTACGAGACCATATTCAGGAGATCGCGATCTTTGAAAGAGGAGATATCATGGGTATGGGAATGCCTTATAATCCCAATACCACGGATCTGTACAATCTGTCCAATATTTCCTCAGAAGAGTTGCCGGAACTCGTCCTGCCGTTTGCGGCCTGGCTGGAACAACAGGACAAGAATACGTTGAAAGCGTTGGGGCTGGCCGGTGAAAAAATAAGCAAGTCGGAGGTGTACAACCGTCTGGTGCTGGGGCAGTACTTACAGGCGCAATACAAGGCGATTATCGGGCAGATTTCGGACCAAGGCATTATCGTAAACCAATTTTCAAAGGCCGAGGTGGTGGATATCGTGTACCATGTCGAAGCAGGAGAAGTGATGTTAAAGATCGACGACGGCTCCCAGCACGGGTTTGGGAAAGTGGTGGTGTCGACGGGCCATGCCTGGTCGGAGCAGGATGACGTAGCGTCGGGCAATTATGCCTCACCCTGGCCGATCCAGAAGATTCTTCCTAAAACCGGCTCCTTTCACAACTTCAAGATCGGTACCCTGGGCGCTTCGTTGAGCGCTTTCGACGTGGTATCTTCTTTGTCAAGAAGACATGGGGAGTTTACAACGGACCCGGATGGAAAAATGACTTTTCATCCGGACAAGAATGCCGAAAAGTTCAGCATGGCTATGCACGCTGCCAGCGGTTGGCTGCCTAATCTACAATACGAACAGGAAGAGCCCATGCGTGAAATGTATCGCCACGTGAGTCGGGAAGAAATGTTTGACCTGCTGGACGACAAGGGATACCTTCGAATCAATACCTACTTCGACAAGGTATGCCGCCCCGCTCTAACTAAGGCCTTCAAAAAAGATAAGATGCCGGACCTGGTTGAGAAGCTGGCGGATGACAGCTTTTCGCTTACTGACTTCGTGAAGGTCATGAGTAAAAAACATGAGTATGGTAATGCCTTCGAAGGCATGCGCCTTGAGCTGGGGGAGGCCAAAAATTCAGTCGAGAAGAAGAAGCCCATTCACTGGAAGGAAGTGGTCGACGATCTGATGTACGCCCTGAATTTCCATGCCGAGTTGATGCCCGCCGAAGATCACGTGTTGTTTCACAAAGACGTGATGCCTTTTTTAATGAACGTCATTGCGGCCATGCCCCTGCCCTCGGCGAATCTGCTGCTGGCGCTCTATGATGCCGGAAGACTGGAAATCGTGTCGGGGTACGCCACTGTGGCCGAAAAACATAAAAAAGGTCTAACAACCATCGAGGTAAAGGATGGAGAAGCTACCTACCCCATCGACTACCGCATGTTTATCCAGTGCGGCGGACAGAAGCCCGTTGGAATGGATGACTATCCCTTCCAGTCACTGGTGAAAGAGGGCGTGGTGCGTCGGGCTGCGTCGAAATTTATCGATGCGAAGGAAGCCAAAGCGCTGCTGAAATCGGATATGAAAGAGCGGGTATTTCGGAAGGGGAATGCCTATTACCTCTATACCGGGGGCATCGAGATCGACGCCAGCTATCGCGTGATCGGGGAAGCAGGCGAACCCAATGACTGTATTCATGACATTACGTTCACCCACGCGACCGGCTCGCGTCCTTATTCCTACGGTCTGCAGGCGTGTAACGCTACAAGCCAGATTCTGGTAGAAGCCTGGGTGAAAGCCCTTCGGGAGAATACGAAAATCTCCGGATCCATTGAAGAAGTAGCCAAACTGTACGAGGAGGCGGAAGAGCTGTGAGGTACCCCTGATGAGCCGGGGTTTTGGAGCTGCAAAGAATAACACCCGTACAGACGGATAAAGTCGGCACTGATTCCATCGGCCTGGGTATTACCCTAACTCCGGCCCGGCAATCAAAAACTGATTTTTGACGGAACCTGGAAGAGAGTTGCCTTTTAAAAACATCCTCGTGAAGGATCGCTGCACATTGAACCCACACGAGATCAGAAACCCTTTGAGCTCGACTTTGTCCTGTAAAACATCGAGCAAAACGGGACTGCCGCTAAAATTCTGTAAGGCTGTTAGCAGCAGCAGTTCGGCATCTTCGGTGGTTTCTGCTGACAGGGGGCCGAGTTGCGTGTAGTTGCTTCCGAGCCTTGCTAACAGGTACCCCGTTATTCTGCCATCCTGTTCAACGTACCAGCCTATGTTTCTTAGCAGAATTTCAGCCATTAGCCGGGAGCGGTCGGCTCCGAAAAATGCACGATCCAGATCCATCACGTTCTGCCACTCTGCTTCCATAAGTGACTTGACGGCATAATGGGCCTTACTCGGCAAGGTCGCTTCTACTTGGGTTATTACCATCCGGTCGATGGACAACTCTTCGCTAAATCCTAACGAATTATATAAAGGAAGTCCAATGGCCGTTGCGTCCAATTTTATGGATTGAAAGGCTTCCAGTTTTTCAAGGAGGGTGGTTAGCAGACATTTACCCAAACCCCTGCCCCGAAAGTCTTTATCGACCAGCATCATGCCTATCCACGCCAGTTCATTATTATAATTCGCAGCCGTAACCGTACCGACTACTTTGCTGTCGGACGTGGCGGCAAGGCATACGTGTGGGTCAATTTTCAGCAGCGTGCGCCAATCATCTTCGGTTTGATTCCAATTCTCGGCCTTTTTGAGCTGCATGGCGCCCGGAATATCTTCTTCCCGCATTTGTCTGATGACGATCTTATCTGTATTCATTTTGGTCATCGCTTTTGATCGGGAAGCTAGTTGTGCGGCGCTGGACATTTGCAGATTTTTATGTGTTTAGCGCACAGTTTTCCTTCGGAAGACCCCGCATAACAACGGTACGGAACACTACGACAAACTAAGGTCTGGATCAGCGAGCGGATGTCGCGGAGGAAGCATTCTTTATCGGCGTCCATGATTGCGACCAGAGATACTTCGGGTAGG
>JBBRDE010000069.1:0-20615 GCA_038204185.1 Cytophagales bacterium
CAGCTTAAAAACACTCGGCCAGGGTAACGCGGCTTTCCTTCAAAAAACTTTCCCGCCCTCCAAACCAGCCATAAACGGCATCACGATCGAGAAAGGTATGGCGATGGCTTTGCAGGGAGTGGAGTGACGTATAGGGCCAGAGTTCATGGGAGTCGCCCCCCTCGAAATACAGGGGATACAGGTGCAACAGCCCCAAACGATGGGGTACCTCAGCTTCGCTGGCGATAAGCTCGCACCGCCAGTTGGCGAAATCAGATAACGTTGGACCTTCGAAGGAGTGAATTGATGTATGGTACCGCGCCACGAACTCCGAAACTTTTTTGTCAAGGTACCCTGAACAGTCCTCGAATAGTTCTTCCGTACCTTGTCCTACTCGTTCCGTATGCCGCAGGAGCGAGGGCATGTCCCTGATTTGCAGAAGTACGTGAAAAGAACCGGGTAGCAAGCAATAGGCAAACGTGCGGGCCAGCGGCTGAACCTGGCGGCAATACAAAAACAAAAAGTGCAGGTAGTCGTCGTGGGATTGGAAAAGCTGACCACTGCTTGTTTTCTGGGAAAACTGATAGTAGGCATTGGGGGTTAGGGGTACCTTATCCATTTTTAGGTCGGGATTTTTTGTTTTCAGGCTAACGACTCACGTAAAAGCAATCAAAACCCCGTTGTCTTTTCCCAGTCATCAATCCCCGGGGGTTTTTTATTCGTTATTTCTCCTAGCGGGGAAATTCCGTGTCGAAGTACCCGGCAAAACGCCACATTTCGTGAATATCATTTCGCATCACGGGATAGGGTGCGTAGCGCTCGTTGGTGGATTTTAATACCAACAGTCCTTTTTCTTCCAGGTAGTTGAATACCTTCTTGAGTACCACGCCCTCGTCCTGCGTGACCACCAGACAGATTGTACCACTCTTGATCGAGTACCAATTCTCCACAAATTCCCCCATGACGGTACATCCTTCGCGTAACGGAGGCATGGAGTCCCCTTCGTAGGGAAAAGCTCGATATTTGCGATTTTTGGCCAGAAAAGGTAGCTGAAAAGCGGGTAGCTCACTGATGTAGCCCACGTCGCCGTAGCCCTGCGCGTAACCGCCCATCGCCCGCACCGGTACGTATTCGATATTTTCCTGATTTTCGGCATTTACCGTCGTAACCAGCACCCGCAGGTTTTCCTCTTTGACCCAGGGCCGTACCTGCATGGCCGACAGATCGCTCGTGAGGAGATCGTCGCAGGAAATTTTGAAGAACTCGGCCAGTCGCAGCATGTCCTCAAAAGAGGGGTTAGCCCGCCCCGACTCCCAGGCGGCCAGGGTCGATTTTTTGAACCCCAACTCTTCCGCTAGCTTTTACTGGGAAGGCCGCAATTCGTGGTTATTACGAAGAAAAACAATATTTTGAGCAAAAAAGACAGACATACGCTACTTTTTAGTTTACTATGCGTAAATATAACAATCAAAAATTAAAAATTATAGCTTATTGCAGGAAAATAGCGGTCACTTTTGCATTCTTAAACCGATACCCCTTAGATTTAATTTTTAGTTCGCCTATCCAACTCCCAAACCTCACCAAGTGGCACTATGATCTATACAGAATTTAAGGAATCACTGAAAAATGATACCCCTGCCGCGGGGTTGAACCCAATACTAACGGCCCTTTGGCACGATGCAAAGGGCGACTGGGAAGCCGCGCACAATGTGGCGCAGTCACAGGAGGGAACGCGTGCCTATGATCGACTACATGCCTATCTGCACCGGGTGGAAGGGGATACCTGGAATGCGAATTATTGGTACCGCCGGGCTGGCAGTAGTATGCCGTCGGGTACCTTAAAAGAAGAATGGGAAGTGTTGGTAAAGGAGAATTTATGAGCGTGGGTAATGGCTCATACCTGGATTTGTCCTTTCTGTCAGAGTGGACAAATCCAGGTAGCTGAAACCGATGTTAATTGGTTACCTTAAATTTCTGAGTCGGCGAATACTCCGACACCCGGTTATCCTTATCCCAGATTCTGACTCGCCAGAAGTAATCCGTATTGGCTTGCAGGGGTACCCTGGTACTGGAAGGTGCTTTGGTAACAGCGTTGGCAAATTCCCCCCCAACACCGGCTGCCGATTTATCTTTCATTTGTCCGCTGTCCCACACATCGCCCAGGTTCTGTTGGCTTTTTTCGGAAGTTGACGACACCAGCACCTGATAGGAGTTCGGCTTACCCGCGTAGGCAGGCGTAGTCCAGCTAAAAGGCGTAGCTGATTCGGTTAGTACCTTTTGTCCTCCTGTCTGTGTCCAGTCTACGGTCAGGTTCGTGGGTGGGGCCGCATTGCCGTCGCTGAATCGTTGGGCCAGTTCGTCGTTCTTTTTACGCAGAGCCAGCAGTTGTTTTTTGTATTTGGGATCAGCCGCCAGGTTACGGATTTCCTTGGGGTCGTCTTTCAGGAAATACAGTTCTTCGGTGGATTTGTCGTTCACATAACGGAAGTACTTCCAATCTTTGGTTCGGATACCTTCGCTGGGGGGTATGTTGGCAAACTCCCACAGGTGCTCGATCAGGATGGTGTCGCGCTGGAGGTTTTTGGTAGTACCCTTCACCAGCGGATACAGGCTTTTTCCCTGCCATTTGGCGGGCGCTTTTACCCCGGCCATGTCCAGAATCGTCATTGGCACATCCACATTCTGCGCCATAGCATCCAGGTCGCGGTGTTGGTTTATGCGCGGATCATAAACGATCAGGGGTACCCTGATCGAATTGTCGTACATGAGCCATTTGCCCGCCAACTGCCGCTCGCCCATAAAATAGCCATTGTCGCCCATCAGGATGATGATTGTATTCTTATCCTGTCCGGATTTTTGCAGTTTCTCCCGGATTTTGGCAATTTCCATGTCGATGCCCGAAATCATCCGATAGTAGCCCTTGACGCTATGCTGGTACTTCTCGGGGGTGTCATAACGCCAGTACCAACGGGTACGGTTGAAGCCATCGCGAACGGGCTTGGGCAGGCCATTGAAGTACTTGTCCTCGCTGAGATCCGCTTTTGGTATTTCAGTACCAGCCAGCAAATTATCCGTTTCTTTTTGCCAGAAGTACTGATCCTTGGCCGAGTCGTGAGCATGGGGTGCGCTGAAACTTAGCGACAGGCAGAAAGGCTTACCCTGAGGGGCGTTATCCAGAAAATCCAGCGCCTGCTGCCCGGTATAGCGCGTCAGGTGGACGGTGTCGTTGCCGATTTTTTTGTAGTAATAGCCCCGGCGGTCGGGGAAAGGACCCCGGTCATAATCGTCGTGGACATCGAAAAGCTGCTGTTTATCCTTATACTTTACCCCAAACTTTCCAAAAAAACCCGTGAAGTAGCCTGCCTCCCGAAGTACCTTAGGGTAGGCTGTCTCCATGTACTCGTCCCGGATGGGCCCAGTTGTGAAGCTATACCGATGACTGCGCTCGTACATACCACTCAGCAGCGTAGCCCGGCTCGCGGCGCAGATGGGCGTACTGACCGAAGCATTTTTGAAATAAACCCCCTGTCGGGCGAGCCTGTCCATTTCGGGCGTATGAATGAGCTTGTTGCCCGCGTAGCCGAGGGCGTCCCAACGCTGGTCGTCGGTCAGAATAAAGATTATGTTGGGTGGTACGGCCGGGCCGCGTTCGGCATTCCGGGGGGCCGCCGTCGGTCGGGCCGCAGTCTTCTGAGCCAATAAGGGCTTGCCTACTTGCAGAAAAAATATACAGACAAAAAAGAGAGAACGGGTACGGCGCATAAACAGTGGACTATTTTTCATCTAGATACAAAAAATCGAAATATCTACCCTATGGGACGATCAATAGGCTATAAAGCCCTCACCGTTCGGTCCTCTACTCCGCCGGGCAGGATAATTTATCCTACCCCTACTATATACTATTAAACCTGCTACCAGATTCGCGCTCTAACCCCCGTTCTAACAATAAACCAGTTAACAAAAATGAGAAAATTCATGATCATGCTGGGCTTGCTGGTATTAGGTACCGCTTCCTACGCGCAACGTGGTGGAAACGGCGGCAATGCCACTCCCGAAGTAAGGGCCGAACGACAAACGAAGACGATGACCGAAAAGCTTGGCCTTTCGGAAGATCAGCAGAAGAAGGTGTACACCCTGCAACTGACGCGCATGAACAAGATGCAGGAACTGCGGGAAGCCCAAAATCGGGAGGGTATGAAAAGCGCGAATGAGGATTTCCAGAAAAGCATGGCGGCGATCCTGACGCCCGAGCAAGCCAAAAAATATGAGGAAATGGAAGCAGAAATGCGCGCGCAGCGCGGACAAGGTGGCGGACCCAGAAAATAATGATGAATGATGGGTGATGAATGGTTTTTTGCCACATTCATCACTCATCATTCGGCAACTGCTTCCGTCTTAAACTCCGACGTGAAGTGGAATTGAATGTCAGGATTATTCTCGCGGTTCATGCGAATCATCCATTCGGATTCGGCAAGGAAAACGGGGTTATTATCCTTATCGTAGGCGATTTGGTTGCCTTTCAGGCGGATAAACTCGGCAAGTTTTTGCTTGTCTTCGGCGGTAATCCAGCAGGCGCGGGAAATATTCATGGGTACCCATCGGCACTTCGCCCCGTACTCGTTTTCGAGACGGTACTGAATCACGTCAAATTGCAGTTCACCTACGGTACCCACAATTTTGCGATTACCCAGTTCGAGTGTAAAAAGCTGTGCTACCCCTTCATCGGTGAGCTGCTGCACGCCCTTATCCAACTGCTTGGATTTCATGGGGTCCAGGTTGACAAGTTCTTTAAAAATCTCGGGCGAGAAATTGGGAATCCCCGAGAACTGCAAGTCTTCCCCTTCGGTGAGCGTATCGCCAATCTTGAAATTTCCGGTATCGTACAGGCCCACTACATCGCCGGGGTACCCCTCTTCCAGAATACTCTTATCGGAAGCCATGAATGTAAAAGGACTCGAAAACCGGACGTCTTTGTTTAACCGCACGTGATGGTAAAACTTGCGCCGCTCAAACTTGCCCGAACAAACCCTGAAAAATGCGATACGGTCGCGGTGACGCGGGTCGAGATTGGCGTGAATCTTGAATATGAATCCGCTCAGCTTGTCTTCCATCGGATCGACTGGCCGCACGTCGGTAGGGCGCGGTTGGGGGGTAGGTGAAATCTCGCAGAAAGTGTCCAGCAATTCCTTCACCCCAAAATTATTGATGGCGCTCCCGAAGAATACCGGGGCAAGTTCGCCTGCATCGTAGGATTCTTCCGAGAACGGATCATACACGCCCTCAATGAGTTCTACCTCTTCGCGAAGCGTGGCGGCATCGCGCTCGCCGAGGAGTTTGGGAAGCGATTCGTCGTCTAACCCAATCGTCACTACGTCCTCCTCTATTTTTGTTTTATTGATACGGAAAAAGTACAATTTCTTTTCGTACAGACTGTAAACGCCTTTGAACTCCGCCCCCATGTTGATGGGCCACGTTAGTGGGCGCACCCGGATTTTGAGTTTTTCTTCCAGTTCGTCCAGCAGGTCGAACGGACTTTGTCCCTCTCGATCCATCTTATTGATAAAAATAATGACGGGCGTTTTGCGCATCCGGCATACTTCCATCAGGCGTTCGGTCTGTTCCTCCACGCCTTTCACGCAGTCGATGACCAAAATCACGCTATCCACAGCTGTGAGGGTACGGTAGGTATCCTCGGCAAAATCCTTGTGGCCGGGCGTATCCAGAATATTGATCAACAGATCTTTGTATTCAAAGGTCATCACCGACGTAGCCACTGAGATACCCCGCTGCTTCTCGATTTCCATGAAATCGGAGGTAGCGGTTTTTTTGATCTTGTTGGACTTCACCGCCCCGGCGGTCTGAATAGCTCCGCCAAACAGCAGCAGCTTCTCGGTCAGTGTGGTTTTGCCCGCATCAGGGTGACTTATAATGGCAAACGTCCGGCGTTTCTTTATTTCTTCTTGGTGGCTCACGAGGTAGGTTATTAGCTTATAGGTAGTTGGCTATTGGGATTCCTGAAGTATCCGCCTACCTACCCTTCTATATATAATCGAAATGCCCGAAGGCTATTGAAAAAACAAAATGTTACAGAAACTGATTCCTGTAACATTTCGGGAAACAAAAATAAGAAAACTTAATGCCTCAATCAATAAAACGACTGCTTGTAATCCTCCACCGAAGTACGGATCACTTCGTGGGCTTCTTCGCGGCCGTAGACATTCGCGATTTCGATCAGGGCAGTTTCACCGGGTAGGTTTTTATACGTCAGGAAGTAATGCTTCAATCGTTCTACTACGTTGGCAGGTAGCTCACTCAGATCCTGGTAGGCACCGTAGACTTCGTCGCCTTTAAGCACAGCGATGATCTTATCATCCGCTTCGCCCTTGTCGATCAGGCGGATACCACCGATGGGGCGCGCTTCGCAGATAATGTCGCCGTGGGAAATAATTTTCTCGCACAAAACGCAGATATCCAGCGGGTCACCGTCGCCTTCGGTTACGTTGCGTCCCGAACGCTCCTGCGCCAGCAATGCAATTTGCTCGCCACAGTAGGTCTTGGGGATGAAGCCGTAGAGCGCGGGAACAATATTGGAGTATTTCTGCGGGCGGTCGATTTTAAGGTATCCCGTCTGCTTATCGATTTCGTATTTTACGGTATCGGTGGGGACGATTTCTATAAAGGCCGTTACAATTTCGGGCGATTTTTCACCGATTGGGATCCCGTGCCAGGGATGGGCCTTGTGTACGTTTGCGTTCATGGGTAAAGTCTTGGTTTATTCAAATTACGGGGCAAAGATAATCTTTCCCAAGCCAATAACCCACGGAAATGTACAAACTCTATACCGTTACTTCTCCCAAAAATTCAGCTAGAAAAAAACGGGAGCGACATGGCTGTCGCTCCCGTTTTTTCTCAATTCCACTTGGGATTACCACTACTGCACCTCGAAACTGATTTTACAGTTGACCCGGTACTGGGCAATCTTACCGTTCTCTACCGTGGCGCTCGTTTCGTGGATGTAAATCGATTTGATGCCCCGGAGGCTTTTGGAAGCTTCGTTCAGGGCGTTTTGGGCGGCGTCTTCCCAACTCTTGGTTGAACTCGCCATGATTTCTATTACTTTGATTACCATGCTGTTTGGTTACTGGTTATGGATGAATAATTGATTTTTTTGCACAAAATAGTCAATTTATCAAACAAAAGCCAGTTCCAGACCCTGAAAAAGGCTTATAAAGGAAGCGTAGGCTCCACCCCTGCCAGGTACTTCAATCATCCAGCGCCTGATAAATCATCCGAATGAAGGTAGCTTCGCTGGTATCGCCCGGGACATCTTGCGTTTGCTTCATCAGCACGGCCACGATTTTTTCCTGAGGGTCGGCGAAGTAGTTGGTGTTGAAGTACCCACCCCAATTAAACTTGCCCACGCTGCCCAGCCCCCGGTCGTGCCCGATGGCATTGACCACGCTGAACCCCAGACTATAATGCATCGGCCCGCCTTTGCCGCTAAACAGGCTACCCGTCTGATTCGATACGGTGAGGAGGTCGATATTCACCTGGCTGAGGAAGCGTTTGCCGTTGTAGGTACCCCCGTTGACCAGCATTTGCAGGAAGGTGGCGTAATCGCGCGCCGTGGACGACAAACCTCCGCCTCCGGAAAAATAGGTTTTGGCACCCGTGCGCGGATAATTGGTATCGAAAAAAGCCCCGTCACCAGCTGTCCAACGTCCCTCTTGCAATTGGTGAATCGTCACCAGTCGGCTGTACTTGGCGGAGGGTAGGTAAAAGTAGGTATCGTCCATGCCCAGCGGCTCGAACAGGCGAGTCCACAAAAAGGCGTCAAATGGTAAGCCCGACACGACCTCGATGAAATAGCCCAGTACGTCCAAACCCTCGGAATACACAAATTTTTCACCCGGATTCTGATGGAGCGGCAAACGCGCCAGCTTCGTGATATTTTCTTTGAGTCGCAGGGGGGTAGTGGTCCAGGCATCCACGATGCCCGCTTTGTGGTATAGCGCCCGGAACCGCTCATCGCCGTCGATAGCTCCGTAGCCCAGGCCCGAAGTATGGGTTAAAAGCTGACGAATCGTGATCTCGGATTTGGCGGGTAGGGTGGTGTAGGTACTGTCCGAAAAGCGGAACGAGGTAAGTACCGTGGGATTTTTGAACTCAGGAATGTACTTCGAGATGGGATCGTCGAGGCCAAATTTCCCTTCTTCGTACAGCATCATCACCGCCGTAGCCGTGATGGCCTTGGTCATGGAAGCAATCCGGAAAATATCGTCCTGCTGCATGGGCCGTTGGGACGCCACATCGGCCAGGCCATAAGCTTTATGATACACGATCTGCCCATTTCGGATTACAATCGCCACCAGACCGGGGAGTTTGTTATCCGTCACATAGCTTTTCATCACGTTGTCGAGCCTGTCCAGTCGCTCGACCGACATGCCGGTAGACTTGTAGTTTTTAACCTCAACCAGCTTCGTGTTGGGAACGGGAGTAGTGAGTTTGGTTTGGGCCGCTAGCGGTAGCCCAAGCAGCAGCAAGAGGGAGAGTAGTCGGATTTTCATATACGTTCTTTTTGAACAAAGCACAAAGCAGGCTGCCTTTAATGCCCCAGGAAGGTATTTTTCCATTAGGATCTCAGCTTCGCCCGGCAGACTCCACAAGAAGTACAGGTACTTTTCTCGGCATTCACCAGTACCTAAACCCAAATGTATTGGCACAAGTGGGTTTCTGTGTCGAAGAGCATTACACCCTCATCCCGATCATTCATTTGCGCCAGCAACTCCCCACTTTTGTTCCAGATGGCCGATTTTCCGCCGCCTTCTTCCCCGTCGCAAGGACCGACGCAATTGGCCACGAGTACCGTCATGGCGTAGTCTTGAGCGATAGCCGCCAGCCGTTCATGGGCTTTTTCGATTCCGCGCGCAGTTTTGGCTACGCTAGCAAGGTATATTTTAGCTCCGTCTTTTGACGCTTCCTCGGCGTGTTCGGGAACGGAAAGTTCGTAGCAAATCGCCAGCGCCAGGGTACCCTCACCCAAAGCGCTCAGGGTACCTTGTCCTCTGACAAAATAGGCTTCTTCATCCGGGTGCAGGTACCTTTTGGCGTATACCTGCCTCGGTTGACCGGGCTGAAAAATGAGCAGATTGATGGTGATGCCCTTGCTAGTTTGTAAAGGTACCCCTACCCCAAGCGTTAGTTGATGGGTATCGCTCAGTACCTGAAAATCATCCAGTTGGGTATCGTGTATATCCATCGCCAAAGCGTGGGCCAGGGTAGGTTCGTAGCCAGTCAGGGATAGTTCAGGAAAGACGAGCGTATCGGCCCCGTGGAAAACGGCTTTGTTTATCAGTTTTTTATGAACCGCGATGTCGCCCGGGATGTCGCCTGTGATCGGCCGGGTTTGGGCGATACCTATTTTCATGCGTTGTTTGGGGTATTTACCCAATGAGCTGGCGTATTTCGGCTGCCGAGGTCTGCTTGCCGTACAGTTTTTCGTCGGGTTGGGAGATTTTGGTTTGGGATAGGTCGCCCAGGTACACGCCCACAAA
Source organism: Cytophagales bacterium (assembly GCA_038204185.1). GTDB lineage: Bacteria > Bacteroidota > Bacteroidia > Cytophagales > Spirosomataceae > Salmonirosea. Next base: position 9,534 of record JBBRDE010000069.1, read on the forward strand.
GCCGATACTCGCCAGAAGCTCTTCCAGCGCTTCCTTGGCTTTCTGGTCCGAGGCACCAAAGGGAACGGCCAGGGGTTCGCCCTCATCGAACGCGCGAGTGCCCAGGGTTTTGTACTGAATGCTATTGAAGGCTTTGGCCACGTGCGTACCCGGAAAGTAGCTGGCCGTCCATTCGCTTTCGAGTAGCCCTTTTTCCTGCATTTCCTTGCCGGGTTCTTCCCCGTCGCGGCCAGGGTAATAGTTGTTGGCATCGATCAGTACCTTGCCCGAAAGGTCAGCCACTTGCCCGGCCACCTTGGGAGTTTTGCCAAAAGGGTACGCCAGCAAAAGTACCTCCCCAAATTGCGCCGCTTCTTCCACGGTACCTACCTGCGCGTTGGAGCCGGCTTCTTCGGCCAGCGGTTGTAGCTCCTGCGGATGGCGGGAGCTAAACATCACCGAATGTCCGGCTTTGGCAAAGTGCTTGCCTAGGGTACCCCCAATGTTGCCCGAGCCGATAATTCCTATTTTGAAGGTCATTTTTTGGTTAATTTAAAAGTTTTCAAAAGTATCATACAACAGTATGAACAAGCTTATGGCATTAATTCGACCTATCCATGACTTAGAAATAATAATTTGATCATTCAATTAAGTGCCAAGGAAGATCTGACCTTGGTGTAATTTTTTGCTCATGATTGCATTACAAACGCAAACTAATAATACCCCAATTGCACATACGGTTAGCGGGTAGTATACAGATTTTTTTGGTATATATAGTAAGCGGTAAAAAAATATTGAAACTTATTACTACATTTCGCTTTCAACGAACTTAAAAATCAAACGTAAGAAAATGAATCGTAAACAATTCAAGACAACATCGGGCTGGGTAGCCTTAGCTGTCGCATTTATGGTAACTGGATGTATGACTCAGCCAGATCCTATTGAAAGTCCTACGGCTAACCGTTCGTCTGCCCGTGAGGGCGTGCAGGACGTAGTTCCAAATGAATTTCTGGTCAAATTTAAGCCAGGCACCAGTGAAACCGGGCGAGAAATAGCCCTTAGCCGGGTCAATGGGGTCGTATCGGAGCGGATTCTGACTAAAATGATGGAAAAAGTCGGAGACCGGGATGGCCTGTACCTGATCAGAACTCCGCTGGATGTAGCCGAGGCGGTGGGACGTATGAAAGGTTTGGAAAATATTGAATTCGCCGAGCCCAACTACATCTATACCCACGATGCGATCTCCAACGATACCTACTATACCAACGGCTCGCTATGGGGCATGTACGGTGATGCGACCAGCCCGGCTAACCAGTACGGAAGTCAGGCGGGCGAAGCCTGGGCCGTTAATCATACGGGTTCTTCCTCAGTGGTGGTAGGCATTATCGATGAAGGTCTTCAGTTGACTCACCCGGATCTGAATGCTAATATCTGGGTCAATCCTTATGATCCGGCAGATGGTGTAGACAATGACGGTAATGGTTACGTGGATGATGTTAATGGCTGGGACTTTGATGGGAATAATAACACAGTATATGATGGTGGTAAAAGAGGATCACTGGATGATCACGGTACCCACGTAGCCGGTACAATCGGTGCTGAGAGTGATGGTGCCGGGGTTGTAGGTGTAAACTGGCAGGTAACAATGATATCCTGTAAATTCCTGGGCCGAAGTGGTGGTACTACGGCTAACGCTATCAAAGCAGTTGACTATCTTTCTGATCTTAAAACACGCCATGGAATGAATATTGTTGCAAGCAATAACTCTTGGGGTGGTGGAGGTTTTTCACAAGCACTATTCGATGCCATTAATAGAGCCAATGGTAATAATATACTCTTTGTAGCAGCAGCGGGTAACGCAAGTAGTAATAATGATGCAACTGCAAGTTATCCTTCTAATTATGGTTTGGCAAACGTTATTGCAGTAGCAGCCATTACCTCTTCGGGTACCCTTGCGTCTTTCTCAAATTACGGTGCTACTACCGTAGATATTGGCGCACCCGGTGCAGGCATTAATTCTACCACCGCATTTAACACATATTCGTCGTATAACGGTACTTCCATGGCTACACCACACGTAACTGGTGGGGCGGCGCTATATGCTGCCAGTCATCCGGGTTCAACAGCGGCTGCAATTAAAAGTGCTATTTTAGGAAGTGCTGTACCAACCTCCTCTTTAACAGGTAAGTGCGTAACGGGTGGCCGTCTCAATGTGAGTGGTTTCTAATCCCGGACGATATATTTTTACAAAAGCGGGCTACCCATTTGGTTGGGTAGCCCGCTTGCTTTTTGGTGCCTGCGATTGACCGGTGTCCGCCACACCGTGGGGCCACTGAATAGAATTATTTCCTTCTCTGCTGGCTGTATTCCAAAGCACTTTTTCCAAAAAAACCTAATGTACATCCTCAAAAAAAATAATTAACCTAAATATCAATCATCAAACGCCTGATAAATCACCCGAGAAGCTTTTTACTCATGCTCGCGTTGCAAACGCGAAGTGATGAAACCCAAATTGTAAATTGGGGTTAGCGGGTTTTCAGGTTTAGGTTCAATAGCTCGATACGATTTTGCGAAAACCTGGGTAACTTTTGCTACCGCGTCTTTGAAAGTTCAGGTAAGCATAAACAACTGAAACCTATCTTAATTCTCGAAGATGTCCCGTAGTATGCTCATGTGCAGTTCTCTCCATAAAGTTCGCAATTAGCTTTTCATTCGTGTCCTGACTGCGCGCGAGCGAATCAATTATTCTCTGCTTTTCGCTTTCTGAGCGGTTTTAGCTCAATTTCTTTTTGGCTTGCAGGTCGGTAATCGTCATTTCGAACGCGAAGATGCCTTTTGCCATGCCCACTTTGTATTCTTCCGGGAATTGATCCCATTGGTTTTGGTAGGAGGACTCGTAGTTTGCAATGGTTTTTACGAGTACCTCGATGGTCTTCGCATAATCGTCGATCAGTTCGACTTTTCCGTAGGCGTGCACGGCTATATAATTCCAAGTGGGTACGTTGAGTACCCTATCGTAGTTTTTGGTGGAAATATAGGCATGCGGCTCGCTGAAAATGACAAGCACCGTTTGGTTCTCCACGTGTTTCCAGTGATCATTAGCCCTGGCAAAATGAGAAATCAGTACGAGGGTACCCTCCCGGTCTTCCACCGTAAAAGGAAGATGCGTGGCTGTAGGGGTACCTTCTTTCGTGGAGATGATTGTAGCAAACCCAAACCGCCGCATGAAATCGAGAATTTCGTGGCGGTCGGGCATGGCGTTGGTGGAGGGGATGTACATGTTCTTAGGGAGGGTATTTTTATAGTGGTAGGAGGTTTCCTGATGGCCATTGGTGATGTGTGGTGTATCAAAGGGTACCTTTCTATGGATTGCGCATTGGGCTAGTGTATGTAAAAATCCCTAGGTTCGTGCCCCCATTACAAACGCGTTGTGATCCAACTACCATTACAAATTGGGGTTGGCAGAGACTCCTTCATTTGCAATCAGACTTGTACTAAGATCCGAGGAACTCACGCTAAGAGTTCCACTGTAAACGCACTCCCTTTTCCTTCCTGGCTCTCTACCCCTACTGTGCCACCATGCGCGTGGATAATGTCGTAACTGATGCTCAATCCCAGGCCCGTTCCCTGTCCGGTGGGCTTGGTTGTAAAAAACGGTTGGAATATTTTATCCACCATATCATGGGGAACGCCCTGGCCGTTGTCCCTGACCGTAATAAGTACTTTCCCCCGTTCACCTTCCCCAGCGGGTGCGACATACCGGGTACTGACGGTCACTGCTGGCTCGTAGTTACGGGATTCCGGGCAAGAATCCAGGGCATTTCTTTTTTCGTTAACGGCGTAGAAAGCATTATTCAGGAGGTTGAGCAATACGCGGCTGATCTCCTGCGAATTGACCGCTACCTCACCCTCCGCCGAGGAAAGATACGGATCGAAGTCGGTGGTGATGCTGGCATTGAACGCACGGTCTTTGGCCCGCAGGCCGTGGTAGGCCAACCGCACGCATTCATCCGCCAGGCGATTGAGGTCAGTCGGTTCTTTCTCACCCACTCCGGTGCGCGAATTCTGGAGCATGCCCTTCACTATGGCGTCGGCCCGCTTTCCGTGGTAGTTGATCTTGTCAAGATTCTCCCTGACATCCTGCACAATGTCCCGTACTTCCTGCTCATCGCCGCTTTGCAGCGCTGCGTTCATTTCTTCCAGCAGCTCCCGGCTCACTTCCGAAAAGTTGTTGACGAAGTTCAGCGGATTCTGGATTTCGTGGGCTATGCCGGCGGTGAGTTCACCGAGCGAGGCCATCTTCTCTGACTGGATGAGCTGCTTTTGGGTGGATTTCAACTCGGCCAGGGTACGCTCGATTTCTGCTTTTTGCTGCCTGAGCAACCCGTTGGCTTTGTTCCGCTGCCGGTTGTTGCGGTACAGCAGGAAAGCCACGAGGAACAGCGTGCCGAGGCTCCCGAACAGGGCATTGAATTTCAGTTGGGTTTGGGCGGCTTCCTGCGCCTCGATTATGGCCTGCTGGCGCATGGTTTCCTCAAAGGAAAGGCTCTGTATGGCGCGTTGTTTTTCGTAATTGAAAAGACTGTCTCTGGCCACGATAGCAGTGCTCTGGTACACAAAAGCGCTGTCCATAATGTCCAAATCCGCATAGTTGCGGGTCAGGAAATTGCTGGCATCCATGATGCGGCTGATAAAGCCCACCTTTTTGGCCGAGGCCATCGACAACTTGGCGTAGTAGAGGCTGGAATCCGAGCTGCCACTTTTCTGAAAAACTTTGGCCATTCCGAGATACGATTCGCATAGACCTTCCTGATCATCCAGCCGTTTGTAATAGACCAGGCTTTGGCGGTAATTGCTCATGGCAAGCACATCCTTACCCATTTTGGAATAAATGTTTCCCAGGTTGTTCAGGGCAATTCCGACGCTGGTGGCTTCTTCCAACTTAACCGCCAACGCATACCCGCTGTTGGTATAGAATAAGGCCGAGTCGAGTTTGTTGAGTTTTTCATAAGAATCTCCAAGATTTATCCTGGCTTTCAAAATCGCGTTTTGTTGGTTGCCGGATATATACAAGGCCAGTGCCCGGTTATTGTATTCGACGCCCTTTCGGTAGTCTCCCATGAAGCTGTAATCTAAACCGAGATTCAGGAATACACTGCCAAGGATGGTTGAATTCCCCAGGGATTCAGCTTTTTCGAGTGCCTGAAAGTGCAGTTGCAGTGCTCGGGGATAATCACCATTTAGTGTAAAAATACTACCTAAATGTATCAGGCTCCAGGTTTCTCCATAGGGGTATTCCGCCTTTTTTGCTAGCAGGAGTGCCTGTTGCGCCACTAGCAGCCCTGAGTCGGGTTTGGAATAACGATAGACCTTGTACAATTCATGGAGCAGCAGTACCCGGCTGGTATCTTGCTTTTCTGTTTGCAGGAGCCGCTTGAGGCTGTCGGCCTCGTTGGTTTGGGCCTGACTAAGGGTAGGTAGAGCCAGAAGAAAGATACAGAAAGTCAACGTACGCATAAGGCTTGGCTCTTGTTTATCAGATGATGCTTTCTAGTTTGTATTTACTTCGCCGTGGGTTGAGCCCCACCGTACTTTTATGTAAAAGAAAAATCTTTTCGTGAGTTTGTTTACACGGGAATTGTTAATAGTGTTCGACCCTATGTACTCAAAATATCAGGCCGTTTTTATTAGGCCTATGCCGCCAGGTTTTCGCTCGTTTCTTCCACTGTTTGGAAACATTGGTCTTCGAGCCGTTAAAAACCGCCTTTTATTTTAAGTAAGTAGTCTCCCTTCGGAAGACATACGCACAACATTCTAGGAGCGGAACACTACGACGAGCTAGGTTTTTTTTCTGCCACGGACTAAGCGAGAATACCCTTCACCAACTTACCGGACACATCGGTGAGACGATAACGACGTCCCTGGTGCTTGAAAACTAATTTTTCGTGATCTAGTCCCAACTGATGAAGTATCGTTGCATGGAAGTCGTGTACATGGACAGGGTCTTTCACAATGTTGTATCCAAAGTCGTCGGTTTGACCGTATTCAATGCCTGGTTTGATGCCGCCACCAGCCATCCATAGTGTGAAAGCTCTGGGATGATGGTCACGGCCATAATTTTCTTTGGTGAATGCTCCCTGGCAATAATTGGTACGTCCAAACTCCCCGCCCCAAATTACCAAAGTCTCATCAAGCAATCCGCGTTGTTTTAAATCCGTAACCAAGGCAGCAGAGGCCTGATCTACATCCATACATTGCCCCGCAATCTCCTTAGGCAAACTAGAATGTCCGTCCCAACCCTGATGATAGAGCTGTACAAACCGGACGCCTTGTTCGGATAATTTTCTGGCCAAAAGGCAGTTTGCCGCGTAGGTGCCGGGAATAAGGCATTCCGGGCCGTACATCTTTACGATAGATTCCGGCTCTTTACTCATGTCGGTAACTTCGGGTACAGAAGTCTGCATTCTAAAGGCCATTTCATACTGCTGGATTTTAGTAACTACCTCAGGATCTCCAAACTCGGAAAAGGTACCCTCATTCAAAGTTGCCAGTTTATCAAGCATTTCACGCCTTTCACTCCGATCCATTCCATCAGGGTCATTAAGGTATAGCACCGGATTTTCACCGCTGCTAAACTGAACTCCCTGATGGACTGAGTCCAAAAAGCCATTGGTCCATAATTTGGAATAAACCCCCTGACCGTTTCCTTTACCCCTTGAAAGCAAAACACAAAATCCGGGAAGGTTCTGATTCTCACTTCCCAAACCATAACTTAGCCATGAACCCATGCTGGGGCGGCTTCCTACCTGTGCGCCACTTTGAAAAAAAGTAAGGGCCGGATCGTGGTTAATAGCATCCGTGTTCATCGATTTGATGATGCAGATATCATCAACAATCCGCGCCGTATGAGGCAGTAATTCACTAATCCAACTCCCGGATTTACCATGCTGGGCAAAATTAAAAACGGATCCTGCTAGCGGAAACTTTGTCTGATTGGCCGTCATCCCGGTCAACCTTTGCGTGCCCCTGACAGACTCCGGCAGGTCTTCGCCAAACATGTTGTTTAATAATGGCTTATTGTCAAATAGCTCATACTGAGATGGAGCTCCGTTTTGAAAAAGATAAATGACCCGCTTGGCTTTAGGCGCAAAATGCGGCAGACCAGACATCATATCATGTACACTGCTTGGCCCACTCCCTTTGAACAGATCTGGTATTAATAGAGAACCCAAAGCGGCACTTCCTATTCCCAAACTGAGTTTGGACAAAAAGTGTCTCCGGTTGGCATTCATTCCAAAATCAAAAATTGGCTTTTCCATAGTTTAGCGGTATTCAGCTGTCGGCCTCTTTATATATACAGGATCAATTCTAACGCTTCGCGATTCAGCAAATCGTAACCAATACTCAAAACGAGCAGCAAGAAGCGTATCTCAATAATGCTTTTAGCTTTTGGTAATCGTCTCTTCCATATTGTATATCGTATTGATCACACGCATCAACGCCGCAGCCTGATCTATTTTGACGGCCTTTTCGTGAGCATATTCTCCAACATTCAGTACCCTTGCGGCTTTGCTTTTATTCATGGAAAATTTCTTTAATTCCGTTTCATAATAGGCCGTGAGCACACCCACTTCCTTCTCGGTTGGCGCACGGCATACAATCCTTTGAAACAATTCTTTTATCTTATCTTCCGTCGACAATTTCCGTCCCGCCATACGTTCCGCAAGAACCCGGGATGCTTCAAGAACTGCCGGGTCATTGAGCATGATCAGCGCCTGCAACGGTGTATTGGTTTTTTGCCTTTTCACCTCGCAGTGGTCCCTGCTACTGGCATCGAAAACGATCATTGCTGGCGGGGGTAGGGTTACTTTAATGAAAGTGTAAATGCCTCGTCTGTAAAGGTTACTGCCCATATCCGGTACATATTTAGTCAGGTCTCCCCTGCCAGCGGTACTTCCCTCCCACAATCCTTCTGGCTGATAAGGCTTTACACTCGCTCCGCCAATTTCGGGATTTAACAAACCACTGCTCGACAAAACAATATCACGGATTAGCTCGGCCGGGATGCGGTAGCGTGCGCCCCTCGACAAATAGATATTTTCCGGATCTTTTGCCCTCATTTTTTCGGTCAATTTAGACGACTGACGGTAGGTAGCCGACATGACTATTTGTTTTACAAGTCGCTTGATGTTCCAGCCATGCTCCATGAAATCACCAGCTAACCAGTCGAGCAGCGCCGGGTGTGAGGGCAAATCGCCTTGCATTCCAAAATCACCCGTACTTTTCACTAGTCCCCGGCCAAAAAACTCCTGCCAGACCTGATTTACGTAAACCCTTGCCGTCAAAGGATTATTCTTGCTGAACATCCACCTGGCAAGCCCCAGACGATTTCTTGAGTATAGGCTTGTATCATAGTTCATAACAGCCGGTAACCCGCTTGCCGTCACAACCCGTCCGGGCGCATCATAAACGCCCCGGTTTAATATGTGAGTAGGACGGAGCGTATCATTTTCGCTCATAACCGAAACCCAGATCGTACTTGTGTCTTTGCTGTTAACAAAATTCAGGATAGTCTTTCGCTCTGCATCCGTGATAGCAAGGGCAGGAACGACTGCTGTCTCTTTTAGTATCTTTGCCTGTCCTTTTTCCCTGGAATTATTAAAAAAGGCGAATAACCGGTAATAATCTTCGTGCGAAATCGGGTCGTATTTATGATCGTGGCACTGCGCACACTCCACCGTTAGTCCCATCAGGCCGGAGCTGACCGTTTTGGTTTTATCCAGGTTATATTCAATCCTATATTCTTCCAGAATGATACCCGCTTCTTCATTGTATTTATGATTCCTCAGAAATGCCGTGGCCAATATCTGTTCTTTACTGGCATTTGGTAACAAATCCCCCGCCAGTTGCCAGGTAACAAACCGGTCATACGGCATGTTTTTGTTCAATGCACTGATCACCCAATCTCTCCATGGCCACTGGGTCCTTGAATGGTCATTCTGATACCCAAAGGAATCGCCATACCTGGCCACATCCATCCATTGTACGGCCATTTTTTCACCGAACGATTTCTGACCTATCAGTTCGTCTACGATCTTCTCATACGATTTTTCACTTCCTTCCTTGTCGAACTTTTGCTGAAGGGCCAGCGAAGGTGCCAGGCCGGTAAGGTCCAGTGACAATCTTTTTATCAATTGTTCCTGACTTGCTTCCTCACCGGGTTCAAGACCATGCTCCTCCATTTTGGCCAGGGTAAAGTAATCGATTTCATTCCTGGGCCATTCGTCATCCCCAACTTTTGGCAGGGCACTTTTCGTGGGTGTTTCAAAAGCCCAGTGCTTTTCATACTTTCCTCCCTGCTCTATCCATTTTTTTAACAAGCTGATTTCATTTTCGCTCAAAAGGCCCAAATGCGATTCTGGCGTCGGCATCTGATATTCAGGATCAGCAAAAGTGATCCTTTTATACAACTCAGACTCTTCCGGTTTACCTGGAAAAATGGCAACACCTTTTCCATCTTGCAATTTTGAGTAAGCGCCTTCGGCAATGTCCAGTCTAAGTCCAGCTTCCCGCTTTTTTGCATCGGGCCCGTGGCAGGCATAGCATTTGTCGGACAGGATGGGACGGATATCAAAATTATAGCTTACCGGCCCAGTATCAGCAGTAGTCAGCAAGGTCCCATTCTTTTTAAAGCAGGAAACCACCAGAAGCGCGGCGGCACTCAATGTAATCACTGAAAAAATAACCCGCTTGTTCATGAGATAAAAATTTTAGCCGTCAACATGTGTCGCGAAGATGAGGCATTACCTGTGATGATACTGTTGGGAATATGGCCGGTTTGTATCTGTTTCTCCAAAAAAATCAATTTCATTGAATCATTTTGAGCAAAAAGATTGCAAATGGAAATGAGAGAGCTGATGAGTAGTACTATTTTTCGTGTCATTTTCTTAGTTTTAAAAGTACACTCAACTCTACACCTGGATCTAAGCTTGGTTCACCTTGGGTTTGGAAACATATGTCTTCGGGCCGTCACACGGGAGCGCCCGCCGGACGGCTACTTATTTTTAGTACGCAGTCTCCCTGTTGGAAGACATACGCGCAACTTTATAGGTGCGGAACACTACGACGAGCTAGGGCACAACATCAAAGGCGCGGAACACTACGACGTAATGGTAATCCTCGCTTACATAAAATTATGCAGCTACCCTTACTAAAACGTCTTCAGTGATTTTCATAAATTAAAACATTTGGTAACTTATAGTCGAATAATCCATTTCATTATCCAGCTTTAACATCAATCCATTTTTTGGGATTATAGTCGTATATTTACTCGGAGCAGCTGGGATCTCAGTATTTTCCCCAATTGCTTTTTGACATTTCTGGACGTAATCATTAATCGTTACAGTAAAACTATTATTATCTTGCAAGCGATTAAGTACCGTCTCGAAAAAACGATCAATTGCAACTGGAAGTTGGTTTAATAAGGAGGAAATATCATTTTGATCTTTCAGGATTTTGATAAGTCTCTCGATCTGAATGCAGATTAGCTCAGAAAGCAATTCTCTTATAATGTTATCATCATAAAAATATTGAAAAAAGAAAAAATTAACTTCACTTGTTATACCGTCATAAGAAATTCGAAACTTATGAGAAACTCTATCTTCAATGGTTAGGGGTGGAGTTTGGTTAGTTGCCTGTCTATCCAATTCTAAGACAGGGATAAATGAGGAATCGAAAATTAGGCTCCCAATTTTACTAATAAAGTCAGCTCTTTCAGTAATTCTTGGGAATACATATAGTACAGATTCAGCCTGGATTTCAGTCCTGTTTGCCAGGCTACGCAGAGTTGAGTGCTGTGTACCATTTGCCGCATCATTAAAAGTGAACATAATATGTTCGGTACCTACTCCCGTCTTATTGGCAGTAGTTCTGCGGAATTTGGAACGAGACTTTGTACTAAAACTCTTTCTTACCCCTGCCTTATATTGCAAAAACATTAAACGTCCCTCTTGGTCACTTGAAGTAACGTAATTTATTGAAACATCATACCCCCCATTTTTTGGATTACTTTCTTCCGCCTGGGTAAGGCCTTCCACAAAAATC
>JBBRDE010000070.1:0-20572 GCA_038204185.1 Cytophagales bacterium
AACGCTGCCACCACGCCCGTGACGGCCACCATCGAACCCAGCGACAAGTCGATGCCGCCGGTGATAATGACAAATGTGACGCCGAAGGCCAGCAGTGCATTGATGGAGACCTGCGTGAGAATGATCGTGAGGTTAGGAACGGTCAGAAAGCGGGGGGTACTCAGTGACAGCGCCACGCAAATGACCACGAATGCCAGCAGGATTCCAAAGGTACCCAGGCTGCGAATTCGGCTTTGGTAGGTGTTGCCAGCTTTTTGAAGGAAAGAGGGAGCAGGTTGGTTCATTTTGTAAAATCGTTTATTGACAAACAGTTAGCGTTGGATGGCGTACTGCATGATCATCTCCTGGGTAATCTCTGGCTGAGCAAGAACAGCCGTCTGCCTACCCTGCGAAAGTACCACAACACGGTCGCACAGTCCGATGATTTCGGGCAATTCAGACGAAATGAGCAGCACGGCGATACCCTGGTCGGTCAGTTGGCGGATTAGTTTATAAATCTCGTGCTTGGCCCCGATGTCAATACCGCGCGTGGGCTCGTCCAAAATGATGATTTGCGGTTCGGCCAGCAGGGTTTTTCCGATGAGTACCTTTTGCTGATTTCCACCGCTGAGCTGCATGACTTCCTGACCCAGTCCGGCGGTTTTGATGCGTAGGTCAGCTACCATGCGGTGGGTAGCTTTCTGTTCGCTTTTCGTATCGATAAATCCGCCCCGAACGTGGTGGGCCAGACTCGCCAGCGTCATGGTGTGCTGCACCGACATCCCCGGAATGCAGCCCCACTTGCGGTCTTCGCTGACGTAGCCGATGCCGTACCGGATGGCATCCTGAGGAGAATGAATTGTGGCCTTTTGATTTTTAATAAAAATACAACCTCCCGTCAACCGCTCTAAACCAAAAATAGCGCGCGCTACTTCCGTTCGCCCCGCGCCCATGAGGCCGGCCAGACCCAGTACTTCTCCCGCATGCAGGTCAAAACTTATGTCGTGAAATTGACCCGAAACACTCAGCTTTTTTACGGAAAGAAGTACCTCGCCTTTCTGACTCGTCGCTTCGGGAAAAAGGCTCTCGATCGTGCGTCCTACCATCATCGAAATCAGGGTACCCCCGTCGAGTTCGGCGGCCGGTAGGGTACCTACGTACTTTCCATCGCGGAGTACCGTGACCGCATCGGCGATTTGCGCGATTTCCTCCATCTTATGCGAAATATAGATAATGGACACACCTTTGGCTTTCAGGTCTTTGATAATTCTGAACAGGGTACCTACCTCCTGGTCGGACAAGGCCGAGGTAGGTTCGTCCATAATCAGGATTTTAGCGTCGTGAGAAATGGCTTTGGCGATCTCGACCATCTGCATTTCGGCTACACTCAGGTACCTCATTTTAGTGCGAGCATCCAGCGCTACCCCCAGATCAGTCAGCAGTTTTTGGGCTTTTTGGTCGATGCTTTGGTCGTCCAGCCAGCCGGACAGCCAGCGGGTTTCTTCCCGACCCAGGAAAATATTTTCGGCCACGGTCAACTCGGGTACTACCTGCAATTCCTGGTGAATCATGGAAATGCCTTTGTTCATTGCATTACGAACCCCATGCCTTTCCCAGGGCTCTCCCTCAAACTGAATCTCGCCAGAATCGGCGCGTTCCAGCCCCATCAAAATCTTCATCAGGGTCGATTTTCCCGCCCCGTTTTCACCCATGAGGGCATGTACCTCACCCCTACGGAACATCAATTGCACGTTATCCAGTGCCTTGATACCTCCGAAGGATTTGGAGAGGTTTTGTATGTGCAGGATAGGGTCAGAATGATTCATAAGGTACACGTTCAGGTAATTTCCCTGCATTTTACAAAAGGGTACCCTGTTCCTAGTTTACTTTTTACAAAAATCGTCGCCAACCAAATGAACAGTTGACGACGATCAAAGGTACCTTACTGAACGGGAACACTAGCTAATATCCACCGAAACGCCCGTGTCCTTCCAACTGCGGTCGGCGGCGGAATTGAGGACGGCTTCGCAGACTTTCTGAGTTTCCATTGCATCCTGGAAGGTAGGGTGGCAGGGCTCGCCCGTTTCGAGGCTTTTGAAGAAATCGGCTACCTGATGCACGAACGAGTGCTCGTAGCCAATACTCGTGCCGGGAATCCACCAACGCCCCATATAGGGCTGGTCGCTGTCGGTAACCAGGATCGAACGCCAGCCGCGCACGATGCCCTCGTCGTTATGGTCGAAGAATTCCAGACGGTTCATGTCGTGCAAATCCCAGCGGATCGACGCGTGTTCGCCGTTAATTTCAAAGGTAAACAGCGCTTTGTGTCCGCGCGCGTAACGGGTGGATTCAAACAAACCCAGTGAACCATTTTTGAAGTGGCAGTGGAAAATACAGGCATCGTCAATGCCGACTTTCTGCACTTTACCGCTTTCCTGGTGCATCCGTTCTTTAATAAAGGTCTCAGTGACTGCCGATACGTCGGTGATGGCGCCGTTGATCCACATGGCCGCATCGATGCAGTGCGCCAGCAGGTCGCCCGTCACGCCCGATCCGGCGGCTTCCGAATCCAGCCGCCAGAGGGCGGTACCTCCCTGGGGCAGATCGGGGCTGATGGTCCAGTCCTGAAGGAAGTTGGAACGGTAGTGGAATATCTTGCCGAGCTTACCCGAATCCACGATTTGCTTGGCCATTGTGACAGCTGGGATGCGGCGGTAGTTGTACCAAACGGTGTTTTTAACCCCCGTTTTTTCGATGGCATCCACCATCGTTTGCGCCTCGGCCTGGGTGCGGGCCAGGGGTTTTTCGCACAGGATCATCTTGCCCGCTTCGGCAGCCGCAATGGCTATGGCCGCGTGGGTGTCGTTGGGTGTACAAATATCTACGGCATCAATATCATCGCGGGCGATGAGGGCTTTCCAGTCCGTTTCGTAGGAAGCATAGCCCCACTGTTCCGCGAAGGCTTTTACTTTCTCTTCGTTGCGGGAGCAGGCCGCCTGCAGCACCGGACGGTATTCGTATTCAGGGAAAAAGTCGCCCAGGCGCTTGTATCCGTTGGTGTGGGTACGTCCCATCAGTCCGCAGCCTATCAGGCCGATTCGTATTTCTTTCTTGTCTGCCATTGGGTTTTAAGGGGTTAAGGGTTAACGGGGAAGGGTTAACGATTTTGATTTTATCTTAGTAATCTGCGCGTTACAAACGCTGTTCAGTGCGGCGCGCGTTGCGTGAGGTCGCGACTACGCGTCCCGGATACAATCGCAAACCAGCGAAAGTCACTTTCAACTCTCCACTTTCAACTATTCCACCCATCCATGCTTCTTCCGCACTTGAAGGAGGGTAGCCAGGATATCGTTCCAGGTTTGCTGGTTTTCCATCACGCTGTTGTCGAACATACAGCCGTCCCAGCAGATATGGCGGAGTTTTTTGGTGAGATTTCCGTTCTGGTCGCGCAGCCAGAACCCGGCGTCCTCGGCCACGTTCAGTTTGCCATTGGGGTCGGTAGCCAGGCAGTGGCGTCCCGTTTTATCGTGTGATCCGGTACCGTGGACGGTACCGTCGTTCTGGGCTACGTGGAAATCTAGGGTCCAGGGGCGCAGCGCGTCGGACATCTTTTTGAGGGCGGCAGTCAGTACCTCGCGATCTTGCCAGTCGTAATTTTCGGGCAGAATGCGTTCTTCGGGACGGTTGTAGCCCATCGTGTACAGCAGCGTATGCGACATATCCGCCTGAAAGCCCATGTTGGGCCGATCCACCATTTCCAGGGTTTCGAGCATGGTTTTCCAGCCGTGCATACCTCCCCAGCAGATTTCACCCTCGGCGGCTAGTTTCTCATCAAACTCTGCGGCCACGTCACAAGCCTCGCGGAATGTGTCGGCGATCATTTTGGTATTTCCGGCCGGATCCTGAGACCATTGCTCGGGGCTACTGGCGGAGTCAATGCGGATGACACCAGACGGACGAATGCCCATTTCACGGAAAATTTTCCCGAAGTTGCAGGCTTTGCGTACCATTTCTACGAATACCTTCCGGTCTTCGTCGCTACCCAAGGTAGGTCCACCCCAGATCGGCGCGACCAGGCTACCCACATTGAGGCCGTAGCTCGCTATTTTCTCACCCAGACGCCTAATCTCGTCGTCAGAAGCATCGATGTCTACGTGCGGGCCCAGCAGGCCCAGATCTATACCATCAAATTTCTGGCCATCCACTTCCGCATTCGCGGTCATTTGGAGCATGGTGTCGAACGGAATTACGGGCTGTGAATCGTCGCCTTTGCCCACGATACCGGGCCAGGTGGCGTTATGAAGCTTGGGATAATTATTTTCAGGCATGGTACTAGGTGTTTAGGTGTTAGGTGATCATTTTAGGCTTGTAGGTTGTTTTACCTCACCCTCTAAGTCTCCCTTCTCCTCAGAGGAGAAGGGGCTAGGGGATGAGGTGGACTTTATATTTTCATATCGGGATTTTCGGGGCCGAAGTGCTTCAGCATCACGATCGGGTCCACGGATGATTTGTTCACGATGATCACGCCTTGTCGGGCGGCTTTTTCGGTTACGAAGAACTCATCGTTGGTCAGTTGTCCGTAGCGAATTAGGGCGGGCGTTTCGATGTCCCAGTCGTTCATGGTACCGTGGCCCTGCATCATGATTAGGCCGTAGGCGGCAGCGTCTTTGATGATGACGGTAGCACCGGGGGCAACGGTCAATTCCTTAGCGCTAAATGCATTGGAACGGTAGCAAATCCAGTTTTCTATGCACCCTTCGGCTTCCATTTCGGCCACGTCGCGCACGGGAATGGGGCGCATGAAGCGGGTTTCGAGCAAATTGGGATTTGTGTTGAGTTCCCAGTCGATCACTTCCATCAATTGATCGTAGTCGCCTTTGCGGTCTTCGGGGGTACCATTCCAAAGCAATTCTTCGGGAATAATCGCCTCGTTGACCAGCGACTGGTACATGGCAAACACGTCGGAAGCTTTCTGTGGCTCGTAGGTACACAGGCTACCCGGCGCGTGCAACATGCCGGGAGGTACGTCCCAGCCCGTACCCGGCACCAGCGGAAACGCCTGCGAGTACATCGTGATCTTATTATCGCCTTTGTTAAAGTTCATCAAGCACTCCTTGATTTCCTCTCGGGTGGTACCCGGCGCAATGCCGAAAAACGTATAGGGAAAATCGCCGCCGTGGTTGTTGAGCTGGGGCGGGAAATAGTAGGCCTCGGGCTTGCCGAGTTGGCCGATTTTGGCGGCTTCCTCGTCGTTGTGGTGGATGTGGTGCGGCAGCGGTCCCATGTTGTCAAAAAACTTGGAATACATCGGCCAGCTTTGGTACTGATCCCACAAGCGGTCGCCAATGATCTCGCCTTTCAATTCATCGATGACGTCTTTGAGCAAAATTTGTTGGTTGCCCACGACCACGGCGCTCAGTCCTTCGTTTTCGCCGGTCAGCGGACCATTTTTAGCGGGAGTCGTAGATGATAACCAACGCTCGTCGATGCCGCCGCGCACGCCACCCAGCACATAGTAGTCGTCGGGGTGGAGTTTGATGCGTCGTCCGGGCACGCAGAACGAGCGGGGTACCCAGGTGGGAGCGAGGCGCAAAATTCCTTTTCCCTCTTTAAGTGCCTGTGCCGCCAGACTGGTTTTATTCGGTGTTTCCATTAAAATGAGAATTTATGATGTATTGCTAAAAGTGATTTAAAAATGTGCGAATGGATGCCGCATCCTGCATGACTTCTAAAGAAAGGCTGTAGGTGCGACTTTCTCCCGGTTCCAATTCAATTAAGGTCCCCTGTTCGCGTGCTTTCGCCTGCCCGATGGGCGGATGGGTGCCCGGCTCCAGACCCGTGACGTACTCGCCTTTGCCCCAATGTTGCCAGTTGGTGAGCCAGGGTAGCTGGTTTTTATTAAATGCTATCGAGAGCGCCAGACCCAGCTTTTCATTGTGCAAGCCGCACACGCAGGTACCTGACTCGTCAGGGGTAGGATCAATGATGGCTACCTCTTCGCCCGACCCAGCGTGCGAATCCAGCGGAGCGGGACACTTTCGGAAATTATTTCCTTCTTTAAAAATCTGGTGCTGACTCGGATCGAGGCGCGGCTGCCAGGTACCTTTCCACAAAATATCGGTACCCTCGTCGGCCAGTGGCCAGCCGAGGTTGAAGTGGTACAAAAGCATGTGCGGTGCTTTGGTATTCCCGCGATTGATGACCTCATCGTGAATGCGAATTTGTGGCTTTCCCAGGGTACCTGAAATGGTCCGCCGCAGTTCCAGACTTGGGCCGAATACCTTCGTTTCCCGAATGCGTCCGGTGATGCTCATCTCCATCTGTCCACAGGCCGGATCGGGCTGGATGATGCATTCCAGCTCGGCCTGACAATGGCTAATGAGTCCATGAACGCCTCGTTCGCCGAATTCGTCCGACTCGGGGCCACCTACGTGTGATAGCCCGCAGGTGACGAGTAGCCCGCCCCCGAAGGTGCGTATCCAGTCGGCCCCCTGATCCGAGAAAGGTTGTGGGGCCGTGACGCCCACGTGGCTCAGCCACGCCAGACTATGCTGGTTGTAGAAGGCATCGGCAATGTCCATCGCCCGATCCAGCAGTATTTTGTAGCGGAGGCCAGTGCCCGTGTTGATCCAGGCAATGCGGGTACCCCGGCCGGGCCCGTTGTCGAGAACCGACGTTTCGATGCCGCCTAGTTGGGCAGGGTTGCCTAGTTTGTTGTGTGAGTTCTCGTTCATCCATTCTACTAACTTCCCGAAAGTTCGAACGCCAGACGGCTAGTCTTTCGGGAAGTTCATTTTCATTGTCCGTTTTTAATCAACCACCCTTCCACTCTTGCATTGAAATCTTGGGTATTTTCAAAGTGAAAGGCGTGTCCTAAATTTTCGTATAAATAAATCTCGGCGTTGGGGATCGCTTTCGCGATTTCTTTTCCCATCCAGGGTGGGGTAAAAATATCCGCCTCTCCCCCAATAACCAGGGTAGGTACCTTAATAGAACCCAGTTGCTCATACACATCATGGTTGATACAGGCCGCTGCCTGTCCGGCCAATCCGTGCAGCGGTTGTGGAAACGGCGGATCTTGTTTTCGTCCTTCTTCCAGTTCGACACGCTTTTCCGGATTATCCCAGGAAGTCTTGGAGAAAATAAGTAATTGAATGTACAGGCTGAATTCCTCGGGCGTAAAGCGCGCCTTGCAGTCTACCATGTGTTCGAAAATCCCTTTGGTCATCGCGTCACAGCGCGCCCAGGGACACATGAGTACTATCGAACTTACCTTATCGGGATGCCGAAGTGCCAGTTGTAGCGCAATGGTGCCACCCATCGATACACCTACTACGCGAACATTTCCCAAGCCCAGATGATCCAGCAAGCCCGCGCAGTCATCGGCCATTTCCTCGGTCGAGTAATCGCCCGAGGGCTTGTCGGATTTTCCAACGCCCCGATTGTCGGGCAGGATGCAGCGGAATTGCTTCTCCCAGGCTGACACGTGCGGTTCCCATACCGACCCGTCGGCGGTAATGCCCATGATCAGCAGAAGCGGCTCGCCGGAGCCACGCTCCTCGTAGTGCAGGTTTATTCCGTTGGATTTTATTGTTGGCATAGTTTAAAGCTGATAGCTATTGGCCGATGGCTAATAGCTTTTCAGGATAACGAGATCGGAATTTGGCAATCAGTTTTTAAGTTAATAGGTAGCCATTGGCCAACAGCTATCAGCCAGCAGCTAAAAAAAATTACTTCAACGCCGGAATCAACTCGTGGTTGATCCAGCGTCCATCGTGGAGGGTAACGTAATCGGGGTCTTCCAGGGCTTTTTCTGCCTCGTCTTCGCATACGATCCAGCCGCGGTACTGCTTGTCTTTCAGCCATTGGGTTATCGCCAACAGATTCACCTTTCCCATACCCATGAGCGCAAACTCCGGTTCACCGTCCCAGTCCTTGTAGTGAACGTGGTTGATCAGCGAAGCATATTCCTGCATCTTTTCGAGCGGGTCCATGCCGCCGTTGATGATGTGACCCACGTCAGGCGTCCAGCCCGTTACCGAAGTATCCAGGCCTTCCAGTACTACCCGGTAATCCTCGGCGGTACGGATGATGGATCCATGCGGAGAATTGGGGTGAAAGCTACAGGGTATCCCCTTGTTGGTAGCGCGGGTGGATATTTCGTTGACAATATTGACCAGACTCCTGCGGCGATCGTCCAGATCGTGGCGTCCCGTCGGGATTTGTACGGTACACAGGATGGCACCCGGAAAATGGCGGAGCAATTCGATGGCCTGATCGGCCTCTGCCCGCTCGGCCTCACTTTCTTCGTTACCGTTCCACTCGAAGGGTAACGAGAGCGCGGCCAGTTCGATGCCCTGCTCTTTTAGTTTTTCGGCCAGCAAGTGTGGATCGCGCAACGCGCCCATCCAGGGAAAAATAGGTTGAATACCCACGAAACCCGCCCTGGCTACTACCTCAATCATGTGGTCGAGTCGATTGGCGTAGGTGGTACCATTGCCACTCATAAACCAGGTGTATACTTCGGAGCCGAAACGGAAGGGAAGGGGATTTTGAATCATTTGTTTTTGGGGTTAAAGGGTCAATGGGTAACGGTTAATGGGCAACGGGACGCAACCATTAACTAATAGACCTGATCAAATTTATTTCTTTTTTTCTACTACTTTACCTGGAATATTAAGCGAATCCCATCCTGCCAAGTCAGCGGGTTTAACCTGTGCTTTATACCCGTTGAAATTGAACGTCGTGGGCTGGTAAGGACCGACAAAGGCGATCGTATTCGAGGCTTTGATCTCTTTTTCCATGCCCATGGCCCAGAAAGCGGCGTTAATCAACATGCGCCGGTATCCTTCATTCAGGATATCTTCCGAAGCACCGTGGGTCGTGGTAAAGGAGCGGCCAGGTTTACCGCCTTCGATTTGGTATGTCTTAGTCCAGGCTACCGGGACGGGCTTTTTGGTAGCATCAGCCGGCGAATCGGGCGTCATACCGTTCAGAGGCTGGTCGTAGGCCAGTATGGTACCTTTGGGCTCGGCGGTGTAGGCCCCAGACTGTACCCACATATCCTTTACGCCCCGAAAAATCGGGTGTTTTTTTTGCGCCTCGTCAATCGTCAATCGGGATGACTGCTTGTGATTGGTACCGTAGTGGGTCACCCAGGTTTCACCCAGTACATACTCACCAAACCCATCCTTCCATTCGGTTTTGGGGCCATTGTAGCGGTAGTCGTAATGCTGCCAATTGGGGTTGTTTTTAATATTAAAGGCGTGGGTGGAAGTGCGCAATGCAACAATGGGGCCGCCGCGCTTAATGTAGCGATCAAAGTGCTGCATCTGCTCGTCGCTGAAATTGGAGAACCGCGTAAACAGTACCATCAAGTCGGCTTTGTCAAGGGCATCCAGCCCTTTAATATCAGAGCCTCCCGGCAATATACTGCCTTCTTCATCCAAAGCAAAGATAACTGTACTGGTGAATCCGTAATGCTTGGCCAGAATCCGGGCCAGTGCCGGTAAACTCTCCTCGCCGCGGTACTCGTGATCGGTGGCAATGAAAACGATATTCTTTCCTACCCCCGGCCCTTTATCGCCTTTATAGACGACCTGATACTCGGCCGCGCTGCGTTGGGTAGTAGATTGGGCGCAGGCCGAATAGCCCAATAGGATAATTAAGCAAAAGACTATTAGGGAGCTTAGGCTATTTTTCACAAAAAATATTTTTTTTAGTAAATTCAAAGACCGTGCTTTTCGCACATAGTCTGAATGAAAGTGAATCCTTGCTCGGCGATTTCCCACGGCTCGTTGTATTCGCGCCAAACGCCAATGGAATTAGCAAAGTCGGGGTCATTACGGGAGAAGGCCTCGATGGTCAGCCATTTGTCGTAATTTATTTCCGCGAGGGTGGTAAATATCGTGTCCCAGGGTAGGTGACTGCCGCCGGGGGTACCCCGGTCGTTCTCGCTGATGTGGACATGCGCTAATATGGGAGCCAATGTTTTAATCGCGCCAGGATAGCTTTTCTCTTCCACATTGGCGTGGTGAGTGTCAAACATGGCCCGTACGTTGGGGTGTCCCGCCATTTTCACCAATCGGTGCAGCTGTTCGGCGGTATTGCAGAGGTAGCATTCGAAGCGGTTGAGGGCCTCCAGGGCTAGCGTTACATCGGCCTGCCCGGCGTGTACTCCGGCGGCGTGAAGTACTTCCGCCGCCCAGCCATATTCCTCATCCTGTGCCGGGCGCTTGGAAAAATGCGCGTGGGCCGAATGGAATGGTCCGCATAAGGTGCGTCCCCCCAGGTCATGGGTACGGTCGATGCTCCATTTAATCCGGTCCAGGGCTTTTCCGCGTATCGCCGCTGACTCACTCACCGGATTGGTTTCGGGGCTCATTACGGTTACAGCGGTCATTTCGAGACCCAGGTCTGCCGTGAATTTGCCAAAATTCCGATACGCCGCCGGATCTTCTGCTGCGCCCACAAAACATTCTACCCCGTCGTAGCCAATTACTTTCAGCCGTTCGGCGATGGGGTTTAGATCCTCCGATACTACCGCCGACCAGGCCAATACATTAAATCCTATCTTTGTCAATTTTGTTGAGTTGTTTTTTGGGTAATTGTGTAATTGCTCAGGGAAATTTGGGTGATAGGGTGCCTACCCTACAATACTGAAAAACTTCTGTACTTCCGAACTCCTCTACTTTCCCACTTTGCCCCTATTAAAACCTACATCTCCTTAATTCTCAAATTCCGGTACTGGACTTTCATCGGGGGACCCACGTGTACCTGTACACCGAGTAGCCCCTTTTTCGTGCCGTTTACGGTATCGTTGTCGGTCACGTCACTCATCAGTTTGCCATTGATGTAGTGTTGCAGGCGATTGCCCTTGGCGATAATGTGAAATGTATTCCAGTCTTCTTTTTTAATAGCGTTTTTTAATTCATCGGCGGCACCCAGCGAGCCCGTGACGGTGCGATTTGTCCAGTTGTTTCTGGCTTTTTTACTTGGTGCAGCATCCAGATTAGTGTCCCCCGTGTAGGGGTCAATAGTCGATATTTCACCCCGGTAAGCCAGGGTGGAGCGCTTGCGCTCTTCGTAGTTTTGGCCGGTGTAGTTTATTTTTCCGTCGATGTCAGCCTGATAACCCCGCAGGGCGTAGGGTACATCGGTGAGCTGATCGCTGCGATAGTTGATACCCGAGTTACCCGCTTCAGTAATCTTGAATTCGCCTTTTAACTCGAAATCACCGGGTTGACCGCCCTGCCACACAATGAAGGAGTTGGTTTTTAGTAAAGTGGAAGGCGTAATTTCACCGGTTAGGGCACCGTCTTCCACCTTCCAGTACACCGGGTCACCCTTCCATCCTTTCAGGGTTTTACCGTCAAAAATAGACACGAAACCATCTTTACTTTTTTTCTGTCCCACGCAGGCCGTTAATCCTACCATCAGCAGGCAGGCCAGTAAGGAAAAGTTATTTTTTTTCATTGGGAGTTTGGGGAAATCGTTGGGTAGGTTTATGGTCTTGTTTCTAATGACCCGCAGGTTTGTTTTTACCCTTAGTCAGGGCCAACAAAGAAAATAGGACAGGTAACCCATCAGGCTACCTGTCCTATTGATTAGTAATTACTTACCACCCTGGCTCTTGGGAGCCTGCGCGGAAAACATCTTGTCTTTCTCATTACCACCTGCCTTGAGGTAGGCAATCAAGTCTTTGAGTTCTTCTTCGTTCAGGCTGTTGATCAGTCCAGGTAGCATGATCGACATGCTCGAATACTGGCTGTTAATAACGTCCTTCTTGGGAACCTTCACGACCATATCAGGGGCAAAAGGATTCTGCGATACCGTGTAGCTCGTTTTGTCCTCATTGGTAATGCGGCCTACAATAGATTCACCGTTCTTCAGCGTAATCTGCGTGGCTGCGTATTGGTCAGAAACCACTTTGTTGGGTTCAATGATCGACTCCAGAATGTCCTTAGTCGAGAACCGGGTAGCCAGTTGGGTCAGGTCGGGGCCAATGTTGCCGCCGGCTCCGTTGATGGCATGGCAGCGGCCGCAGGTAATGGCGTTGTACATATCCTTACCCTGCTGGTAGTTACGGCCCGTCAGGTGAGCATCGTCCACCACAGGTAGGGCTGTGGCTACCTCCCATCGTTTGCCAGGGCCTTTGGGATACACACTCTGCGCCAGGTCGTTGCCATTCGTAGTAAGCAAATCTCCGCCCGACAATTTGTCGTAAGCTACCCGCTTGCCCTCAGGCGCGTTGGCCAGTGCCATCTTGCGGGCTTTGTCGATAAAACCAATGTAGCTTCTTCCAGCCTGGTACGTGAATGCTGTGCGGTACCACTTCATGTACTTCTCCTGAGTTTCGGGTGTCCAGCCCGTTTTAGCAGCAGACAACATCGTGGCGAGGTAGGTCTGCTGAGGAGGAGGCATTTTTTCCAGCGTCTTGGCAATGTCCATCCCGTACTGCGGGTTGCGCATGATGAGGTCAGCAGACGACGTTGCCGTCGAACCACCCGGCATCATGCTGGTATCCTCCTTCTTATCCATCAAAGCCAACGTTTTTGTAATCACGCCAGGGGCTTCGAGGGTTATGAGAATACGGGCGAGTGAACGGTTGAGTTCCCCCGAGTTGGAGGGATAACTGGGATTCAGAGCGGCAACAATCTGCTTTTTCTGAGCAGCGTCGGGTTCGCCTAGCCGTAGCGTTACCAGTTCGTAAGCCCGGATGAGGTCGATTTGCTGCGGCTCGCTCAGACTTTTTATATTTATTTTCAGCAGATTAGCATTTAAACCACTTTTAATGCTCTGGTCGGTACTATCCGTTCGAGCTAAGGCAATAGCCGCTTGAATGGCTGTAATCGGATCCTTCTCATTTATCGCCTTATCCTTCCACTGAGCCAACGGCTGATGCTCTACAGCGATGCGCGCAGCGTAGCGAATGAACCGGTCAGGGTTATTTAGTTCGGGCCATGCAGCGGCAATGGCTGCGCTGTTGGGTCCTGTGTGGTATTTTTCCAAACTCCGGCGTAGTTCGTTTTCCTTGTTGACGGGGGGAACCGCTACCGAAGAAACCAGCGCGTCGCTACCCGTATAACTCACCCGGTATAAATCCGACTCCAACCGGCGTCCACCGGTCATGAAATACAGGGCACCGTCGGGGCCAATCACGCCGTCGGTCAGAGGTAGGGGTACCCCAGATAGGAACTCCTCACGGTCGGCAGTGAAGGTGGAGCCGCTGGGCTTCAAATGAATCGAGTGTACGATCCCAAAGCTCCAGTCGAAGGCCAGCAGGGTGTTTTTGTACTTCGCCGGAAACTTGGCATTGCTCGCAAACAGCATACTGGTAGGAGAACCCTGACCAATATTGATCACCTGGGGTAGATTGTCGGGCAGGGCGGGTGACCACTTGCTGTTACCCGTACGCCAGCCGTATTCGCTGCCGCTGGTGGCGTGGCAGATCCGCGTAGGACGGTACCAGGGGGTACCTATGTCCCATTCCATGTCGGCGTCGTACACAAACAGGTCGCCTGTATCATTGAAGGCCATGTCGAAGGCATTGCGGTAGCCCGCGCTGAAGAGCGTCCAGTTGCTGCCGTCGGGCTGCACGTTGGCTACCCAGCCGCCGGGGGCCATGCGGTCGTTGGCGTGGCCGCGCGGATCTTTGATGAGCGGGAAAAGATTGTCCTGCTTCCAGGTCTTGGGCAACAGGTAGTTGTCCATAGCAGGCGCGTCGGTGTGGTTGCCGGAAATCACGTAGAGCGACTTCTTATCGGGCGACATAATGATGCTGTGCGGACCGTGTTCGCCGTTGCCTTCCAGTTCTTTCAGCAGGGTTACTTTATCGTACTGGTCGTCACCGTTGGTATCCTGCATCCGGTAAAGGCCGCTGTGTTTGGGCAGATTCTCCGTCACGCGGTTGTTTACCATCACGTACAGGCTGTTGAAGGCGTAAAATAAGCCATGCGCCGTTCCCATACCCAAGGTATCGCCGGGGGTACCTACCTTGAGATGCTCGATTTTGGTGGGCTTGGTCGAACCCGAACCGAGAGCCGGAAGGGTGAGGCGGTAAAGACCGCCGTACTGATCGGAAGTGATGAGACGGCCCTTGTTGTCGAAACACATCGAGACCCATGAACCCTGCCCGTTTTCGGATGGGCTGTACAGGTGTTCGGCTTTAAAGCCGGGTTGTAGTTTGATCTTATCCACTTTTGAGTCAGCGGGGCGGACGTGGGTGGGGGCGAAGGGGGCGACCTGTGTATAGAAAGCGCCCAGCCCTACCACAAGCCCCACTCCCAGCAGGGACTTCGCGAAGACGGAAGTAGCTGATAAATATTTTTTTAACATGAGATATTTATTTATTAAATTCAAAAAGGACTTCTGATATTAGAAAAAAAGCGGAGAATGCCGGATACTTACTTAAACAGGGAAGTAACAATTCAAAAAAAGAATGGATAAGACAAGCCTGCCAAATGAGCAGGCTTGTCTTCCAAAAATCAAAAGTGCGGGCTTAATGCTGCTTCATCGGCCGGAAGTGCATAAAACAAATCCAAATTGGTGAAGGCATTACTACGTGGCACATTCCCTTCGGGATAGTAGTAAGCTACCGGATTAGCTTTTATTCTTTGCCCATAAGCGGTTATAACTGCTACCGCCCGGCCGGTACGAGTAAGGTCAAACCAGCGCTTGTTTTCAAAAGCTAATTCTACCCTTCTCTCTTGATAAATGGCCGTACGCATGTCAGCTTGTGAAGATGCTTTGGTATCTGACAGTCCAGCCCGCTTACGAACTTGATTTAAATACGGAGCCGCTTCACTGGGTTTACCCAGCTCAGTCAGCGTTTCCGCCAGGAAAAGCAGCACTTCTGAATAGCGATAAATCGGCCAGTTGGTACCGGTGTTGTTATGCAGAGCGTGTGGCTTTGCGTATTTTTTGATGTATGGGTATACTTTATCCTTCCGGAGACTTCCGCTTAAAGTAACATATCCGATAGAAGCATCCTTACGCGTATCGCCTGTTTCGTAAGCGGCGATGATATCGGGAGTAGGAATATTGTTCCCCTCTCCGGTAAGTGGCTGGGGATTAGAGGTACCCGTGATCTTTACGAGCTCATCCGGAGCCATAGGGCGGGGCATGAAGTTGTATATGAAATTTCCGTTCAAACCCGCTGAACCTTCAATAAACTGTACTTCGAAGACTGACTCCTTATTATTTTTATTTGAGGTCGAGGTTGAGAACGCATCAGCATAGTTAGGGATTAGCGCGTACTCATTACTCGATACTACATCTTTCAGTAATGGCTCGGCTTGTGCCCACTTTTTCTGATGAATGTATACGTTAGCGAGCAATGTTTTGGCAGCTCCCGAAGTGACCCGGCCTGCTTCCTGCGTAGACTTTGGCAAGAGCGAGGTAGTTGCTTCCAGCAGGTCCTTTTCAATTTGTGCGTACAGTTCAGCTGCTGTTGCCAAAGGCAAGGCCGCTTCCTGCCGAACCGAAACCGGCGTCAGGTGCAGAGGTGCTTTGTTGAAGTAGCGTACAAGTTCGAAATAGGCATAGGCTCTCAGGAACTGCGCCTGCCCTTTCAGGTTTTTCTTCGATGTAGCATCAAAATCAACGTCATCAATCAACACCAGAATCTGGTTGGCCCGGGCGATGATCTGATAATCCTGACGGTAGTTGTTCAGCACGTGGGTGTTGGTCGTTAAACCATCTGATACAGGAATGGCGAAATCGGCGATGTCTTCCTGTTGCTCAGTAGCTCCAAACAACGGATTACGTGCATAATAGGTATTGTCCGAATGCATCTCGCCTAGCAGATAGGCACGGTCGTTGACAATCGTCCGTAACGGTACGTAGGCAGCATTAACGGCCTGCTTGAAATCGGATTCGGTTTTGAAAAAAGTAGCCGAACTTAGGCTGGTTTCGGGAAATATTTCCAGAAACCTGCTGTCACAAGCGGTGAGTAATAGCCCGGTTAGGGAGGTTAATATTAGTAATTTTTTCATTCTATTGAATATTTTAGGAATGGGAAAAAGAATCTAGCTAGAGGTACCCCTATCAGAAGTTCAGGTTAATACCCACGGTATAGGTACGTGGAACAGGATAATTTGATAGGTCTACACCTGGACTCAGGTTTCCGCCATCACCCTGACCATTGCCTTGAGCACTGGTTTCGGGGTTAGGTCCTCCCCAGTACTTCGTAAATATGTATAGCTGCTGAATAGAAGTATACAAACGAGCTGACTTGAAAAATTTGTTAGACCTATTGATAGTGTAGCCTAATGTCACATTCTTGATCGTAAAAAATGAAGCATCGGCTATAAATCGACTATTCATCCAGTCGCGCTCGATGCCCGTTACGTTGCCACCGCCCACGGTAGTACCATAGAAACCTTTGCCAGGATTAGACTCGGACCGGAAACGGTACTTTACTTCTTCTACCATGTTAAATACACCATCGAGGTTAGCTGTGCTATACAGGTGGCGTACCAACAACTTGTTACCGTATGATCCCGAACCTACAATGGACAAGTCAAAATCTCCATAGCGGAATGTATTTGTGATACCATAAATAAACTTAGGGAAAGGATTGCCGATAATAGTTTGATCGTCGTTATCGCCACCTCGGTCGATAACTCCGTTACCGTTGATATCCAATAGCTTGATACTACCCACTGTAGACTTGCCCGGTACCTGAGGAGAAGAGTCCAGATCAGCTTTATTGAGATAAACACCATCGGCAATAAAGCCACGGAACTGGCCAAATGGTTGACCTACTTGTGTGATGTGGAAGGAGCCGTAAACCCGGTCAATTCCATCGGCCAACGACAGTACTTTATTCCGGTTAAAGGAAATATTAGCGTTGGTAGTCCATTGAAGTTTTCCAGTCGTATTGCGGGTTATCACTGAAAACTCATGCCCCCAAAACTTGATTTCACCGATGTTGTCAGGAAAGTTACTGAAGCCCGACTCTTGCGGTACCTGCACATTGTAAAGCAAGTTAGTAGTGCGCTTGTTATAATAATCGTAGGTGAGTTGGAGGCGGTCGTTGAATAATCCCAGATCCAATCCAATGTCAAATTGCTTGGTGGTTTCCCAGCCCAGATTATTATTGGCCAGCGACGTCACTACGGCTCCTGATGCCACGGAGTTGCCAAATGCGGCATTAACCGTATTATTGATCAAGGCATACTGCGTGTAGTTACCAATGTTGTTGTTACCCGTGATACCGAAACTGGTACGAAGCTTGGCGAAAGAAACCTTAGGAATGCTCTGCATGAATGATTCATCCGATATTACCCAACCTGCCGACACAGAAGGGAAAGTACCCCAGCGATTTTCTGAGCCAAAGCGCGACGAACCATCCGTACGGATAGAGGCAGTCAACAGATATTTTCCTTTGTAGTTGTAGGTAAAACGTGAAAGGAAAGATGTAAGGCTCCACTCATCTACGCCACTATTGGTACCACCCCGGTTGACGTTGATTGCACCTTGTACTGTTGGCAGGCGGTCGTCCGAATAGGTGTCAGCCTGAATACGAAATCTATCCTGACGGAAATGCTGGTTGGTAAATCCTCCCAAAAGCTCAAAGTTGTGCTCGCCGAGGCTTAGATTATACGTAGCCAGGTTTTCATTCAGCCAGGTAAAATTGTCAACGTTTTGCCGTATCGATACCGCTGTGGTTGGTATGGGGGTATTGATTGCGCTGGTAGCCGTAGATGGATTGAAGAAGAAAAACTTGGAGCTCAGCAACTCGGCATTGATTGTAGATTTAAGGACAAGGCCTTTAATAGGCCGATATTCTACATATCCATTCGACAGGATGTTGGTTTCTTTGGTTTCATTTACCAGTTCATTGGCAGACCGTACCCAGTTGGCGTAGGCGAAGATATTACCCGTGCTGCCGGGGAAGCGGTTGAACAATGTCAAATCGCCCTTATCGTCATAAATGGGCATAACCGGCCAGGTGTGCAGGGCGTTGAACAGGATACCCGTACCGCGATCACCATCGGTGCGGGGGGTATTGTCGAATACGTAGGAAGGAGCAATATTGAAGCCGATCCTTACTTTGTCAGAAATATCATAATCCATATTCATCCGTAACGAGTATCTTTTGTACACGTTATTGATGACAACCCCCTGCTGGTTGAAAACCCCTGCTACCAGGGCAGTGCGCAATTTTTCCTTGTTCGACGTAATCGTCAGGTTGTAGCTTTGTATCGGAGCCTTTCTTAATAAGGCACCGTACCAATCGTTGTTTTTACCCTTGTATTGGGATGGGTTTTGAAATTCGACAGGAACGGGTGAACCCTGATCTTCGTAGTATTCCTTTTTGAATTGGGCAAATTCCTCGGCATCCAACATTTTGATACGTCCTCGAACGGGTACCTCTTGTATGCCTACATAGGTATTGAAACTTACGTTGGTTTGGCCACTCTTTCCTTTCTTGGTGGTGATTAGTACTACGCCATTGGCGGCGCGGGAACCGTAGAGCGACGTAGAGGCGGCATCTTTCAGAATCGTGATGTCCTCCACCTCGTCGGGGTTGATATTGCTGATATCGCCCGAAATCGGGAAGCCGTCGATAACGTACAGCGGTGAGCTACCCCCCGAAACCGACAACTGGCCCCGAATACGGATGTTCATCCCCTGGCCGGGCTTGCCGGTAGTCTGGTTGATCTGCACACCCGCGAGGCGGCCCTGTAATTTCTGCGAAATCTGCGATACCGGAATGTCCCTTATTTCCGCTGCGCTGACGGTTTGTACAGCTCCCGTAATTTCTTTCTTGGTTTGGCTACCGTATCCCACTACAATCACCTCGGAAAGCGATTTAGTATCGGTAGCCATTTTGACATTGATCGTTGAGCGACCGTTAATGGCTTCTTCTATGGACAGAAAGCCCACATAAGAGAATACCAATGTGCCGTTGTCTCCAGGGGTGTTGAGCGAGTAAGCACCCCCTGCGTCGGTGGTGGTGCCGGTGTTAGTACCTTTCAGTACCACACTTACACCCGGCAGGGCAGTGCCTGCATCATCAGTAACTCTCCCAGAGATTGAGGCTACTGGTACATTAGAAAAGGGAATCACATCAACCGCGAAGGCTGACGGCATGGTCAGAGGTAGGATCAGGAGACAAACCAGCAGTCTGGTAATCAGAGTCAGATTGCTGAGTCGACCGATCGTCCCACGAAATTGTAGTTGTAGCGATGGGTTCATAATTTCGAAAGTTTGGTTTTTAGAAATGAGACAGAATCCGCTGCACGAATCTTTCTGGAAAAATGCAGACGGGTCTTTTACACAATTGGCCGGGGTGAGTTACTACCAGTTGTTTTCTTTGGGTAATGTAGTATTTACATAGGCTGAGTGGTAAGGATTAAAAATGGTGTAATAAGCACTGAAAAATTGGATTTGCTACAATTAAAATGTATAAAGTGCAAAGCTATGAATACTCAAAATCTAACCATCCTATACTGTCTTTCTTAAGTATAAGATGGATGATCCTGAGTACATTCTGTTGAGGTATTCCTGCTATAAGGATATGAAGCAGTTGAGAACTAGCCGTGTCCAGCTAATAAAGAAGTAGAAAAGGCATTAGGAAATCAAATTAACCCATTGATTAACAGAAACTTAACAAGATTAAATCTGTTTAGCTTAAGAACAAGACTTTTTACGGGACAGGACGCTACAACAGAGTAACCCTATACCTCGAATTTGTAGACAAAAGAGAGTAATATTCGGCAGTAAACAGCCCTTCCCAGAAGGAGAATCCCCTCAAAGTGATCACGCAGGAACAGATTATTCCAACCTCACCTGCCGGGAAGTTTTCACCTTACTTTGAAGCCCAGCACTCTAGCCGGAAGAATCGCTAATTCACGATACCCCGGTAGGGTACCTTAATGTCCATTTTACCCTTCCAGGTTTTAGGTACGGGCTTGCCCAGCTCCCAGTGGATGGCGTTGACGACCAGGCGCTGGAACGCTTCGACCTGAAAATCTTCGGGATGACCCAGCGTAGTCATAAACACGCGGGCACCCTTTGGGTTCTGCCAGGTCCAGGCTACGGGCTGATCTACGGCGGGCTTCGTATTAGGATTCACCGATTTGCCCATCAGCAACCAGTTAGCGCCCTTCACCGGGTAGTCGGGCAGTACCCGGTACAGCCACGACGCTGCGTGAAAGTTCGGATCGACGCCCGTGAGAATTGGGTGTTTGGCCGCTTCGGGAATAATCGAAACATCGGTCGTGCTCTCATGGCCGTAGTGGGAGTGTTTGGCAGCGCCGCCCCAGCCCGGAGGCGAGCCGAAGGCACGCTCGCCGAAAGCATTCCAGGCTGCAAGTTCGTGGTCTTTGGGATAGTTGAAAGAGTGGGTACTCGTGCGAAAACCCATGACGGGCTTGCCGGAGTTGAGGTACTCATCCAGGTAGGCCACCTGGTCTTTGGGAAGCCGACGCCAGCGTAGGAAAAACACGGCCAGGTCGGCCTCGCGCAATGCCTCCAGACCTGGAATATTTTCTTCGCTGTTCTGGTTGGGTGAGGCTTTCAAAAACTTAGTACGCATCCCGTAGTTTTTTACCAGCTCGGCGGCAATGATCGGCAGCGTCGA
>JBBRDE010000071.1:0-20444 GCA_038204185.1 Cytophagales bacterium
GACTTCGGATCGGCCCCCATCGAACTCACGATCAGGTACTGCGTAGCGCCGTTCTGCCGGGCAAAGCGGGCCGTTTGTACCGGGTACTCATAATCGACGGTGTAGAAGGCTTCTTTGGAACCCGCTTGCTTCATGGTGGTACCCAGGCAACAGAATACATCGTCGCCTATCACCTGTGTGGCATCCGGCTGGGCAAAGTTGTAGAGTACTTCCACGAGTTTGGGATGCGGGTTGTTGAGTGCTGCGCGCACCAGTACCCGTACTTCCTTATAGCGGTCGGATTTTAAAAGCCTATCAACCAATTGCTTTCCGATCAGGCCAGTCGCTCCGATTACAAGTGCTTTTTTCAATATTTTTGGTTTTATGGATAAAAAAACGATCTCCTCACAAGCGAAAAACAGGCCCCGGCCTTTTGCACGCACCTACTCAAATTGCAGAACCTCCATTACGTCCATTATGGCATTTAGTGTAGTAATGGATTCGGATTCGATAGTCCAGGGAATGGGTCGGAAGAAATAAATCATGTACCCTGTAGGGAATAGCAGACACAACACGGCTAGGGTGAGAAATAATAATGCGGAATTTTTAGGGTGCTGCCTGGCCACCAGAATCCCTGCAATGATTAATAATGGGAATGCATAGGTTAAACTGCGCGTGATGTCATACACACTATAGGCAACCAGAATATGCACGAGCATCAATGCAGACAACCCGAATGCAAGAAAAAACTTTTTTTGGTAAATCAACATACCTATGGCCAGCAGAAAAACGAGCCATAGGCCCTCAAAAGTTGAAACAATGCCCATAAAGCGATACTCAAGCTGGAAGGGAATGAGCGATAGACTGACTCCGGCTGCTTCTCCCAAGGGGGTATAAAGTTTAAAATTATACGATAAAATGGCTCTCAATAACCCATACCAAACTCCTACCCCTAAAACCAGGGTTGAGTTTCTTGTCAGGAAGGACCAGTCCAAAACGGGGAAACGAAAACGAAGGTTGAAATCATTTTCCTGCAAATGGTGAAAAACATACACCGATGCAAGCGCAATTACCGCCCGTTCGTCAGTCCAGCAGGCCATCTGCAAAGCACAGAATATCCCTGCCGGGTGTCGAAGGTACATCCCCAGTAGCAGAAAAAAATAGGCAAATCCGTCAAACCAGAAGTCATAGTCACAAAAAAATGCCGATGCGAGGTAGATGGCAGCAAAGGATATCGAAAAAAAGACCGTTGCAGTGTTATTGACGTAACGCTGCAAAAGCTTGATTAAGAGCAAAAAAAAGGGAAATAGCAGCAGCGACTGAAGAAGGTAAAGAAATATAATATCGTATCCGCTTTTGGTTTTACCGATGTTGAGGGCATTGGCTAACAGAGGTACGGTAAAACGGAAGGATAACTTGGACCCATGCGTATTTTGGGCACCCTGATACGGAGTGAAGGGGGCATTTATCTTGTTGTAAAAGTACGCGTATGTCGAAGTGGGAGCGGGATCCAGCAATATTTCCAGGTAGCGGGGGTAGGTCGTTATCAGTATGAACACGAAAAGCGCAAAGGCTAGGTTCATTCTGCCTTGGCAACTGGCAAGGGGTTGGCTCCTGTGGGAGAGCGCCGAGAGTTCTAATAAGTCTGATTTTACTACGAACATGGCAGTGGAGTAACTCGTCAGAATTGAACGACAAGCCCCTTCAAGGCTTATAGGAATGTACCAAAAGCTTAAATGGCCCGCTAAATATATAAAAATGATTCCAGGGCCAGAGGGCGGATAAGAATATTAATATAAGTTAGTAATTAAAGATAGATTTTTGATTAGTTACAAGAGACAATTTTCGCCAAAATGGAAGTATTTTAATGCAACATTGGGGTTATTATGTACATTAGCGGCCGTAAAAAAGCTTGATATTCAATCTGAATAGACATTACGCGATTTTCCTTTATGGAGCCTACCCCACACAAAAAGTTGAACGAATTAGCCGCCACGGCTATTTGCGGCAACGACATCACCTCCTCCTGTCTATACGTTTCTTCCCTGGCCATTTTATACGCCGGGCAGTATGCCTGGTTGGCGCTGCTGATCGTGGCAGCAGTGCTGTTTCTGTTCCGAAAAATCTACGGTGAAGTGGTCGGGGCACTGCCCCTCAATGGGGGCGCTTACAACGTGCTGCTCAATACCACTTCTAAAAGTAACGCTTCTGTAGCGGCCTGTCTTACGATCTTGTCTTACATGGCCACGGCGGTGATTTCGGCTAGTGAAGCCATGCATTATTTGCACGACATCGTTCCCTCCGTCAATATCATCCTGTTCACCGCTATCCTCATCACAGCATTTCTATTCCTGGTGATGTCGGGCATCAGCGAGTCGTCCGTGGTCGCTATTGTGATCTTTGTGCTCCACATCACGGCCATGCTTACACTCATCATCAGCGGAATCTGGTATGTATCGCAAAATGGCTTACAGGTAGCCTCCGTCAATTTCAAGGCACCACTTAATGGTGGTTTTGGGACGGCCCTATTCCTCGGTTTCAGCACGTCCATGCTAGGAATCAGTGGCTTCGAGAGTTCGGCTAACTTCGTCGAGGAGCAAAAGCAGGGCGTTTTCCCTAAGACACTGCGCAATATGTGGATCGCCGTGTCGGTAATCAATCCCCTGATGGCGCTTGCCGCCGTGATGGTGCTCCCGCTGGCCGATGTAGCCAGTCACCAGGAGGCCTTACTCTCCCATCTGGGACAAAACACCGGCGGTGAGTGGCTGGCTACGTTCATATCGGTAGACGCCGTTCTGGTTCTGAGTGGAGCGCTGCTTACTTCCTTCGTAGGGGTGAATGGTCTTATTAAGCGTATGGCGCTCGACCGTATTCTACCCCAGTTTTTGCTGAAAGAGAACAAAAAAGGGAGTTCGCCCCGAATTCTGATCCTATTCTACCTCCTTTGCCTGTCAGTACTTTTCATTACCAACGGCGAACTGGGTCCCTTGGCGGGTGTGTACACCATTTCCTTCCTACTGGTCATGGTCTACTTTGGTTTTGGCAATTTCCTGCTTAAAAGCAAGCGAAGCCGGTTGCCCCGCCCCGAGCGCGCCACTGTTCTTTCGGTAACTATTGCAATTCTGGCAGTAGTCATTGCGCTTTATGGCAACATCATTATGCACCCCGATTATCTGATCGTCTTTCTGCAATATTTCGTTCCTTCCATCCTCGTAATCATTCTGCTCCTCAATCGTAACGAAATCCTGAAACTCCTGCTGGTGGTAGTCAATAGTTTTTTTACTACCCTTAAGCATCTGGCGGCGGCCAGCCGGTTGCAGCTTTCGCGACACATACGAAAACTGACTGAGCAGGAATTCGTTTATTTTACCAAGGGCGACGATATTTCCATCCTGAACAAAGTGATGATATACGTTCAGGAAAACGAGATTACGAAAAAAATAAAAATAGTAACGGTGCTTAAGGAAGGCGATGAGGTAGCCAAAGAGTTTTTTCAGGACCTGGAAGTACTGGATCGAGCCTACCCCGACATCAAAATCGAGTACATTCAATTACGGGGTACCTTCGGTCCTGAAATCATCAACAAGCTGAGTAAGGAGTGGGAAATTCCTATCAACTTCATGTTTATCAGCTCGCCCAGCGACCGTTTTACGCACCGGGTATCAGACTTGGGTGGCGTGCGGCTAATTATCTAAACATGTCCGGGTATCTCATCCCGTTATTTCCTTGGCGTCGATCGGTAAGTGCCGGATACGCTTGCCGTTAGCCCGGTAGATAGCGTTGACGATTGCTGCCGCTGTGGGTACTACTCCAGCCTCGCCCGCGCCCAGGGGGGGTAGTTCGGGACGACTGATGACAGCAACTTCCACCGTAGGCACCTCGCTGTACCGCAGAATCGGGTAGGAAAGCCAATCGCGGGTACTGACCTGTTGTGTATCGAATTGTACTTCTTCTTTCAAAGTCCAGCTAGCCGCCTGAATCAGGCAACCCTCGGTTTGATTGATGATCCCATCCAGGTTGATAACTTCCCCCGCATCGAGTGCCGCCCACATGTGGAGTACCTTCACCGCGCCTGAGTTTTTGTCCACGGCAACCTTCGCGGCTACTGCGCAATAGCTGGCCACATTTTTATAGCGTGCAAATGCTACGCCTATGCCTTCGTTTTTATCCGTTTTTTCATTTTTGATCATTTCCTGCAATTTCTGGATCACGGCAATGGCGCGTTCATCGGTGGAGTGCGCCAGCCGGAATTCGATGGGGTCTTTTTGCGCTTTCACGGCCAGTTCGTCCATAAAGCTTTCTACCGCAAAAATATTGGCGTAGGCTCCAAGACTCCGTAGCGACGAAACCCGCAGCGGCCCCTCGAAGGCATGGGCGTCGATTCGCTGGTTGGGAATATTGTAGTAGGGCTCCGAGTTGCGGAAACCTCCCCCGAAATAGCCCGTTGCTGGTGGCACAAAGGGTTTGGACAGGTACCAGCTCGCCAGCAGATTACCCGGATTCCCACCGGGACGACTACTGTGCGAATCGGACCAAACGGCGTAACGCCAATGCGATATTTTGCCCGCTTCATCTAGCCGAGCTTCCACATCCATGCACATGGCACTACCGTAAGGTTCCCAGGCATGCTCATCGTCGCGCATCCATTGGAGCCGAACGGGGGTACCAGGCATGGCCATCGCCACCAGCGCCGCATCGGTGGCAGCATCGTCGGCCCCATTATGGCCGTAGCATCCCGAACCAGGTACCCCCGTGATGTGAACTTTTTCGGCATCCAGGCCCAGCATCTTGGCCAGTGCATCCCGGAAGGGGTAGATACCCTGGCTGTGCGACCACACATGCAGGGTACCTTCTTTGTACAAAGCTACCCCGCACGACGGCCCGATGGAACCGTGCATTTGGTAGGGCTTGAAGTAGCTGGCTTTTAAGGTTTTTCCATCCGCTTGATCAAGGTCATTCAAGGTACCCTGCTCTTTAACTTTCTGGCTACGGGCGGGGAGCTTCCTGATGTAGGTATCTAAATTCTCCCCCTCGGGAAGTACGATTGGACTTCCCGACCAAAGGGCATGCTTCAGAGCCACCTCGCGAGCCTGGATAGCCTGGTACTCGTCAGAAGCTACTACCGCCAGAAAAGAACCATTGATGACGGTTTTCAAAAGGCCCGGCACTTTTTCAGCAAATGCTTTCTCATCAAAGGATTGCAACTGCGACCGATAGGCGGGCGGGCGCACCACCCTGGCGTGAACCATGCCCGGCAACCGGAGGTCCTGGACGTATATCGCTTCCGCCCGTACCATCTGTTCAATGTCGGTGCGGGGAATAGCCTTGCCGACGTAGCGGTAGGTGTCGGGCGATTTGAGTTTTATAGGAAGTTTAACTTCATCTTTCAACTGGGTACCATCCAGCAGTTGCGCAAAGGTGAGCGTCTGTTTTTTGCCTTTCTGACTAATTTTCCCGTTGGCCATCAGCAATTGGCCGGGCTCTGTCTTCCAGCGTTGGGCAGCCAGGTCCAGTAATTTCTGGCGGGCATAGGCAGCTGCATACCGTACCGACATCGCGCTGTTTTCCATGGATCCGCTCCCGGCGGTATAGCCCTCGTTGGGCGTGCGACCCGTTTCCACCAGATGCACCTCCACCTGATCGAGATTCAAATCCAATTCATCGGCGGCTACCTGCGCAATAGCCGTACGGATGCCCTGCCCCAGTTCCATTTTGCCCGTCAGTACCCTTACCCGGCCATCGGCCAGTATTTCCAGCCAGGCATCCAGTCGCGGCTCCCGGCGCAGGCTACCCGGTAGGGTGTCTTCCAGCAGGACATTGTCTGCCTCGGCCCACGCGGGCCGGAACAGCGAGAAGCCAATGGTCAGGCAGCCGAGGCTACTGATGAATTTCCTGCGCGAGAATTGGGGGTTGTAGGTAGTTCCTTTCATGGCAAATATTTAAAGATGTAGATCGGCGGATCACACTTTTTTCTTAAAATTCCCTTTTCTGATTTTTTTTTAAATCCAGTAACCATAATCCAGCATCAAAAATTTTCTTATGCTTCGTCGGCTGCGCGTTTTACGGCTTTCAGGATGCGCGTATGGGTACCACAGCGGCACAAATTGCGATCCATGCCTGCCCGGATGGTTTCGTCGTCGGGTTTCTTATTAGTTTCCAGCAGAGCTACCGCCGCTACTACCATGCCGTTAAGACAGTAGCCACATTGCGCGGCCTGCTCTTGCACAAAAGCCCGCTGCACCGGATGCAGCTCGCCGTTAGGACGTGTGATGCCTTCCAGGGTTATGATGGTACGGCCTGCCATTTCCCCGACCGGAATCCGGCAACTTGGCATCGCCTGCCCATCCATCAGCACCATGCAAGCTCCACACACTTCGATGCCACATCCGTACTTGGGGCCATTCAGTTGCAGTTTATTACGGAGCACGTACAGCAACGGCGTAGCGGGATCCACCCGAACGGTGCGAGACTTGCCGTTTACTTTCAGGGTAAGGTCTTTTTCCATAAGGCTAAGGTAGAAAGGTTTCTAGCTATTGACAAAAGGCAAGGGTACCCTGAATCTTTGTGCAGATTCGGGTATTTCTTTGAAATGGGGTGTTAGCTTGTCGAATCGCCCCTTTCAGGTAGCATTATGGTGGGCTATGAGGAGTTGACTTTTTGATTCGACAGTTTAGCCTAGCTTTTTGACTTTTTACTCGACAGTTTTCAAGAACTCCTAAAGAGAGTTGCATTGCCACCCACAATAAGAATCCGATAAAGTTGTAAGGACGATTGGGAGATTGTCATTGGGAAGAAGGTACCCTTATGGGTGTTCGTATTAATTGAAAAAAATTGGCGCTTTCCTACCCCTTCTTCCCCAGCGCGTCATACACCACACGCTTTTCCCATAAATACGAATACTCTTCCATAAACTTCACATGAATTGAGTCTGTCTGGTAGATTTCCTCTTCGATCAGATTCTTGAAAAAGCACATCCACGATAGAGAGTAGCGTTTCTCAATTTCCTCGCCGCTTGTACGGGCCGGGCGACCAATGTGGGATAACTTTACCGTAGAGATTTTTGCGAGTTTTTCCAGCCCTTCCAGCAGTTTAGCTTCGTCCTGCGCATTTTGGGGGTCTTTCAGAAAGAAAAAAACGTGGTGCACCAGTAGGTCTTTTTTACGTTCGGGTGCAGCCAGCATCGGAGAGGTGCTGACGGCGGCGAGTCCAGCTTTTCGGAAGAAAGTACGGCGGTTGGTTTTGTTCATACGATGGGTGTAAATTCAAGTTGATGCGACGTAGTAGTTTGTGGGGTTGAAAAAATCAGAGCACTAACCTAAAATCACGATCAGCATTCGCCCGTGCAGCGTCAGCCTCGGCCATCCAACGGTTTATGATATCAGCCACCCTTTTCGTAATCAGTACCGCGCTACCGTAGGGTCGGTACTGAGGCTTTGCTCCGCAGGAAGCCGCATTACCCGAAACGTGGATACCTACCACGCGGGGGGTACCTTGTTGCATAGTCCAAACCGGCGAGCCACTGTTGCGTTTGGTGGTGGTAAAAGGATGCAACAGACATCGCTTGGTAACTTCAACGATCGATCCACTTTCTTCCCACAGCTCAAAATCGGGGCGATCGATGGGGTAGCCCGCTATTCGAATGGGATGACCTGCTTGCGGCGGACTAGCGTATGTATCGGTCTGCCAGGCGAAGTGGTTTTCGGTCCAGGCGGGTAAGTCTTTATTTTTTAAAATAATAATCCCAAAATCATCCTTGACAAAACAGTACGGATTATGATATTCAGGTACCTTGCGGATGGCAAAATCCGGAGTTTCCACAGCCAGTTTCTGCTCCGACTTGACTTCTGAATTTTGGTGTGGATAAATTTCCAGTCTATGAATCCTTGAATCTTTTTCGCCCAACGAATGCCCGGCCGTCACGATAATATGGGGGGCAATAAAGAAGCCCGTGGAACGGTTGACAAACGATACGGGGGTACCGTCGTGCGTTACGCGGTACATCTCGATCAGGCAAACGTAGGTATAGGGAGGTTGTTCGGAGTGGGCGACGCGGTTGCGGGACATGGTGCAAGGTACGGAAATTACGAAATACCGAAACGTAGCATTCTACGTTCTAGTTCAAGATCATTTTCCCCAAATACCGTACCATGAAAAAATCCATTTTGCTAAGCCTGGTAGTGATGGGCTTATTTTTAAGCAGTTGTGCTACTACGACCAACCCTACCCGCGACCCCGAAAACGAAATCAAAGTCGAGTTCAACGAGCGGCAACTCGACAAACACCTCACTCAGTACGCCGACCAGTTGGATTTGAGTCGTCGTCAGCAGCGACGGATCGTTAATATTGAAAAAAAATACGATAAAAAAGAGGATAAATTAGGTACCCTTCAAATCGTCCAAAAACGAAACCTGCAAAAAGAAAAGGCCGAAGCCCTACTGAACATTCTGGACGATCAACAAATCGAAAGGCTCAACGAGTTGGCGGGACGGAAGGGATTTTTTAAGCGGATATAGAAGTGCTGTGGAATTGAGCATGAACCAAACTCCTACTGCCGCGCGGCTACCTCTTCCAACAGTTTGCTGCTTAGGCGCAGAAGCTCAATTTCGGCTAGTTTGGCATTGTACTCGGCTTCAATAAGCCGGGTTTCGGCGGCGACGGTGTTTCGCTGCACTTCGCGAAATTCGTAAGAGGTGGAGTTTCCTACGCGGTAACGCTCAAAAGCGATTTCGACGTTCTGCCGGGCGAGTTTGAAATTGGCTTCTTCCAGGGATACCAGTTGCAGGCTATTGCGATAGGTCAGGTAGGTGCGGTCGAAGGTGGCAAGCAACTGGTTGCGCACGTCCAGCTCCTGGTCTTCGGTGATCAGGGCATTGATCCGGGCACCCTGAATGCGCCGTCGCTGGTTGAAACCGTCAAAGATATTGACCGACACTCTGGCCCCATAGCTCCACACGTCGTTGCGGGCCTGTTTGACCCCAAACCCGGCCTGGTTGTTTGTCGTATTGTAGTTGAACCCTCCTAAAAGATCGACCTGCGGATATTGCTGGGCCGTGAGTGCCTTAATATTCAATTCAGCCAGACGGCGTTGCTGGGCAGCAAAAACCAGGTTCGGATTTTGAGCCAGCATACTCTGCCGCAGTTCTTCCACAGGTATGTCCCGGCGCGTAATAATGGTGTCCGGAATAACAAAATCATCGGAAAGGCTACGGGAAAGCAGCGTATTCAGATCAATTTTGGAATTCCTGAGATTCTGTTCCTGCGCGATGTAGGCAGCGGTATCGCCATTGTAGTCGACCTGGGCATTGATGAAATCCACCTTAGAGCCCGTACCCACCTCATAAAACGCCCTGGCCAATTCCAGGCGATCTTTCGAAATATCCAGGGCATTTTGGAGTGCCCGCACACGCTGGTACTGCCGGATGATTTCGTAGTAAGCCGAACTCACATCGGCCACAGTATTCTCGATCGTAATCTTGGCATTAATACGTCCTGCCTCCACAAGTTGGTTGAGGCGGTCGCGGGCGATGAACATGCCCAGGCCGTCAAAAATCGTCCAGTTGAGTGTTACGCCCGAATTGGAGTTGTTGTTGTTGACGCCCGCCCTATCCAAAGGAGCCTGCAAAGCGTTGAAAAATTCCTGTCGCAGGTGACTGGTTGAAAAGTTCTTCTGAGCCGCAGCACCCACTGTGGGCAAGAACCCCGCGTTGCCCCGCGTATTATCATTAATGGTGATATCGACCTGTTTTTCCGCGATTCGTATCGAGTAATTTTTATTCAGTGCCATGGCAATGGCGCGTTCCAGGGTGAGAGTATCCTGAGCACGTGAGACGCTGTGTGTCAAGCCCAAAATCAGCAGCGTCGTCATGAAGGTTGCTAACTTTGTGCGGGACTGAAAAAACGTTTTCGAACGCATGAATTTGGTTTTGTGGGTAATCTGGGACTATTTTAACAACCGCTTCACAAGATTATGTACTTGTTCTGACAATTTACCCTCAAAGCTACAACCAACTTATGGCTAAGCCCAATCTTTCGCTGGTTCTTTATCTCTTTTTAGCTTTATTATTTTGGGACTGCCAACGAAGTATCCGAGTGGACCTAATCGTGCACAACGGCGTGGTTTACAGCGTAGATTCTGCCTTCATAACCCATGAGGCCTTTGCCATAAAAGACGGGTCGTTTGTAGCTGTAGGGAGCAATGATGAGATCCTGGGCCAGTACGAGGCAGACTCGGTCATCGATGCGGGCGGAGGAGCAGTATATCCGGGATTTTACGATCCCCATAGCCACTTCATGGGACTGGGGACAAAACTGGACGCCGCTGATTTGGTAGGTACTAGCTCGTACGATGAAATTGTAGAAAAGTTGAAAGTATTCCGCGCCGCCAACCCCGACCGGGCCTGGCTGACGGGCCGCGGCTGGGATCAGAACGACTGGGCAGACACCCAGTTTCCCGATAAATCTAAACTGGATGCGGCTTTCCCTGATGTACCGGTGTACCTGAAACGTATCGACGGCCACGCGGCCTTAGTTAACACTAAGGCTCTGGAATTGGCACAGGTTACGGGAAGCAGTAGAGTGGACGGGGGACTGGTGGAATTAAAGAATGGGCAACCGACCGGCATTCTGGTGGACAATGCCCAGCGTCTGGTAGATCGTAAAATTCCTGAACGAACCCGGCAAGAAAAAAT
Source organism: Cytophagales bacterium (assembly GCA_038204185.1). Classification (GTDB taxonomy): domain Bacteria; phylum Bacteroidota; class Bacteroidia; order Cytophagales; family Spirosomataceae; genus Salmonirosea. The sequence continues at coordinate 10,668 of JBBRDE010000071.1, forward strand.
GAAGATGCTGCAAGCCGCCGAAAAAAGTTGCCTGATGTTTGGTCTGACTACCGTATCGGATGCCGGCCTGAGCCGCTCCGACATTGAGCTGATCGACGAAATGCACAAAAACGGCTCCCTCAAAATTCGCGATTACGCCATGATCAGTGTCAGCCCGGAAAACCTGGCCTATTACCTGCCCAAAGGCCCCTACCAAACCGACCGCCTCACGGTGCGCTCTTTCAAGATTTACGCGGATGGCGCGCTGGGATCACGCGGAGCCTGCCTGCTGGCACCCTACGCGGATGCCGGTACCACCGGATTTTTACTGACCAGCTCATCGGTTCTTGAAAAGTATACGGCCCGTATTGCTGACAGCCAGTTCCAGGCCAACACCCACTGCATTGGCGACTCCTCCAACCGCCTGATGCTGGACTTATACGGCAAGTACCTTAAAGGCCCCAACGATCGCCGCTGGCGCATCGAACACGCCCAAATAGTCTCCAAAGCGGATGTACCCAAGTTTGGCCGCTACTCCATCATTCCCTCCGTCCAGCCTACGCACACTACTTCGGACATGTACTGGGCCGACGAACGCTTGGGCCCGGAACGCATCAAGACCGCCTATGCTTTCAAGGATCTGTTGCAACAAAACGGCTACATCGCCCTGGGTAGCGATTTTCCGGTAGAGTTCGTGAATCCACTTTACGGTTTTCATGCTGCCGTGGCGCGGGTGGACGACAAGGGGTACCCTAAAGGCGGGTTCCAGATGGAGAATGCGCTTAACCGGGAGGAAGCCCTGCGGGGTATGACAATCTGGGCGGCTCGCGCCAACTTCGAGGAAAAGACACGGGGCAGCATCGAAAAGGGGAAGTTTGCGGATTTTGTAATACTGGAAAAGGACATCATGAAAATCCCTCTGCCCGAAATTCGGCAGGTTAAGGTGTTGAGAACCGTCATTGGAGGAGAAAGCCTATACAAAAATATGCCCTAACCGACCCTTGCTATGTCGACCACCCGAAAAAAAGTCCACTATATCCTAACCATCAGCACCAAGGGTAAGCGAGGTTTTCCACTGATGGTCAATCTCTTTATTATTGGGCTTATTGCACTCAACTCGCTGGCCATCGTACTGCATTCGGTACCCGAAATCCGGCACCACCCCGCTTGGGCCCAGGTTTTTATTGACTTCGAAATATTTTCGGTAATAGTTTTTACCATCGAATACGGCCTGCGGGTATGGGCCTGTGTGGAAAGTCCCCAATATACCGATCCTCTTTGGGGTAGAATACGGTTCATGTTTTCGGCCTGGGCATTGGTCGATTTGCTGGCTATTTTGCCCTTTTATCTCACGCTCTTCACTACCGATTTTGGATTACTTCGTATACTTCGGTTGTTGCGGGTCGTGCGGCTTTATCGGCTTACCAAATACTCCCACGCCCTGAATATGATCCAGCGGGCTGTTCAGTATACCAAGGAAGAGCTCATCTTGAGTTACACATTTCTCCTATTCGCCATGCTGATCGCTTCCAGCATTATTTACTACATTGAACACCCGGTGCAGCCCGAGGCTTTTTCCAGTATTCCGACAGCCATGTGGTGGGGGGTAGTCACCATGACCACCCTGGGCTACGGCGATGTGTATCCGATTACCGCTCTGGGAAAACTGTTCGGAGGCTTTATCGCCATTTTGGGCGTGGCGCTGTTCAGTTTGCCCACGGGTATCCTGGCTTCAGGTTTTATCAAGCAAATCAACGAAAAAAAACAAAGCGAGGAGGACGCTAAAATCACCAAATGCCCCCACTGCGGGAAAGACATTCACACCTAAGGGGGTAGCTTGCTAATGCAGTGGCCGCTTTTTGATCATGCCCCCTTTGGTATCCATAATCGAGTGCTGGAACACAAAAGCATCGGCATCTACTTTGTTTACTTCGTGGAGTAGTTTGGTCACTTCGAGCCGGGTAACGACACAAAAAAGCACTTTACGGTTCTCGTTCACCACGCCGCCCTTCCCATAGCCGCCTTCCGACTTATATACCGTTACGCCTCGGCCCAGGCGCTGGATGATCGTATCCCGAATCATCTCTCCTCTTTCCGAAATAATGGTAACGCCTATGTATTCTTCAATGCCATTGATAATAAAATCCACGGTTTTGGAAGCCGCAAAGTAGGTTAGCATGGAGTACATGGCTGTTTCTACATTGATCAGGAAAATCGCCAATGTGAACAGGATCACGTTGAAAATAGCAATAAAATCGCCTACCGACAGGCTGGCACGGCGGCTTACGAAAATAGCCAATACTTCGGTACCGTCGATGACCGCCCCGCCCCGAATGGAAAGTCCGATGCCTGCTCCGAGAAAAAAGCCCCCGAAAACGGAAATTAACAGTTTGTCATCGGTCACCACAGGTAGCTCGATAAAATGCACCAGCACCGCCAAAGCGAGAATAGCCGCGGCACTTTTCAAGGCAAACTGCTGCGAGATTTGCCTCGATCCAATAATTAGAAAGGGCAGGTTGATCAAGACAATCAGTACCGAGAGGTCGACATGGGTAATAATTTCGGTCAGTAGCGATAGGCCCATAGCCCCGCCATCAAGAAAATCGTTGGGCAATAGAAAACCCTTCAACCCTATACTAGCCGCTACCACACCCAGGGTAATGAGAATAAAATCTTTGAAGAATCGCCTGTATACAAGCGTACGCTGACGCCGCTTTTCATCCAGTATAAGGGTAGTGGTTTTTTCCAGCATGGGTGAGAGTTGTGACTAAATCAGGGGGACTTGCGCCAAGATAATAAATCCGGAAAGATCTTTCACTGGATATTGAATAAGTCAAATTTTCCCCCAGTATTTCCATCAAAAAGCACCAGGATAAGACGCTGTCTTCATCAGCCATTTAGAAAGCCGGCAAAATTCGACAGGCGGTTAAAAGTATGTAAGGAGACAAAAAGCCTTTTTATTTAAATCGGAATAACACTGCCATCTATCATTTATCTCAATACCCAAAATACTAACCTTTTCAATGGATAATTTCAACATCAACCGCCGCCGTTTTTTACAAGGGGCATCGGCGACACTGGCTCTCACCGCCCTGGGTGCGCAGGGCATGGACATTGTCAATCCTCTCAAAGCCTACCGGGTAGGGCTGATTGGAACGGGCTGGTATGGCAAGAGCGACCTGTTCCGCCTGATTCAGGTGACCGATGTGGAAGTCGTTGCCCTGTGCGACCCCGATAAGAATATGCTGGCCGCCGCCGGAAAGCTGGTGAGTCAGCGGCAGAAATCAGGCAAAACGCCCAAGCTCTACGGCGATTACCAAAAAATGCTGGCCGAAAACGAAATGGACATTGTCCTGATCGGCACCCCCGACCACCAGCACGCCCTGATGATGATCGACACCGTCAAGGCCGGAGCCAACGTGTATGTGCAAAAACCCATTAGCGTGGACGTGATGGAGGGCGAAGCTATGGTAGCCGCCGCCCGCAAGTACAATAAAGTCGTGCAGGTAGGGACCCAGCGCAAAAGTACCCCTCACCTGATCGACGCCAAAAAGAATATCGTAGACGCCGGACTGCTGGGCAAGATTTCGCACGTGGAGATGTGCTGCTACTTTCACATGCGAGCCAATGGTAATCCACCCGTGGAGGCCGTACCCGCCTTTTTTGATTACGAAACCTGGACCGGCCCCGCCCCCATGCGCCCCTACGATGGGCTGCCGCACATTCGCTGGTGGCGTACCTTTATGGAGTATGGCAACGGCATCACGGGCGACATGTGCGTGCACATGTTCGATACCGTACGCTGGATGCTGGGCCTGGGCTGGCCCACCCGCATCAGTTCTCAGGGCGGCATTTACGTGGATAAGGGAGGCAAATCCAATATTTCTGATACTCAGTCGGCGGTGTTTGAATACCCCGAACTGAATTGCGTGTGGCAGCACCGCAGCTGGGGTACCCCCACCAATCCCGAATATCCGTGGTCTTTTACCCTTTATGGCGAAAAAGGTACCCTGTGGGCCAGCACCATGCAGTACGATTTCATTCCTGAAGGCAAGGAGGGCAAGAAGATTCACATGGATGTGGTGTACGAGAAAGAGAAGTACCCCGAAGATCTCACTGAGGAACGCATTGAACTAAACGCGGCCCCCGCCACCCGCCTGCACATGCTCAACTTCCTGTCGGCTATTGAGAATAAGGGCCGTCCGGTGGCGGACATTGAAGAAGGACACATTTCTACGGCAAGCTGTATCTTGGCTAACATGTCCATGGCGACGGGAAAACCGATTGTCTACGATCCCAAAACGCGCAGCATCGTGGGCGGTGACCGTGAACTCAACGGCCTGCTGGCCCGGCCGTACCGAAAGGGGTACATTCATCCCGATCCGAAGAAGGTGTAGTTTTTTTAGGATTCTGGATATTGGCTACTGAGTTTTTCATTTGGAAAATCACATTTTTGTTACCCAATATCCAGAATCCTAAAATCCAGCATCTCTCCGTCACAACCTTTCTACGCACTGAGCGTTAATTCACAACAAGGCTTTTATAATCACCCTTCTATAAACAGTCATGCTTAGAATTACCCTGCTCGTCTGTCTTTTTGGAACCGGAGTTTTTTTTCCATCATCCATTTCTCCCTTCCTCCTCTCCTCCTTAATGGAGGATCCCTCATCGCCAAAAACGCCCGCTGAGGAACTGGCTACGTTCCAGGTCGAACCCGGTTTTAAAATACAGTTGGTGGCTTCTGAACCCATGGTACAAGACCCGGTGGTCATTCAGTTCGATCCCGATGGCCGGTTGTGGGTGGTGGAAATGCGCGGATTTATGCCCACGATCGACGGTACCGGAGAAAACGAACGCATAGGTCGCGTGTCGATATTGGAAGACAGCGACGGCGATGGCCAAATGGACAAGAGTACGATCTACCTCGATAGCCTGGTGATGCCCCGCGCCCTGGCGCTGGTTCCGGGTGGTGCCTTGGTAGCCGAAAATGAAGCCCTGTGGCTGACACAGGATACCAATGGCGATCTGAAAGCCGACACGAAGACCATGGTTGACCCCGACTACGCTGGAAGTCCGTTGCCCGAGCATTCGGGTAATGGGCTCTGGCGAAGCATGGACAACTGGTATTATAATGCCAAATCCCGCCTGAGGTACCGCCTGATCGGTGGAAAATGGCAGCGAGACAGCACCGAGTTCCGGGGCCAGTGGGGCATGAGCCACGACGATGAAGGCAACCTGTACTACAACTACAACTGGTCGCAACTGCACGCCGATCTGGTACCCCCTAACTATCTTTCGCGCAATCCGCACCACACGCCTACCACGGGTATCGACCACGGTCTGACGATCGACCGCCGGGTGTACCCCATCCGCCCCAATCCCGCCGTAAACCGGGGCTACATTCCGGGTACCCTGGATCAGGATGGCCGCTTGCTGGAATTCACGGCCGCTTGTTCGCCGCTGGTGTACCGGGAAAGTCTTTTTCCTGCCGAATATGGGGGAAACGCGTTCGTCTGCGAGCCCTCGGGGAATCTGGTCAAGCGCAATGTGGTGCGTAAAAACGGCCCCATGCTCACCGCCTTCGATCCGCATCCCGGCACCGAGTTTCTGGCTTCCACTGACGAGCGATTCCGGCCCGTTCACTCGGCTACGGGTCCCGATGGCGGCCTGTACATCGCCGACATGTACCGGGGGTTGATTCAGCACGGAGCTTATGTGACCCCTTATCTGCGCGAGCAAACGATAAAACGCAACCTGGTATTACCTGTTCATTATGGCCGCATCTGGCGCGTCGTTCCTAATGACTGGAATCCTTCAGCCCCCAGGAAATTATCTGGGGTACCCTCGCCTGAATTGGTTGCCTACCTTTCCAACGCGGGCGGCTGGTACCGCGATGTTGCCCAGCGCCTGCTCGTGGAGCGCAATGACAAGCAAGTGCTTCCTGCTCTGAAAAACCTTGTTCAAAACGGCAAGGTACCCCTCGGCCGTTTCCACGCGCTGTGGACGCTGGATGGGATGCAGCAGTTGGCTGCCGATCTGCTGTTTAAGGCTTTGGAGGACGAAAATTCATTGGTGCGATCCACGGCTTTGCGCCTGCTGGAACCCATAGCCGCTGAAAACCAGCAGCTAAAAACTCGCCTGGAAACCGGACTTTCTAAACTAGGCTCCACGACCGATAAATCCTTCACGCTACAACTAGCCCTCTCGGCCGCCGCGCTAAGTCCCAGGGCAGCTCAACCAATTCTGGCTACCATCGTCGACAGGGAAGGAAACTCTCCCCTGATGCGCGACGCGGTACTGAGTAGTTTGAAAGATCAGGAGTACGCTTTTTTGAAAAATTTACTGCAAAATCCGGACTGGCAGACGCATGCACAGGATAAGGAAATTTTCCTGGAAATGCTCATGACGGCGGTTATTCGGAAAGGGAGTCCGGGTGAATTAGCCGCTCTCCTGGCTGACTTAAACGCAAGAAAAGGCACCTTTCGATGGCAGGATAAAACTATTATTATGGCTCTGTCCATTCAAGCTAATAATCCTAAACTGAAACCCATCAAACTGGCAAAAGCACCCGATATACTGGCCAAACCCATATCCGGACCTGACGGAAATCGTCTGGCTTCGTTAAATACTTTGTTTGAGTGGCCCGGTCACAAAGCCGCAGCCGCCGTTGCCCAAAAAAGAAACTCCCTCAGTGAGGACGATCGCAGGGTATTTGCGCTGGGTCGACAACACTACCTCACGACCTGCGCCGGTTGCCACGGTACCGACGGCGCGGGTATGAACCGTTTTGCGCCGCCGCTCATCGGTTCTGAGTGGGTTCTCGGCGACGAGAAAAGACTATCGCTCATCGTTCTGCACGGTATGGAAGGTCCGGTGGATGTGGCGGGGAAAGTGTATGATGCTCCCGAAATCCTGCCCGTGATGCCCGCCCATTCCACGATGGACGACGGCGCACTTACGGCCATCCTGACCTACATCCGCAACGAATGGGGCAACAACGCCGGGGCCATCGACCGCCGCACCGTAGGTACCACTCGCCATACCTCGCAGGGCCGCGTCGTACCGTGGACCGCCAGGGAACTGAACCAGCACATGGAAACCAGTAAGGTACCAGATGGGAAATAAATTGAAAGTGACTTTGCCCCTAATATCATTTTAATCCCCTAGTCTATGCTAAAAAGTAGTAGTCCCTCCTCACTCAACCGCCGCGATTTTTTGCAGCGCTCCGCCTTGGGAATAGCGGCTTTATCATTCGGCAATATACCTGAGGTTTTTAAAACTCAGCCCATGGGGATCGTGGTGCATTCGTACGCTAGTCGGTGGAACGCCAAACAGCCTAGTACAACGTACCCTGGATTCACAAACGCTGGTGAATTGATGGAACATTGCCACAGCATCGGTGCGGGGGGCGTGCAGACCACCGTGCGCGACTGGACGCCCGAAGTGGCCAAAAAACTCCGTGAACAAAAGAACAAGTGGGGCATGTACCTGGAAGGCTCCATCAGCTTGCCCCGCAATGCCGACGAGGTACCCCGTTTTGAGGAGGAGGTTAAACTGTCCAAAGAAGCCGGAGCTACCATTCTGCGCACAGTATGTATGAACGGTCGCCGCTACGAGAATTTCCACAGCAATGAGGCTATTCAGGAATTCAAGAAAAACTCAATCACCTCATTGCAACTGGCCGAACCGATTGTACGGAAGCATAAGGTGAAACTTGCCGTAGAAAATCACAAAGATTGGCGAGCCGACGAACTGGCCGCGCTTATCAAAGGCCTTAGCAGCGACCATGTAGGCGTAACCCTGGACTTTGGCAACAGCATCGCCCTGCTCGAAGATCCGATGGAGGTTGTGAACACCCTGGCCCCCTTTGTACTAAGTACCCATGTCAAGGACATGGGCGTCCGCGAATACGAAGACGGTTTTCTGTTGTCGGAGGTACCCCTAGGCGAAGGCATACTGGATTTACCGAAAATGGTAGAGATTTGTAAAAAGTACAATCCTAACGTCAATTTCAGCCTGGAAATGATAACCCGCGACCCGTTGCAAATCCCTTTCCTTACCAAACAGTACTGGCCCGCGATGGAGGTTGTTCCTGCCGAAGATGTAGCTGATACACTTCGCATGGTACGTCAGAAAAAATTCAAAACTGACTTGCCGACCGTCGCCCAGCTTACTCCCGACGCCCGGCTGGGTGTCGAGGAGCAAAACATTCTGAAATCGCTGCAATACAGCAAGAAGTTAATTTAATGATAGGTAAGAATGGAAATTGAAAACAAAATCCAACACTTTCCATTATCAACTTTCAATCATTCATTATCGATAAAAAACACTCCCCATGTCCCAAAATTTGCCTGGAATCAAACTCTTCGATCTTACTGGAAGATCCGCCATCATTACCGGTGGCTCCAAAGGCCTCGGCCTGGCGATGGCCGCCGGGCTAGCTTCTGCTGGTGCCAACCTTATGCTCGTGAACCGCAATGCCGAACAGGGCCAGGAAGCCGCCCAGCAGCTTGCCGATGAGTACGGCATTCGGGCGATAAGCTTCGCCGCCGATGTCAGCAACTTCGACCAAACCGAAGCGATGGCCAAAACTGCCTTCGATACCTTCGGCCGCATCGACATCCTCATCAATAGTGCGGGGATCAACATTCGCGGGGCCATCGACGAGGTATCGCCCGAGGATTTCCAGCAGGTGATGAGCATCAATGTGAACGGTACCTGGAACTGCTGCCGCGCCGTGACGCCCTACATGAAGAAGGCTCAAAGCGGCAAAATCATCAACCTGGCTAGTACCCTGGGCATTGTGGGCCTGGCCAACCGTACCCCCTATACCGCCAGCAAAGGCGCGGTGGTGAACATGACCCGCGCCCTGGCCGTAGAGCTCGCTCCCTTTGCCATCAATGTCAACGCGGTGTGCCCCGGTCCTTTCCTCACCGAAATGAATATACCCATTGCCAATAGCGCCGAAGCCAAAAACTTTATCGTAGGAGCCACCGCCCTCGAACGCTGGGGCGAACTCGCCGAAATCCAGGGCATCGCCTTGCTGCTGGCCAGCGATGCGGCGACCTATATGGTCGGGTCTATTATTACGGTGGATGGCGGTTGGACGGCACGGTAGAGGGGATGGTTTTGAAGACTTGATCCTATCGAAGAGCCTGGCGATGCGAGAAGCCCATTTCACTACTTTGTTTTATTCAAAATCAAGGGCATTTTAGTTTGCAAAATCTCCAAAAAACGTTTGATCACCACAGGTTTTTCGGGACTTCACAACCGTGCGGCACATTTTTTTAGGGGTATAGGGAAGTAAATCAATTATTTACCTTAAACCTTTAACACCATGAATAAGCAAGTAAGGAACAGATTTCCCCTAATTACCCATACACTTTGCCTTTTTCTGGCAATAAGCCTGTCAGCCTGCTCCGATAAAAACGAATCGGCCAGCGATGAAAATGAGACAGCCGCCACCGAAACCATGGAAGATAACGCTTCCACCGAAAGCTACTTCACCCAATGGGATACCAATCAGGATAACTTCCTGGATGAGAACGAGTACGCCGGGGGATATTTCACAGACTGGGACACCAACAAAGACACGCGGCTGGATCAGGACGAGTGGAACCGGGGTATCCAAAAAAGTGGGCTGACCGGACAAGGCTGGGCCGACTGGGACATTGACGCCGACGGATTCCTGAATGATAACGAATACCGGCAGGGCAACACCAAAGCGGGCTGGTACAGCGCCTGGGATACCAATAAGGACAACCGCCTGAGTCAGGAAGAATATAACCAGGGAATGGC